>DATCLF010000309.1:0-16997 GCA_036564055.1 Spirillospora sp.
CGTCGGAGGTCTCGGCGCGGGTGGGACGCGGAGCCGAGATCATCGAATCCAGCATCTGGGTGGCGACGATGACCGGGCGGGCCTTCTCTCGGCACAGCTCGATGGCGCGCTTCTGGACCATCGGCACCTGTTCGAGGGGCAGCTCGACGCCGAGGTCGCCGCGGGCGACCATGATGCCGTCGAAGGCGGCGACGATCTCGGGGAGGCGCTCGACGGCCTGCGGTTTTTCGATCTTGCCGATGAGGGGGACGCGGACGCCCTCCTCCTCCATGATCTGGTAGCAGATGTCGGCGTCGGCGGGGGTACGGACGAAGGAGAGGGCGACGAGGTCGACGCCGAGGCGCAGGGCCCAGCGCAGGTCTTTCTCGTCCTTCTCGGTGAGGGCGGGGACGCTGACGGGGACGCCGGGGAGGTTGAGGCCCTTGTTGTCGGAGACCATGCCGCCGACGGTGACCGTGGTCTTGACGCGGGGGCCGTCGACGTCGGTGACCTCGAGAGCGACGCGCCCGTCGTCGATGAGGATCGTGTCGCCCGGGGAGACGTCGCCGGGCAGGCCCTGGTAGGTCGTGGAGACCTCGCGGCGCGTGCCGGGGACGTCCTCGGTGGTGATGGTGAACTCGTCACCGAGGGTGAGGCGCACCGGCCCGTCGGGGAAGCGCCCGATGCGGATCTTGGGACCCTGCAGGTCCGCGAGGATGCCGACGCCGCGTCCGGTGGCCTCGGCGGCGGCCCTGATCCGGTGGTAGACCTCCTCGTGGTGGGCGTGGTCGCCGTGGCTCATGTTGAGGCGCGCGACGTCGATCCCGGCTTCGACGAGGGCGTGGATCTGCTCGGCGCTGGAGCAGGCGGGGCCGATGGTGCTGACAATCTTCGCTCGACGGGTCACGTGCACAACCGTACTTAGTTACCTGCCGGTACGGATATTTATGCAGCATATGGTCTCTCGGGGTTCACCGATTGGTCTAGCTCAGAGGTCTAGACCACATGTGGCCGCCGCCGATTTCCCCGGTCGATGCACCGGTCGATGCACCGGTCGATGTGCCGGGGCCGCCGCCCCGTGCCGTCACCCCGCGAACGCCTCGACGGCGGCCTGGCCGAACGCCTTGAGGTCGTCGGGTCCGCGGCTGCTGACGAGCGTGTTCGGACCGTCGGCGCAGACCCGGACCTCCTCGTCCACCCAAGTGGCGCCCGCGTTGCGCAGATCGGTCCGCACGCTCGGGTAGGAGGTCAGCGTGCGGCCGCGGACGACGTCCGCCTCGATGAGCGTCCACGGGCCGTGGCAGATGACTGCGACGGGCTTGCCGGCGTCGAAGAAGGACCGCGCGAACGCCACGGCGTTCGGCCGGGTGCGCAGGTAGTCCGGGTTGGCGACGCCGCCGGGCAGCAGGAGCCCGTCGAACTCGGTGTGGTCGGAGACGTCGACGGTGGTGTCGACCTGGAACGTGTCGCCCTTGTCGAGGTGGTTGAACGCCTGGAGGCGGCCGGACCGGGTGGACACGAGGCGGGGCGTGCCCCCGGCCCGCTCGACGGCCGTCCAGGGCTCGGTGAGCTCGATCTGCTCGGTGCCCTCGGGCGCGCACAGGAACGCGATGGTCTTGCCTTGGAGCTCCTTGTTCGGCATGGGTTTCCTCCCGTTATGTGATGCTCTGGTTGCCCTGCCCCCGAGGGCGGCTGGTATGCAGGGGGGATGGGCCCGTTCGCCTATCGCGAGTTCCCGGAGCGGGGGCTCGCCTGCTCGTGGACGGCGGAGCTTCCCGAGGACGCCGAGCCGTACACGCAGCGCGTCGTGCCCGACGGCTGCGTCGACCTGATGTGGACGGCGGCGGGGATCCTGGTCGCGGGGCCGGACACGGGCCCGGTCCCCGCGGTCATCCGGCCGGGCGAGGTGTTCGCGGCGGTCCGTTTCGCGCCGGGGACGGCGCCGGCGGTGCTGGGCGTCCCGGCCGACGCGGTCCGTGACGGGCGGCTGCCGCTGCGCGACCTGTGGGGCGCGGAGGCCGACCGGCTCGCGGAGGCGGTGGCGCGGTCCGCCGACCGGCGCGGGACGCTCGTCGCGGCGGTGCGGGAGCGGATGCGCCCGGCCGACCCGGTCGTCCCGGCCGTGGTGGCCGGTGTGTCGCGCGGCTCGGTGCGGGACCTGGCCGACCGGGTGGGCCTCAGCGAGCGGCAGCTTCGGCGGCGCTCACTGGCCGCGTTCGGGTACGGGCCGAAGACCCTCCAGCGGGTGCTGCGGTTCCAGCGGGCGCTGCGGCTGGCGCGTGCCGGTGCGCCGCTGGCGGACGCGGCGCACGCGGCGGGCTACGCCGACCAGGCGCACTTCGCGCACGAGGTCCGCGACCTGGCGGGCGAGCCCGTCCGACGCCTGCTGTGAGAGAGCGCCTGTTGTGACCGGGCGCCCGCCGCGCCCGAGGAGCCTTCGCGGGCATGCCCCCGGCCGCCTCGGACATCGTGGGCCGCCGAGACGCGGCGGGCCCGGCCGCCCCGGTGGTGAGGAGGCCGGGAGGCCGGGAGGCCGGGCCGCGGAGCCGCCCGCCGCACGGCGGCCGGCGGCGACTGCTCCGGGCTCAGTCGCCCCAGGGCACGCTCTCGTCGAGCTCGTCGAAGGGCTGGGTGAGGCTGTACCAGCAGCCGGAGTCGTCGCGGAACACCGCCTCGATGCCGTAGGGACGCTTCTCCGGCTTCTGCACGAACTCGACGCCCTTGGCGGACATGGCCTCGTAGTCGCCCTGGCAGTCGTCGGTGTGGAACGCCCCGGCGCCGAGGAGGCCCTTGGCGATGAGCGCCTTCACCTGAGCGGCGGACTCGGGATCCATGGTCGGCGGGCCCGGCACCATGAGGGCGAGGCTGAGGTCGGGCTGGTTCTTCGCGCCGAGCGTGATCCACCGCATGCCGCCCTCGCCGAGCGTCATGTCGTCGCGGACCTCCAGGCCGAGTTTCTCGGTGAAGAACCTCTCGGCCGACTCCTGGTCGAGCACCCAGATCGTGGCCAGCCCCAGTTTCGTGATCGTGTCCCTCTCCGGTCGGTGCTCCCACGCTAGGAGGAGGGTTCCGGGGCGGGCTTCTCGAAAGTTGCGGTGTGCTCCGCGTCGGCTGCGGTGTGCTCTGGGTCCGCGCGGAAGCCGCCGGCCCAGAAGAGCACGAAGCAGCCGGGGATCGCCTTCGCGCCGGCGGTGCGCGCCCGTGCGCGGTACTCGGTCGGCGTCATGCCCACCTGCCGTTTGAAGCGGGTGCAGAACGTGCCGAGGCTGGTGAAGCCGACGAGCATGCAGATCTCGGTGACGGTCAGGTTCGCCGTGCGCAGGAGGTCCTGGGCGCGTTCGATGCGGCGCCGGGTGAGGTAGGCGCCCGGGGTCTCGCCGTAGACGGCGCTGAACAGCCGGACGAAGTGGTAGCGCGAGTAGCCGGCGCGGGCGGCGACGGCGGCGACGTCGAGGGGTTCGGCCCACTCGCGGTCCATGGGTCGCGGGCCGGCCGCAGGCGGCGGAGCACGTCGGTGTCCAGGATGGGCGGCGCGGTTCCCATGCGTCGATGCCGGCACAGCGAAGGCCCCGGGGAGCAGGCGAGGCGCGCTTCCCGGGGCCTGCACGCTGCGGCGGCGTCGACGCGCGGGGACCTCGGCCCGCTCACACGCCGGTGCGGCGGCGGGCCGGGCCCGTCACGGCGCGGTCAGCCGATCGGACGGGCCGTGGGCGGGATCGGGTACGGCAGGTCGGTGCGGCCGGTGAGGTAGGCGTCGACGCCGCGGGCGGCGGACCGTCCCTCCGCGATGGCCCACACGATGAGGGACTGGCCGCGGCCCATGTCCCCGGCCACGAACACGCCGTCCACGGACGTCCTGTAGTCGCGGTCGCGGGCGACGTTGCCGCGCTGGTCGAGCTCCACGCCGAGCTGTTCGAGCAGCCCCTCCCGCTGCGGGCCGAGGAAGCCCATCGCGAGCGTGACGAGCTCGGCCGGGATCTCCCGTTCGGTGCCCTCGATGGGGGTGAAGCCGGTCTCGGGGCCGGCGACGTCCACGACCTTCAGGGCGCGGACGTTGCCGTCCTCGTCCCCGAGGAACTCGATGGTGGACACGGCGTACACGCGCTCCCCGCCCATGTCGGCGAGCTCCTCGTGGGCGGTCTCCACCTTGAACAGCATCGGGTAGGTCGGCCACGGCTGCGACTCGGGGCGGGTCGCGGGCGGGCGCGGCATGATCTCGAGCTGGGTGATCGAGGCGGCGCCCTGCCGGATCGCGGTGCCGATGCAGTCGGCGCCGGTGTCCCCGCCGCCGATGACGACGACGTTCTTGCCCTTGGCGGAGATCGGCGACACCTCGTAGTCGCCCTCCTGCGCCCGGTTGGCCGGGGGCAGGTACTCCATCGCCTGGTAGATGCCCTTGAGCTCGCGTCCCGGGACGCGCAGGTCGCGCCAGGCGGTGGCGCCGCCGGCGAGGACGACGGCGTCGTGCCGGGCGCGCAGCTCGTCGGCGCTGATGTCGACGCCGACGTTCACCGAGGTCTTGAACTCGGTGCCCTCGGCGCGCATCTGGTCGAGGCGCCGGTCGAGGTGGCGCTTCTCCATCTTGAACTCGGGGATGCCGTAGCGGAGCAGGCCCCCGATGCGGTCCGCGCGCTCGTAGACGGTGACGTCGTGCCCGGCGCGCGTGAGCTGCTGGGCGGCGGCGAGGCCCGCGGGCCCCGACCCGACGATGCCGACGCTCTTGCCGGTCTTGACGGCGGGCGGCCGGGGCCGCACCCAGCCCTCCGCGAACGCACGGTCGATGATCTCGACCTCGACCCGCTTGATGGTCACCGGGTCCTGGTTGATGCCGAGGACGCAGGCGCTCTCGCACGGGGCGGGGCACAGCCGTCCGGTGAACTCGGGGAAGTTGTTGGTGGCGTGCAGCCGCTCGATGGCCTGCTTCCAGTCCTGCCGGTAGACGAGGTCGTTCCACTCGGGGATGAGGTTGCCGAGCGGGCAGCCCTGGTGGCAGAACGGGATGCCGCAGTCCATGCAGCGGCTCGCCTGCTTTTCGAGGCGGTCGCGGCCGAACTCCTCGTAGACCTCCGACCAGCTCCTGATGCGCACGTCGACCGGGCGGCGCTTGGGAAGCTCCCGCCCCACGGTGAGGAAACCCTTCGGGTCGCCCATTGCTGGAAGCCCCCTCTCTCAGCCCTTGGCCGCGGCCATGACGGCCTCGTTGACGTCGCGTCCCTCGGACTTCGCCCTGGCCATGGCGTCCAGGACGCGGCGGTAGTCCTTCGGCATGATCTTGGTGAAGCGGGCGGACGCGGCGTCCCAGTCGTCCAGCAGCCGGCGGGCGACCGCCGAGCCGGTCTCGGCCAGGTGGCGTTCGACGAGGTTCCGGACGAAGTCCACGTCGTCGGGGTCGAGGGGTTCCAGGTCGACCATCTCGCGGTTGACCCGCTCCGGTACGAGGTCCAGGACGTAGGCGATTCCGCCGGACATGCCGGCCGCGAGGTTGCGTCCCGTCGGGCCGAGGATCACCGCGCGGCCGCCGGTCATGTACTCGCAGGCGTGGTCGCCGACGCCCTCGACGACGGCGGTCGCGCCGGAGTTGCGGACGCAGAACCGCTCGCCGACCACGCCGCGGGCGAACAGCTCGCCGGACGTCGCCCCGTACAGGATGACGTTCCCGCCGATGATCTGTTCCTCGGCGACGAACCCGGCGTCGGCCGGGGGACGCAGCGTGAGCCGCCCGCCCGACAGGCCCTTGCCGACGTAGTCGTTGGCGTCGCCGACGAGCCGCAGCGTGATCCCGCGTGGCACGAACGCGCCGAACGAGTTGCCGGCCGAGCCGGTGAAGGTGATGTCGATCGTGTCGTCGGGGAGCCCGGCGGCGCCTCTCCGCCGGGTCAGCTCGTGGCCGAGCATCGTCCCGACCGTCCGGTTGATGTTGCGGATCGGCAGTTCGAGCTTCACCCGGGTGCCGTGCTCGATCGCGCCCTCGGCGAGCTGGATGAGCGTGTTGTCGAGGGCCTTCTCCAGCCCGTGGTCCTGCTCGGTGACGCAGCGGAGGGCGGCGCCCGCGGGCAGGTCCGGGCGGTGCAGGATCGGGCTGAGGTCCAGCCCGGACGCCTTCCAGTGCTCGACGGCGTCGCCGGTGTCGAGCATCTCGACGTGCCCGATCGCCTCGTCGAGGGACCGGAACCCGAGCGCCGCCAGGTATTCGCGGACCTCCTCGGCGATGAACTCGAAGAAGTTGACGACGAATTCGGGCTTGCCGGTGAACCTGCGGCGCAGCTCGGGGTTCTGGGTGGCGACGCCGACCGGGCAGGTGTCCAGGTGGCAGACCCGCATCATGACGCAGCCCGACACCACGAGCGGCGCGGTCGCGAAACCGTACTCCTCGGCGCCGAGCAGCGCGGCGATGATCACGTCCCGGCCGGTCTTCATCTGCCCGTCGACCTGCACGACGATGCGGTCGCGCAGGTCGTTGAGCAGCAGCGTCTGCTGGGTCTCGGCGAGGCCGAGCTCCCACGGCGTGCCCGCGTGCTTGATCGAGGTGAGGGGGGACGCGCCGGTGCCGCCGTCGTGCCCGGAGATCAGGACGACGTCGGCGTGCGCCTTGGACACCCCGGCCGCGACCGTGCCGACGCCCATCTCCGCGACGAGCTTGACGTGCACGCGCGCCGACGGGTTGGAGTTCTTCAGGTCGTGGATGAGCTGCGCCAGGTCCTCGATGGAGTAGATGTCGTGGTGCGGCGGCGGCGAGATGAGGCCGACACCGGGGGTGGAGTGCCGGGTCTTGGCGATCCACGGGTAGACCTTGTGGCCGGGGAGCTGGCCGCCCTCGCCGGGCTTGGCGCCCTGCGCCATCTTGATCTGCAGGTCGTCGGCGTTGGTGAGGTACTCGGCGGTGACGCCGAACCGGCCGGAGGCGACCTGCTTGATGGCGCTGCGGCGCAGGTCGCCGTTCTCGTCCGGGGTGTAGCGGTCGGGGTCCTCGCCGCCCTCGCCGGTGTTGGACTTGCCGCCGAGACGGTTCATCGCGATCGCGAGGGTCTCGTGCGCCTCGGCGGAGATGGACCCGTACGACATCGCGCCTGTCGAGAACCGCTTGACGATCTGCGAGACGGGCTCGACCTCCTCGATCGGCACGGGCGGCCGCACGCCCTCCCGGAGCCGGAACAGGCCGCGCAGGGTCATCAGCTGCTCGGCCTGCGCGTCGACCTTCGAGGTGTACTCCTTGAAGATCTCGTAGCGGCGGGTGCGGGTGGCGTGCTGCAGCTTGAACACCGTCTCGGGGTTGAACAGGTGCGGCTCGCCCTCGCGGCGCCACTGGTACTCGCCGCCGATCTCCAGGGTCCGGTGCGGGAGCGGGTTGCCGCCCGGCGGGTAGGCGCGGGCGTGCCGTTCGGCGGCCTCGCGGGCCAGCACGTCGAAGCCGACGCCGCCGAGCCGGGACGTGGTGCCGGTGAAGCAGCGGGACACGACCTCCTCGCCGAGGCCGATCGCCTCGAAGATCTGCGCGCCGGTGTAGGACGCGACCGTGGACACGCCCATCTTCGACATGATCTTCAGGACGCCCTTGCCGTAGGCCTTCACGAGGTTCCGGACGGCCTTGCCGGGCTCGACGTCCTTGATGACGCCCGTGGCGACGAGGTTCTCGACGGTCTCGATCGCGAGGTAGGGGTTGACCGCCGAGGCGCCGTACCCGATGAGCAGCGCCATGTGGTGGCACTCGCGGGCCTCGCCGGTCTCGACGACCAGCCCGACCCGCGTGCGGGACTTCTCCCGGATCAGGTGGTGGTGGACCGACCCGGTCAGCAGCAGCGACGGGATCGCGGCGCGGGTGGCGTCGGCGCCGCGGTCCGACAGCACGATGATGCGGGCGCCGTCCTCGATGGCGCGGCTCACCTCGGCGTTGATCTCCTCCAGGCGCGCCTGGAGGGCCTCTCCCCCGCCGGCGACGTCGTACAGGCCGTGCACGACGTGGGCGCGCAGATGCGGCAGCGACCCCTCGTCGTCGATGTGGATGATCTTGGCGAGCTCGTCGTTGTCGAGGATGGGGGTGGGCAGCACGAGACGGCGGCACGAGTCCGGGCCGGGTTCGAGGAGGTTGCCCTCCGGGCCGAGCGTGGACTGCAGGGAGGTGACGAGCTCCTCGCGGATCGCGTCCAGCGGCGGGTTCGTGACCTGCGCGAACTGCTGCTTGAAGTAGTCGAACAGGAGCCGGGGCCGCTTCGACAGCACCGCGATCGGGGTGTCGGTCCCCATCGACCCGATCGGCTCGGCGCCCGTCCTCGCCATCGGCGTCAGGATGACCCGCTGTTCCTCGAGGGTGTAGCCGAACGCCTGCTGGCGGCGCAGCAGCGTCTCCTGGTCGGGGACCTCCCGCTTGCGCGGCGGCAGCTCCTCGAACCTGACCAGGCCCTCGCGCAGCCACTCGCCGTAGGGGTGCTCGGCGGCGAGCTCGGCCTTGACCTCGTCGTCCTCGACGATCCGCCCGGCCTCGGTGTCGACCAGGAAGATCTTGCCGGGCTGCAGGCGGCCCTTCCGGACGACCTTGGACGCGGGGATGTCGAGGACGCCGCTCTCGCTGGCGAGCACGACGAGCCCGTCGTCGGTCACCCAGTACCGGCCGGGACGCAGCCCGTTGCGGTCGAGGACGGCGCCGACGACGGTGCCGTCGGTGAAGCTGACGCTGGCGGGCCCGTCCCACGCCTCCATCAGCGTGGAGTGGAACTCGTAGAAGGCGCGGCGGGCCGGATCCATCTCGGTGTGGTTCTCCCACGCCTCGGGGATCATCATCAGGACCGCGTGCGGCAGCGACCGCCCGCCGAGGTGCAGCAGCTCCAGGCACTCGTCGAACGACGCCGTGTCGCTGGCCTCGATGTCGATCACCGGGAAGACGCGGGACAGGTCACCGGGGATCAGGTCCGACTTCAGCAGCGCCTCGCGGGCCCGCATCCAGTTCCGGTTCCCCTTCACCGTGTTGATCTCGCCGTTGTGGGCGATGAACCGGTACGGGTGCGCGAGCTCCCAGGCGGGGAAGGTGTTGGTCGAGAACCGCGAGTGCACGAGCGCGATCGCGGTGCTGAAGCGGCGGTCCGACAGGTCGGGGTAGAACGGCTCCAGCTGCGGCGTCGTCAGCATCCCCTTGTAGACGATCGTCCGGCTGGACAGGCTCGGGAAGTAGACGTTCACGTCCTGCTCGGCGCGTTCGCGCATGCAGAACACGACGCGGTCGAGGTCGATGCCGGTCTTGCCCTCGTGCGGGCCGCCGGGCGCGGGCGCGACGAACAGCTGGGAGAAGTGCGGCATGACGCGGCGCGAGGCCGGGCCCGTGAACGTGGGGTCGTGCGGCAGCTCGCGCCATCCGAGGACCGCGAGGCCCTCCTCGGCGCACAGCTTCTCGATGTGGGAGACGACGGAGGCGCGCTCGTCGCCGTCGACGGGAAGGAACGCGATGCCCGCCGCGTACGCGCCGGCCTCCGGGAGGGGGAACTCGCAGACCTCGCGGAAGAACGCGTCCGGGATCTGGACGAGGATGCCGACGCCGTCGCCGTCGTCCGGTTCGGCGCCGACGGCGCCGCGGTGGTCGAGGTTCCGCAGGACCGTCAGCGCCTTGCGCACGATGTCGTGGCTCTTGCGGCCGTGAAGGTCCGCCACCATGCCGACACCGCAGGCGTCGTGCTCGCCGAGGGGGTCGTACAGTCCCTGCGGCCGGGGGCGGCCGGCGACGCTCGCGTCCCCGGCGGAGGTGCGGGCACCAGGTGTGAAGGCGGCAGAGGCCATCAACCCTCCCGTCGTCGTGGTGTCACTGCCGATGTCAGTGCAGTCCGGGACGACGTTGGCCCTGCCTGCGGTGAGATGACATTACATCACTGCCGGATTCCTGCCCGAGTGTCCTGGATCGCGAAACCTCGGAGCGGCGGTCAGTGCGGCGTCATCCCACAATGGTCCAGACCAGTGTAATGGCTGATCCGACGCGGAAAAGGGCCCCGGCGCCCGTGAGGATCATCACCGGGGCGGCCTGTTTGCCAAGAAATTCCAGGTCGTTGCCGTGGAGCATCCCCGCCGTGGAACGTCCGCGTGGAGTGTTCCTCGCAGCGTGCGCTCGCCGCGCGGGCCGGTCAGTTGGACGCGCGTGCCGCACGGCCGAGCACGGCGGGGTTCTTGCCGCCTTCGATCAGCAGCTCCAGCAGCGTCTCGTCCTTCACGTCGCCCTTGCCGTCGAGGCGCTGCGCCCAGGTGACCACCGCGAAGTGGCCCATGGCCAGCCCGCGCGCCATGCCGAAGCCGCGGCCGAAGTCGTCGAGGGGCTCCTCGGCCGGCAGGGGCTGGACGAAACCGGCCCCGATGGTCTTCTCCAGGGTCGCGACGAACTCGTCGGCCGCCTTCGATCCGGAGAGGTTGAACACGGCGACGGCGAGCCCGTACCCGTTCTTGGTGTCGGCGTAGATCCCCCGTGCCGCCTGCGTGCAGCCGCCCCTGCTGAGGACGTCGCCCACGGTCTGGCCCCAGACGGCGGCGGCGCAGTCGTCGTCGAGGCGTTTGGCGCGCAGCTTGACCTGCACGTCCCCGTCCGGGAGCGACACCTTCGCGGCCGAGGAGGGGAACACCTCGTCGATCGTCAGCGGCTGGGGGTCGGTGTCGCGGGAGGCGATGCCCGCGTACGCGGAGGTCGACGCCGAGCTGGAGTAGGAGGCCGGCGACAGGCCGGTGCTCGCGGGCGCCCCGCCCCGCGCGCCGGACGCGCCGTCCCGGCCGGACGAGTCGCCGCCGTTCAGGACGACGAACGCCCCGAGCCCCAGGAGGACGACGAGGCCGAGGACCGCGGCCGCGCCGTAGTAGAGCTTCGGGCCGGGCCCCGCCCCGCGCCGTGCCGGGCGCGGTCTCCCGCCGGGCCGCTCGGGGGGCCGGGGGCGCTTCGACGCCCCGAGGGGCCCCGTCCCGGGACCGCGTCCCTTCTTCGGCTTCCTGCCTTGTTTTCTCGTCCCCGGTTTCTTCTTCCCCGGTTTCTTCCCCGGCCCGCGCTCGGCGGCGTCGGGCGGAGCCCCGGCGGGCGCCTCGTGGTACGCCTCGTCGTAGCCCGGTTCGTCCTCGTAACCGTGCTCGCCGTAGTAGCCCTGCTCGCCGTAGCCCGGTTCAGGGCCGTGCGCGGGCCCGCGGTGAGGGCGGGGCCCTCCGCCCGGCGCGCCCGGGAATCCCGGCGCGGCCTGCGGGCCGGTCGCGTCGCCGGTACCGGGGAGGCCCCGGTGGCCGGGGTCGTCTTCGGGGGGCGTGCGAGGCGGCGGGACGGGGCGCTGCGGGCGGGACGCGCGGCGGGACGGGTCCGGCCCGCGCCGGGCGCCCCAGCGACCCGGAGCCGTCCTGCGCGGCGGCGGCCGGCGGCCCTGGCGGTCGGCGGGGACGCGCCCCGGGCCCCGGCCGCGGCGGGGGTCATCGGGTTCCACGACCGCGCAGACTACTGCCCTGCGGCAGGTGACACGCCCGGGCGCCCGGGGATCACTGCCGGGCTCCCGTGTTCGAGGCCAGGTTGAGACGTCCGTACAGGAAGTCGGCGGCGTTCTCGATGACCAGGCTCACGTCGATCAGCTCGTTGAGCGACTTCGGCTGCTCCCCGCCGGCCCGCTCCACCACGGTGATCACGGCGTAGTGGCCGTAGGTCTTGGCGTAGGCGGCGCTGAAACCGGAGCCGAAGGCGGGCACGCCGCTCGCGTTCAGCGGGACGATCCAGCCGGCGCCGGTCTCGGGCTGCAGGTCCCGCAGGATCTGCTTGACGCCCTCCTCGTCCTTCATGTTGATCACGAAGAACTGGCCGACGTGCTGCTTGTCGGCGCTCACGTACACCGACCGGGCGATCTGGCTGCAGCCGTGCCGGGCGAGGTCGCCCTGCAGGCGGGCGCCCCACGTCACCGACTTGCAATCGTCGGTGAGGTCCGACTTGGCCAGCGTGAAGGAGTGGGAGCCGGACTTCAGCGTCTTGGCCGAGGCCACCTCACCCTCGGTGATGGCGCGGGAGTCGGCGGCCCTCGTGGCGATCTCACGGAAGCCCTCGCCGTCGAAGTCGGGGGTGTAGGCGGTCGGCTTCACCTTCGCCTGGGCGGGGGTCTCCTCCCCGCCGGTGAACACGAGCACCGCCACGACCGCGCCGACCACCGCGACGAGCGCCACGGCCACGCCGATCAGCAGCTTGGGACCGGGGCGCTTGCGGCCGGGCTGGTCCGCCGGCCAGAAGTCGCGGCCGCCGCGGCCCTTGCGCGCGGTCCCGGCGGGTTCAGCGGAATCTGTGTCACGAGCCTCGATCACGCCCCGGAGCTTAGCGTTCCACCCCGCGCGAGCGGGCCGGAACGGGCGTTTTATCCAGTTCACCGGGGGCCGCCCGGGAGACGCCGGGGGGACGGGTCACAGGCCGCCGTCCGCGCCGATGAGGGCGCCGACGCCATAGGTGATCGCCGCCGCGGCGGCGCCGAACAGCAGCTGCCTGGCCCCGCCGAACCACCAGGGCCGCGTGGTGATCCTCGCCACCAGCGCCCCGGCGCCGAACAGCCCGAGCGCCGCCACGACCGCCGCGGGCCACAGCGAGGACGCGCCCAGCACGTACGGCAGCACCGGCAGCAGCGCACCCACCCCGAACGACAGGAACGACGAGCCCGCCGCCAGCACCGGGGACGGCAGGTCGTCGGGCGTCACCCCGAGCTCCTCGCGGGTGTGGACCTCCAGCGCGTCGTCGGGGTTGCGGGACAGTTGCCGCGCGACCTCGGCGGCCGTCTCCGGGTCCACGCCGCGCGCCTCGAAGACCCCGGCGAGCTCCTGTTCCTCGGCGAGGGGATGCCGCAGCAGCTCCCGCCGCTCCACCTCGATCTCCGCCTCGGCCAGCTCCGACTGCGAGGCGACCGAGATGTACTCCCCCGCCGCCATGGAGAACGCGCCCGCCGCGAGGCCCGCCAGGCCCGCCAGCAGGACGACCTTCGGGTCCGCCCGCCCGCCGGCCACGCCCGCGATCAACGCGAAGTTGGAGACGAGCCCGTCCATGGCGCCGAACACCGCCGGCCGCAACCAGCCGCCGGTGACGTCGCGGTGGCGGTGGTGCCGCTCCGCCGGCGTGCCGGGATCTCCGCCGCTCATGGTGCTCGCACTCGCCCCTCCGCGAGCGTCACTTCCGGTCCTTGACGGGCTCCTCCTTCCCGGACCGCTTGTTCCCTACCCGCGCGGGCTCGTCGTCATCGTCCTTCTCGCCCTTCGCGGCGTCGGCCTCCTCGGAGGTCTCGTCCTCGGGCTCGCCCTCGGCGTCGGAGTCGGTCTCGGAGGACGGTTCGTCTCCGGCCCCGGCGTCCTTCTCCGCGGACGCGGACTCCGCTTTCGTGTCGTCGACGGTTTCGCCGTCCTCGGTGCCCGCGCCGGCATCGTCGGCCTCGTCCGGCTCGGCGGAGCCATCGGACTCGTCGTCCTCGCGGTCCTCGGCGGTCCTTGCGGACGCGTCCGACTCTTCGGTGTCCTCCTCGGCCGCGTCCTCAGCTTCGTCGGAGTCGTCGGAGCCGTCAGAGCCGTCGGAGCCGTCGCGGGAGTCGCCGGCGGCGTCGGACTCGCCGGGCTCGGAGGTTTCGGGTTCGGCGCGCTCGGAGGCGCCGCCGGTGTCCGGCTCGTCCTTCGCGTCGCCCGGGCCGTCCTGCGGAGCGGGCTTGTCCTCGGCGGCTCCGGCCGTGCCGGTGGCGCCCTCCGCGGCGGGCGCGCCGACGTTCTCCGGGCCCGTGCGGTGCCGGGTCTCATGCAGGTAGGCGACGGCGCCGAGGAAGAGGAGGATCGCCGTCCAGTCGTTGAGCCGCAGCCCGAGGATGTGGTGGGCGTCGTCGATGCGCAGCGCCTCGATCCAGGCCCGTCCGAGCGTGTAGGCGGCGACGTAGAGGGCGAACGCGCGGCCGTGGGTGAGCTTGTAGCGGCGGTCGGCCCAGATCAC
Source organism: Spirillospora sp. (assembly GCA_036564055.1). Lineage (GTDB taxonomy): Bacteria > Actinomycetota > Actinomycetes > Streptosporangiales > Streptosporangiaceae > Spirillospora. The sequence goes on from DATCLF010000309.1 coordinate 13,907, forward strand.
CAGCACGGCGACGCCGATGCACCACAGCGACTCGTACAGGAACGTCGGGTGGTAGGTGGCCACGTCGGCGTACCGCGGGTCGAGGCCGGGCCCTCCCTCCAGCACCGGGCGGTGCGCCTCGTCGATCTCGACGGCCCAGAACGCGTCGAGCGGACGCCCGTACAGCTCCTGGTTCCAGTAGTTGCCCCAGCGGCCGATCGCCTGCGCGAGCGCGATGCCCGGCGCGACCGCGTCGGCGAGGGCGAGGAAGGAGATGCCCCGCCGCCGGCATCCGACCAGCGCGCCGACGGCGCCGAGGGCGATCGCCCCCCAGATGCCGAGGCCGCCCTGCCAGATCTGCCACGCCCGGCCGGGGTCGCCGTTCTCCCCGAAGTAGAGCTGGTAGTCGGTGACGACGTGGTAGAGCCGCCCGCCGAGCAGGCCGAAGGGCACCGCCCACACGGCCACGTCGACGACCACGCCGGGCGCGCCGCCCTTGGCGGCCCAGCGCCGCTCGCCCAGCCAGACCGCGGCGACGATGCCGAGGATGATCATGATGGCGTAGGCGCGGATCGGAATGGGTCCGAGGTGCCAGATGCCCTGCGACGGGCTCGGGATAGACGCGAGCGGCTGCATGACCGTTGACGTTACCGCCTCCGGGGCGCCCCGCGTGACGTGTCTAGGACGGTGCCCCCGGGGAAACGGACACCGCGCCGCCCGCGGGGCCGCCCGACGGCGGCGGGAGCGGCGGGGTGCCGGGCACGGCCCCCTCGACGGCCTTCTCCAGCTCCTCCGGCGAGCCGAGGACGTCCGTGCCGAGCTTCGCGCCGTTCAGCGCGAGGTACGGGGTCGCGTCGACGCCCGCGCGCCCGGCGGCGGAGCTCGCCTTCCCGACGAGGTCGATCCGCTCGTTGCGGCGGACGCAGGCGGCGAAGCCGGGGTCGGTGACGCCGAGGTCGGCGGCCCACTCGATCAGCTCGGCGGGGGTGAAGCCCTCGTCGCCCTCGACCGGCTGCTCGGCGAACAGCCGGTCGTGGTAGGGGATCCACTCGTCCACGGGGATGCAGGCGGCGGCGTTCGCGGCCCGCCGGGAGTTGGACATCGGCGGGTCCTGCTGGAAGAGCTGGAACGGCCGGTACACGACCGTCAGCCGGCCCTCGGCGGCGAGCTTCTTGAAGGTGCCGCCGAGCCGCTTCTCCATCGCCCTGCACGCCGGGCACTGGAAGTCCTCGTAGACGTCCAGGACCGGTGCGGCGACGCCCGGCCGCCCCATCGCGACCGCCCCGTTCTCCAGGCGGGTCGCCGGCGCCAGCGGCCCGTCGTAGCCGTCGGCGAGCGGCCCGGCCGCGCCGTCGCGGACCACCGCGACGACGGTGACGGCCACCACGAGCGCCGCGGCGGCGACGCCGCCGGTCACGACGACCAGCAGCCGCCGCCGGCGCCGCCGTGCCGCCGCCCTCGCCCGCTCCCCCGTGGGCCGCGCGTGCTGCGCCGCCCTCCTGCCCTGCTCGCTCATGGATCCCCCGATCGGTGACGCTGCGTGTTCGTTCGCGTCACGAGCGTAGCGAGGATGGGCGACACGGAAACGGCGAAGCGCCGCGCGCCCCGGCGGGACCGCGCGTGACCGGCTCACCCTCCGGTGTTCGGCGGCCCGAGGAGGTCGTCACCGGGACGACGCCGCCCGGCCCGCCACCGGCGGCCGGGCGGCGTTCCTCAGCCTCCGCCGCTCACTTCCCGGCCGCGCGGGCCGCGTCGACCGTGGCCCGCAGCGCGGCGGGGTTCATGAACTGCGCCGAGTCGAGCTCCTTGCCGTCCAGGAAGACCGTGGGCGTGCCCTGGACGCCGCGCTGCTGCAGCGCGTAGTTGGTCATGGCGTCGACCTGGGGCTTCTTCTGCTCCTCGCGCACGCACTTCTCGAAGTTCGGGTCGGTGACGCCGATGTCCCTGCCCCACTTGACCAGGTCGTCGGGCGAGAAGCCCTCGCGGCCCTCGGCGGGCTGGAACCTGAAGAGCGCCTTCTGGTAGGAGATCCACTTGTCGGCCGGAACGCACAGCGCCGCCTCGGCCGCGCGCAGCGAGTTGATCCTGATCGGGTCCTTCTGCTGGCCGAACAGGTGGAACGGCCGGTAGACGACCTTGGCCTTGCCCTCGTGCGCCAGCTGCAGGACGGTCTTGCCGCTGGCCTCCTCGAACTCCTTGCAGACCGGGCACTGGAAGTCCTCGAAGATCTCCAGCACCGGCTTGTCCACCCCGGGCTGCGCCATCACGATCGCGCCGTCGTCCTGGCGGGAGAGCGGGGCGAGCGCACCCCGGTAGACCTCGGCACGGCCCTGCTTGCGCTGGTAGTCGATGATCAGGACGGTGCCGACCACGACGACGGCCACCGCCACCACCGACCCGAGGACGATGGCGAGCAGCCGCCGCTGCCTCTGCCGCGCGGCCTGCCGCTTGCGCTCGGCGGCGAGGCGCTCTCTGGCGGACCGCTCCCGTGCGGCCTTGCTCATGTGCGTTCTCCTAGGAATCGGAGTCGCGCCGCCATGGCGGGGCGCGGTCTCGGTGAGGTTAGTCGACCTGGCCGACCCGGCGGAATTCGTCGGCCAGAACGAGCACGAACAGCAGAACGGTGATCACGTGGACCCCGGTGCACCACAGGCAGATCTTGTGCAGGAGCGCCAGTTCCACGGTGACGAGGTAGACGACGAAGAGCACGCCGACGACGGTGCTCACCAGCCGGCCCCAGCGCAGCGGCGCCCGCCGGGACCGCAGCGCCCAGGGGGTGAGCAGCGCCCCGAAGCCGGCGAAGAACGCGAGCCCGAGCAGCGGCATCGGTATCCCGAGCAGCGTGGAGTAGTCGCTGGTCGTGACCGCGTGGCAGTCCACCGTCCGGGACGCGGAGCAGACCAGGGCGTCCTCGTTGTAGTGCGTCACCGTCAGGTATCCGGAGATCCCCAGCCCGGCGACCGTCAGGATCCAGGCGGGGATCAGGAACCATGCGGGCGCGAGCGGCGCCGCGGCCGTCCCGGCGCGGCCGTCCGCCCCGGCCTCGCCCTTCGCCGTCGTGTCTTGCGTCATCGTGATCTGTGATCCTTCCGAGGCCCGCCTCTCCCGGCGA
>DATCLF010000310.1:0-4223 GCA_036564055.1 Spirillospora sp.
GGGTGGTGAGGTAGTTGCCGACGATGATGGCGTTGATGCCGCCCAGCATGCCCGAGCGGGTGCCCAGGTCGCCGAGGGTGAGTTCCCGCCCGCCGGCGTAGCGCAGGATGGTGCGCGGCAGCGCGAGCCGGAACGCGCCGATGGTCTTGAGCGCCTCACCGCCCTCGACCAGACCGTAGTGCTCGAACGGGGTGCCGGGGCGGGGGGCCAGGAAGTTGAGCGGGACCTCGTCGGGCTCCAGCTCGGCGAGCTGCCCGGCGAACTCGGCGCGCTGCTCGACGGTCTCGCCCATCCCGATGATGCCGCCGCAGCACACCTCCATCCCCGCCTCCTTCACCATGCGGAGGGTCTCCCAGCGCTCCTCCCACGTGTGGGTGGTGACCACGTTCGGGAAGTGCGAGCGGGCGGTCTCGAGGTTGTGGTTGTAGCGGTGGACGCCCATGTCGACCAGCTCGTCCACCTGCTGCCGGGTCAGCATCCCGAGCGAGCAGGCGATGTTGATCTCCACGGCCTCGTTGATCGCCTTGATGCCCTCGCGGACCTGCGCCATGAGGCGTTCGTCCGGACCGCGGACGGCGGCGACGATGCAGAACTCGGTGGCGCCGGTCCCCGCCGTCTCCTTCGCCGCCTCGACGAGCCGGGGGATGTCCAGCCACGCCGAGCGGACGGGCGAGTCGAACCTGCCCGACTGCGAGCAGAAGTGGCAGTCCTCGGGGCACCCGCCGGTCTTCAGGGACACGATGCCCTCGACCTCGACCTCGGGCCCGCACCAGCGCATCCGGACCTCGTGGGCGAGGGCGAGCAGGTCCTGCAGCCGGTCGTCCGGGAGGGTCAGGCAGTCGAGCACCTGGGCGGCGTCCAGCCCCCGTCCCTCCTGCAGCACCTGACGGCGGGCCACGTCGAGAATGTCGCTCACGTTCGTCTCACTCCTTGTCGAGACCGTAGGTGTCGCGGAAGGCGGCGGCGTCGAAACCGCCTCCGAACGAGGGGGCCAGGCCGCGGTGCGCGGCCACGAGGAACTCGGCGGGGTCCAGCGCGCCCGCCCCGGCGGGCAGGGCGCCCGCGAGGGGACGCGCCGCGATGGTCTCCAGGTCGCGGACGTTGCTGCGCATCGCGAGGTCCGGCTCGTCCGGCCACGCGCCGATCACGACGCCCCCGAGCTGGACGCCGCGGTGCGCCATCGCCTCCAGGGTGAGGGCGGTGTGGTTGAGGGCGCCGAGACCGGGGCGGGTCACCACGACGGCGGCGGCGTCGAGCCAGTGGGCGAGGTCGGCGATCGTGGCGCCCTCGTCGTCGTACCGGACGAGCAGCCCGCCCGCCCCTTCGACCAGCACGAGCCCGCGGTCGCGGGACAGGTCCCGCACGCGCTCGGCCACCTCGGGCAGCCGGACGGGCGGCCGTCCGCAGCGGCGGGCCGCGGCGGCGGGCGACAGCGGGTCGGGGAAACGGGCGAACTCGTGCAGGTCGGTGAGGCCGGTGAGGCGCCGGACCTCGTCGAGGTCGCCGGGCTCGTCGTCGCCGACCCCGGTCTGCCCGGGCTTGACGACGGCGACGGACGCGCCGCGCGCGGCGGCGACCGAGGCCAGCGCCGCGGTGACGACGGTCTTCCCGACGCCCGTACACGTCCCGGTGACCACGAGCACACTCACAAGGCGGCACACTAGCGCGGGACCGCGCCCCGGCCGCCCGCCGGGCTCCACAGTCTTCGGCGGCGGCTTTTGTACCGGCCGCCCCGCCGGCACAGATGCACGTTCAGCATCAAAGGGATCTCGGAACCCGGCACGGCGGCGGCCCGTCGAAGGGACATGGCCGCTCCGTACACTCGGCTGCTCCCCGCGTCCGTCCGCGCGAGGACGACGGCGTGCAGCGCGGCCGGCCTGGCTCTGGCAGTGTGCTCGTCGGCGTGCGCCCTGGCCGCGCGCAACGGCGGCTCGGACACGTCCGGGCCCGCGTCCCCTTCGAAGGCGGGATCCGCTTCGAGCACGGCGTCTCCGCCGGCGCCCGCGGAACCGGCGGGCGAGAGGCTCGTGCTCCGGGTGCGCAGGACGGGAGGCATCGCGGGCATCGGCGGCCCGGGAAGCATCCCCGATCTGTCCGTCTACTCCTCGGGGCGGGTCGTCCGCGCCTCCGGCCGGCCCGGCGCGCGGGGTGACACCGAGCTGACGGAGCACCGCCTGACCCGGCCGGCGCTGCGGCGGCTCCTCGACGGCGCACACGCGGCCGGCTTCGGCCGCTCGCACACGGTCGGCTCCGAGATGATCCCCGACGCGATCATCACCGTGGTCGTCCTCGGCGACGCGCGAACCCGGATCATCCAGCAGGGCGTGCCGGGCGGCCCGGAGACGGCGTTCCTCAAGCGCCTCGACCCGGACGGCTGGCGCGCGTCCGACCTGGCCGCCCCGCCCCGGCCGTACACGCCGGAACGGACGGCGGTCCTGGCGGGCGAGATCAGCGGCGGGACCGGCACCGGCCGCCGCGCCAGGCCGTGGCCGCTCGGCCCGCTCGGCGACGGCGTCCGGGTGGCCGGCGGCATCTGCACGCTCGCGCCGTCCGAGAAGGTCCCCGAGACCCGCCCCGGAGTCCCGTGGCGCAGCGAGGGGAAGACGTACTCGGTGCGGGTGCGTCCCCTCCTTCCCGGCGAGTCCTCGTGCGAGGACGTGGGATCGTCCCCTTGACGGCTACTGCGCGGCAAGCGGGCGCTTGTTACCGTGCGGCGCATGGGTGCGCGGCACGGCGGCGACACGGTCATCGCAGAGATCCGCGAGCAGGGCGTCGAGACGATGTTCACGCTGTCGGGCGGGCACGTGTTCCCGTTGTACGACGCGGCGGTCGGCGAAGAACGCGCCGGAGCCGCGGCGACGGGCGCACGCGACGTGACCGGGGCGGACGCCGATCCCCGCATCGTCGACGTCCGGCACGAGCAGACCGCCGTGTTCGCGGCGGAGGCCACGGCCCGGCTCACCCGGCGCACGGGCCTGGCCGTCCTGACGGCGGGCCCCGGGGTCACCAACGGCGTCAGCGGCATCACGACCGCCCACTTCAACGGGTCCCCGGTCGTCGTGCTCGGCGGGCGCGCCCCGCTCGGCCGGTGGGGTGCGGGCGCGCTCCAGGAGCTCGACCACCCGCCGCTGCTGGCGCCCGTCACGAAGCTCGCGGCGACGGCGGCCGGGCCGGACACGCTCGCCTCCGACGTCGCCCGCGCGTTCGCGACCGCCGCCGCTCCCCACCGCGGGCCGGTCTTCCTCGACGTCCACATGGACCACCTGTTCGGCCCCGCCGGACGGGCCCGCCGCGAACCCGCACGTCCCGACCCGCCGGTGCGGCCCGCCGACCCGGAACGGCTGGCCGGGATCGCGTCCCTGCTGAAGGGGGCGCGGCGTCCCGTCCTCGTGCTCGGCTCGGACGTGTGGATGGACGGCGCCGAAGAGGCCGCCCGCGCGTTCGCCGAGGAGCTGCGGCTACCGGTCGTCGCCAACGGCCAGGGGCGCGGCGTCCTGCCCGCGGGGCACGAGCTGCTCGTCACCCGCGCCCGGCGCCTCGCGTTCGGGGACGCCGACCTCGTGATCGTCGCGGGCGCGCCGCTGGACTTCCGGCTCGGCTACGGCTCGTTCGGCGACGGGTCCGCGAAGGTCGTGCACCTCGCGGACGCGCCGTCGCAGCTCGCGACGCACGTGCCCACGGCAGGGTCCGCGGCCGGGGACCTGTCCCTGCTGTTCACCGACCTCGCCGCCGCCTGCGCGAAGGCGGGGGTGTCCCCCGCCTTCCACGCCGACTGGCGGGAGTCCCTGCGCGACGCCACCTGCGCCGCGATCGCCGAGGACGTCGAGCTGCTCGCCTCCGACGCCGACCCGATCCACCCGCTGCGGATCTACGGGGAGCTGTCGAAGGTCCTCGACGACGACGCCGTGGTGATCGGGGACGGCGGCGACTTCGTCTCCTACGCGGGCAGGTACGTCGAGCCGCGGCGTCCCGGCTGCTGGCTCGACCCGGGCCCGTACGGGTGCCTCGGCACCGGGCTCGGCTACGCGATCGCGGCGCGCCTCGCCCGTCCCTCCGCCCAGGTGGTGCTGCTGCTCGGCGACGGAGCGGCCGGGTTGTCGCTCATGGACGCCGATAGCCTGGTCCGGCACGGTCTGCCCGTCGTGATGATCGTGGGCAACAACGGTTCCTGGGGGCTGGAGAAGCATCCGATGCGCATGCTGTACGGCTACGACGTGGCCGCC
>DATCLF010000311.1:0-15678 GCA_036564055.1 Spirillospora sp.
GCGCCACCGGGTGGAGGCGAGCGGCCTGGTGGCCGCCTATCTCCAGTGGCATCTGGAGCACGGGATCCGGTCCCTGCGTCACGTGGAGCGCGACCCGGGACCCGCCGGCGACGCCGCACCCGCCGGGCCGGCACCGGCCGGCGACTTCGAGGTCATCGAGGACGACATCACGAGGGAGAGAGTTTGAGCAGGGCCGTCGTGCCGCCGGTACCGCACCGGGACGGCGCCGTTCCGCCCAAGATCCCTAGGGAGCTGGTGCCGCGCCACGTCGCCATCGTGATGGACGGCAACGGACGCTGGGCCAAGGAGCGGGGGCTGCCGCGCACCGAGGGGCACAAACGCGGCGAGGACTCGCTCTTCGACGTCATCATGGGGGCGATCGAGCTCGGCATCCCCTACCTGTCGGCGTACGCGTTCTCCACCGAGAACTGGAAGCGCTCCCCGGACGAGGTCCGCTTCCTCATGGGCTTCAACCGGGACGTCATCCGCCGCCGGCGCGACCAGCTCCACTCGATGGGGGTCCGGGTCCGGTGGGCGGGACGGCGTCCGCGGCTGTGGCGCAGCGTCATCCGGGAGCTGGAGACGGCCGAGGAGCTGACGCGCGACAACGACGTCCTCACCCTGCAGTTCTGCGTGAACTACGGGGGCCGCGCCGAGATCACCGACGCGGCGGCCGCGCTCGCCCGGGACGTCCGCGACGGCAGGCTCGACCCGGACAAGATCACCGAGAGGGTCTTCGCCCGCTACCTCGACGAGCCCGGCATCCCGGACGTGGACCTGTTCCTGCGCTCGTCGGGGGAGCAGCGCATCTCCAACTTCCTGCTCTGGCAGTCGGCGTACGCGGAGATGGTGTTCCTCGACACGCTCTGGCCGGACTTCGACCGCCGGCACCTGTGGCACGCGTGCGAGATCTTCGCGTCCCGCGACCGCCGCTACGGAGGCGCGGTGCCCAACCCGGTCGGCGGGGTTCAGGCGTCCGAGGACGCCTGAACCCCTGGCGTCCGTCCCGGCCGGCCGCCGGGGAGCTCGACGGCGCCCTTCCGGACCCGGCCCCGGGACGCCGGAGCGGACGTTCTCAGACGAGGGCCGCGTCCAGGGTGATCGTGGTGCCGGCGAGTGCCTTGCTGACGGGGCAGCCGGCCTTGGCGTCCTGCGCGGCCTTCTCGAAGTCGGCCGCCGACAGGCCGGGGACGCTGGCCCGCACGGTCAGGTGGATGCCGGTGATGCCCTCGCCCGGCTGGAACGTGACCTCGGCCTTGGTGTCGATCTTCTCCGGCGGGGTCCCCGCGCCCGCGAGGGCGTGCGAGAGCGCCATCGAGTAGCAGGTCGAGTGGGCGGCGGCGATGAGCTCCTCGGGGCTGGTCTTGCCGTTCGGCTCCTCCGACCGCGCCGGCCAGGTCACCTCGTAGGTCCCGAGCTTCGAGGAGTCGAGCGAGACGGTTCCCCGGCCGCTGGTGAGCGGCCCTTCCCAGTGCGCGTTCGCTGTGCGTGTGGTTGCCATGCCCCGATCCTCCCACGGCCGGCCCCCGGAGAGATCACGGACGTGCCGGGCCCGCGGGACGTGTGCTCCCGGAAGGTCAGTCGTCCTTGCGGCTGCACTCGGCGCAGGTGCCGAACACCTCGACCGTGTGCGTGATGTCGGTGAAACCGTGCTCGGCGGCGATCGCCTCCGCCCAGCGTTCCACGGCCGGGCCCTCGACCTCGATCGTTCGGCCGCACTCGCGGCACACGAGGTGATGATGGTGCTGCTCGGTGCGGCAGGCGCGGTACACGGCCTCGCCCTCGTCGGTGCGCAGCACGTCGACCTCGCCGGCGTCGCTGAGCGCCTGCAGCGCCCGGTACACCGTGGTCAGGCCGATCTTCGAGCCGTCCGCCCGCAGATCGGCGTAGATGTCCTGTGCGCTGCGGAACCCCTCGGAGCCGGCCAGCACCTGCCGGACCGCGTTCCGGCGGGCCGTCGTCATCCCCCTAGCACCTCCGCCTCGGCGTCCACCCGCGTCTCGGCGCCGGGCCCGGCCGCGCCGGGGACGGTCTCCCCGGCCGGGACGGCCCGCGTGCGCCTGCGACGCACGGCCGAGCCCCCCGCGACGGCGACGGCGAACAGCGCGAGCGCCAGCAGCACGATCGAGGGGCCCGGGGGCAGATCGTACTGGAAAGAGCCGGCAAGGCCCGACACGGCCGACAGTACACCGGTGGCCATCGCGATCAACATGGTCGCGCGGAATCCGCGGGCGATCTGCTGCGCCGCGGCCACCGGGACGATCATCAGCGCGCTGACGAGCAGCAGCCCGATCGCGCGCATCGAGATCACGACGGTCACCGCGGCGGTCGCGGCGATGAGCACGCTGAGGAACCGGACGGGCAGGCCGGCCGCCCGCGCCAGCTCCTCGTCCTGGCACAGCAGGAACAGCTCGCGGCCGAAGACCGCGATGACGCCGAGGACCGCGGCGGTGAGGCCCGCGATCACGTACAGGTCGGTGACCGTCACGCTGGTGATCGAGCCGAACAGGTACGCCTGCAGGTTCGCCCCGCCGCTCCCGGCCGCGCTCGTGAGGATGACCCCGCCCGCGAGACCGCCGTAGAAGAGCAGGGCCAGGGCGACGTCCGCGCCGCTGCGGCTGCGGGCGCGCAGGAGCTCGATCGCCGCCGCGCCGGCCACCGACACCGCCAGCGCTCCGAGCACGGGGGAGGTGCTCGTGAGCAGGCCCAGCCCGATGCCGGTCAGCGCGATGTGGCCGATGCCGTCGCCGAGCAGCGAGAGCCTGCGCTGGACGAGGAACGTGCCCACCGCGGGGGCGGCGAGCCCGATCAGCACCGCCATCACCAGGGCGACGCGCATGAAGGGGTAGTGCAGCATCTCGCTCATGCGGGCCTTCCCAACGCGGTCGTGCCGTGCACGGCGTCACGGACGATGCGGCCCTGTGACAGCTCGATCGTCCGGGTGACCAGCGGCTCCAGCGGGCCGAGCTCGTGGGCGACCAGAACGACGGTGCGCCCGTCCTCCACAAGCGCGTGCAGCGCGGAGGCGAGCGCCGCCTGGCTGCGCGTGTCCACGCCTGCGGTGGGCTCGTCCATCACGAACACGTCGGGTTCCCCGGCGAGGGCGCGGGCGATGAGCACGCGCTGCTGCTCGCCGCCCGACAGCAGGTGGGCCGAGTCGCGGGCGCGGCCGGCGAGCCCGACCGCCTTCAGGGCGCGGTCCACGGCGTCGCGGTCGGCCGCGCGGTCGCCGAACAGGACGGGCAGCCACCGGGACCGCCGGGTCACCCGCCCGGACGCCACGACCTCCCGCACGGTCGCGGGGACGCCGCCGCCCATCGGCAGCCGCTGGGGAACGTACCCGATCCGGTGCCAGCCGCGGAACCGCGCGGGCGGCTCGCCGTAGATCGCGGTCCGGCCGGACGCCAGCGGGACGAGCCCGAGCAGCGCCTTGACCAGCGTGGACTTGCCGGCGCCGTTCGGCCCGAGGACGGCGAGCACCTCGCCCGTCTCGACCCGCAGGTCGACCCCGGCGAGGATCTCGCGGCCCTCGCGCCGGACGCGTGCGCCGGTCATCTCGAACGGCGGGGCCGCCGGCCGGTCCGTCATGTGCACTCCAGTGCGGGACGCAGCGTCCGCAGGTTCCGCTGCATGATCGTCGTGTAGTCGTCGGACGAGCCCTCCTCGACGCCCTCGACCGGGTCGAGGACGGCGGTGCGCACGCCCGCCGCCCGCGCGAGGGACTCGGCGACCTTCGGGCTGACGAGCGTCTCGGTGAAGACCGTCGTCGCTCCGGTGGCCGAGACCCGGCGCGTGAGCTCGGCGAGCCGCCGGGGCGTGGGCTCGGTGCCCGGGTCGACCCCGGCGACCGGCGTCTGCCGCAGCCCGTAGCGGTCGGCGAGGTAGCCGAACGCGGCGTGCGCGGTGATGATCTCGCGCCGCCTGCAGGACCTCAGCCCGTCGCGGAACGCGCGGTCGAGCGCGGCGAGCTCGGCGGCCGTCGAGGCGGCGCGTCCGCGGTGGCCGGCGGCGTGGCCCGGGTCGACGGCGGCGAGCCGCTCGCCGAGGGCGGTCGCGACCGTGGCCATGCGGCTCGGGTCGAGCCAGATGTGCGGGTCGCGGGAGGCCTCCTCGTGGCGGACGCCGTCGTGCGCCTCCGCGTCGTCGGTCTCCTCGGGCGGCGGGAGCGTCGTCACCACGCCGGCCGCGTCGAGGGAGTGCTTCGCGTGCCGCCGGATCGCGTCGTCGACGGCCGGCTGGACGCCGCCGACGTGGACGGCGAGGTCGGCGTCGACGAGGGAGGCCACCTTCCGGGTCGTCAGCTCGAGGTCGTGCGGTTCGGCTCCGGGTTCGGTCAGCGTCTTCACGACGGCGTCCTCGCCGCCGACCTTCTCAGCGAGCCAGGCCATCGGGTAGATCGACGCGACCACCGACGTCTTTCCGGGCGGGACGTCCGCCTCCGCGTCGGCGCAGCCCGTCAGCCCGGCCGCGAGCCCGGCGAGGGCGAGTGCGGCGGGAAAAAGGACGCGCGGTGCGCGGTACGGGCGTCGGACGCCGGGGAAACGGGGCACGTCACGATTATGGACGAAGGTGAAAATGGTTGTCAAAATCGTTCAACGACGCGTCCCACGGCGAATCCGACAAGGATCACCAGCGCGACGACCCGGAGAATTCTTCCCGAACCGTCGAGCACGGGCCAGTTGAGGTAGGCGAACCAGCCGAGCAGGGCGGCGAGCACGAGGAAACCGGCCGCCGCGACGAAGCCGGTTCCGATCATTCCGACGGCGAACAGCGCGAACACCGCGGCGAGCAGCGTCCACCGCGGCATCCGGTGCAGGAACACCACCGGCGCCGCGCTCCACCGCTCGATCGCCGCGCGCGTTCCCGTCGCCCGTGTTCCCGCCGGCCGGGTTCCCGTCCGGTCGCCTCGCGAAGTCACGTGCCCCAACGTAACGGACGCCGGTCCCCTCCCGGGAGCCGTCGGACCGGCCGCGGCGCGGCGGATGCCAGGATGGGCGGATGATCGCGATAACCCGGTACCGCGTGCCGGAGGACGAGGCGGAGGACTTCGCCGAGCGCATGACCGCGGTGCTGACGGCGCTGTCGGCCAGTCCCGGCTTCCGCTCCGGTCGCCTCGCCAGGACCGTCGACGACCCCGGCCTGTGGGCGCTGGTCACCGAGTGGGACGGCGCCGGGCACTACCGCCGCGCGCTGGGCGCGGACGGGGTGCGCATGGAGTTCCTGTCCCTCGCCGCGATGGCCGTCGACGAACCCGGCGCCTACGAGGTCGTCGGCTCCGCCTGATCGCCGGCACGACGTCGTCGCAGGCCAGCGCGTCCTCCGGCCGCCGGTCAAGGATGCGGCAAGAAGTCGCCGACCCCGGTTTGCCGCCTGCCCGCATGGTCATCTTCGCCGCAGAACGATCATGCCGTGGGCCCGCCGGGCGCGACCGGCCGGGCCCCGCGCCGGTCCCGGGGGAGATGCGATGCACCGTGTCCTGTTCGGCGCCGTCCTGTGCGGGCTGGCGGTCGCCGTGCCCGCCGCGGCCGTCCTCGCGACGGCCCCGCACTGGTCCGCGTCCGACCGCGCCGTCTTGTCACGTGATGCCCTGTCACATGATGCGGGGGCGCGCGGGGGCGCGTCCGCGGACGGTGCCGGAGGGCGCCCGGCGAGCGCCGGGGGGCCCCGCGTCGTGGAGTACCTCGGGCTGCGCATTCCCGTCCCGGCCGGATGGGAGGTCCACCGGCTCGACCGCGACCCCTCCCGCTGCGTCCGCTATGACCGCCGCGCCGTCTACCTCGGGCGCCCGGGACGGCAGCCGGACTGCCCGGCGCGCGTCGCGGGCCGGACCGAGGCCGTCCACGTCCAGCCGTCCGCGGACGCGCCCGCGGCGGGGGAGGCGCGCCGGACCGTCACCGGCAGCCGGCTCGCCACCGTGACGGTGCGGCCGACCGTCGACCGCGAGCTGCGTCTCGACCTGCGGGACGTCGGTGTCACGATCACCGGCGTGTACGGGACGGCCCCGGGCATCCTCCAGGAACTGCTCCGCGGCATCGGGCTGACCGGAAGACCGTCCGCCGGCGGGTCCGCACCCCGCACCCGAGGAGGGGCGCCGGACAGCACCGGGACACCGGAGCCGCCCGCGTCTGCGCCGGCCGCGCCCAAGCCCGAACCGACGCGGGGAAGCGCGGCCCAGGACGGCCCCGCGAAGGCGGTGCCCAAGAGGTGGGTGCGGGGCAAGGGCTTCGACACCTGCACGGCCCCGTCCCTGGCGACCATGCGGGCGTGGCGCCCCTCGTTCAAGGTCACCAACATCTACATCGGGGGCGCGGCGCGCGGGTGCGCGCAGCCGAACCTCACCCAACGGTGGGTGCGGGAGGTTCGCGCGATGGGCTATCGCATCACGCCCACCTACGTCGGCCTCCAGGCCCCCTGCAGCAGCCGTTCGCAACGCTTCACCGCCAAGAACGCGGCGGTGGAAGGACGAAGGGCGGCGGTGGACGCCGCCCGCAAGGCCAAGGACCTCGGCATACCCGCGGGAGCACCGATCTACTACGACATGGAGGCGTACGAGAGTCGCGGGAGCACCTGCAAAGCAGCGGTCCTGCGGTTCGTGGACAACTGGGTCCGCGGCCTGAGGGCGGAGGGATACACGCCCTGCATGTACAGCAGCGTCGCCTCCGGCATCCGGGACGTGGGAGAGGCCAAGGGCATCGCCAAGCCCGAGGGCATCTGGTTCGCCCACTGGGACCGCAGGCCCCAGATCTATGGCGACCCGTACATCCCCGACTCCTGGTGGCACCCGCACCGCCGTGTCAAGCAGTACTGGGGAGACCACCGCGAGACGCACGGCGGAGTCACCCTCAACATCGACAGCAACATCGCCGACGGCCTCGTCCACTAGGGTGTGCAGCAGGTGCCACCACCAGGCACGGTGGTGCCCTAAGCTGGGGATGCTCGCGGGCGCGCGAAGACGGCGCCGCGAGACACCAACGGGGAAACACGCTCGCCACCGCCCGCCGCCGCGGGATCGGGGCGCATTCCTTGTCCCGCCGACCGCCAGCCGGATGGAGAATCTCTCATGGCACGCCGTTCCGATGTGCTCGACACGATCGTCAACCTCGCCAAGCGCCGGGGACTCGTCTACCCGTCGAGCGAGATCTACGGCGGTCTGCGCTCCTCCTGGGACTACGGGCCGCTCGGCGTCGAGCTGAAGAACAACGTCAAGCGCCAGTGGTGGAAGTCCATGGTGCAGGGCCGGGAGGACGTGGTCGGCATCGACTCGTGCGTCATCCTCGCCCGCGAGGTGTGGGAGGCGAGCGGGCACGTCCAGGCGTTCGTCGACCCGCTGACCGAGTGCCAGTCGTGTCACAAGCGGTTCCGGGCCGACCACCTGGAGGAGGCCTACGAGGCCAAGCACGGCCGTCCCCCGGCGAACGGCCTGGCCGACGTCAGCTGCCCGAACTGCGGCGTCAAGGGTTCGTTCACCGAGCCGCGGATGTTCAACGGCCTGCTGAAGACCTACCTCGGCCCCGTCGAGGACGAGACGGGCCTGGCCTACCTGCGTCCCGAGACCGCGCAGGGCATCTTCATCAACTACCTCAACGTCCAGCAGTCCTCGCGTCGCAAGGTGCCGTTCGGCATCGGGCAGATCGGCAAGTCGTTCCGCAACGAGATCACGCCGGGCAACTTCATCTTCCGGACCCGGGAGTTCGAGCAGATGGAGATGGAGTTCTTCGTCAAGCCCGGCACCGACGAGGAATGGCACCAGTACTGGATCGACGAGCGCATGCAGTGGTACGTCGATCTCGGCATCCGCAAGGAGAACCTGCGGCTCTACGAGCACCCGCAGGAGAAGCTGTCCCACTACTCCAAGCGGACCGTGGACATCGAGTACCGCTTCGACTTCGTCGGCTCCGAGTGGGGCGAGCTGGAGGGCATCGCCAACCGCACCGACTTCGACCTGACGACGCACTCCAAGGCGTCCGGCGTCGACCTGTCGTACTTCGACCAGGAGGCCGGTGAGCGGTACGTCCCGTACGTGATCGAGCCCGCGGCGGGCGTCGACCGGTGCGTGCTCACGTTCCTGCTCGACGCCTACGCCGAGGACGAGGCGCCGAACGCCAAGGGCAAGATGGAAAAGCGCACGGTCATGCGGCTCGACCGCCGGCTCGCCCCGGTCAAGGTCGCGGTGCTGCCGCTGTCGCGCAACCCCGACCTGTCCCCGAAGGCCCGCGACCTCGCCGCGCAGCTGCGCCGCAACTGGAACGTCGAGTTCGACGACGCGGGCGCCATCGGCCGCCGCTACCGCCGCCAGGACGAGATCGGCACCCCGTACTGCGTCACGATCGACTTCGACACCCTCGACGACGACGCGGTGACCGTCCGGGAACGGGACTCGATGACCCAGGAGCGCATCGCGATCAGCCAGGTGGAGTCGTTCCTCGCCGCCCAGCTCGTCGGCTGCTGACCGGCCCTGCGCCGAAGGCGCGCCCGCGCGTCCGGGAAGACGTCACGGGCCGCCCCCGTCGCGCGGGGGCGGCCCGCTCCGTCAGGGAGCTTCGTCGTGTCGGGGAGAAGGGCGGGGCGTCACTCGCCCGTGACGTACAGGCTCTGGTCGAACGTGCCGGAGCCCGGCGTGCTCTCGCCCTTGAGCTCGTAGGTCGCGGTGACCTGGGCGGTGGACGGGCAGAGGAAGCTGCCGTCCTGCAGGTTGACCGTGGCGTTGTTCACGCTGACCTGCGCCTCGGAGCTGCCGGTCTCGGGCCGCGACGGGTTGTCGCCGTTGAACCCGTCGGAGGTGAGGGTGCCGCCGAAGGTGCACGAGATCCCGCCGAGCAGGTCGACGTCCGCGCGGACGCGGAAGTTGGCGATGGTGACCGTGGCGTCCCGGCCGCCGGTGTGCGCCGGGTCGAACTCGACGGATCCGCCGGTCCACGGCAGCTCCAGCGCCGTGATGGTGACGTCGGCGGTGCCGCTGCACTCGGAGAAGTCCGCGCCGTCGATGGTCAGGCCGGTGCCGTCGGACTGGACGGACCCGGTCATGGCCGACTCGGTGCAGGAGCCGCTGCCGATCGACGTCGAGACCGTGGCCTCGCCGAGCAGCGACGCCTGGACGTTGCCGGAGTAGGGGTCGGCGGTCGCCGAGCCCGCGCGGATGGTCGTGGTCGCGGCGGAGGCGGGGAGCGCCGTCAGGGCGAGGGCGGTCAGGGCCGCGGTGCCGACGACGGCGACCTGTCTGATGCGTACCACCGGATACTCCTCTGTCCGGTTCGGGGGTGGGCGTACGCGAAAGTAACTCGCGTTTGAGGGGTGGGCAATGGGGGCGGGACCCTTGCGGCATGGCCGGATCGGGACACCGTCCGGTGTCTGCTGGTGAGGCGCGGAAGACGAGGGAGGCGATGGCAATGTCACGCCTTCTCGCCTTGACGAGCCGTCGGATGCGTGTTCCGCAACGAAGCGCGAACCGTGCTCCCCTAGCCTGAACCTGCGTTAGGTTTGGCTGGATCACACGCCGCCGCGCGGCGACGCGAAACGAGACGGACGGCGCGCACAAGACGGACGAAACGGCCGTCACGACGAAGGGAGGAGCGCGATGGGCGACCTGCACCGTCCGCTGCTTCCCGTCGTCCGGCTCCTCGTCGTCGCGCTCGGGCTTCTCGGTTTCGTGGCCGGGCCCGCCGGCTCCGGGACGCAGGGCGGGGCCTCCTCCGCCGGGACGTCCTCGTCGGGACCGGTCCCCACCGGGACGATCTCCGCCGTCCGAACCTGGGTGGTCGAGCACACCGCCGCCCGCGGCCGCACCTCCGGCACGGCGCGGCCGGGCGGCGAGGCGCGCTCCCCGGCCCCCGCCGTCACCAAGATCACCGCGGTGACGCGGCAGGTCGTCGTGGACGCGCCGGACCTGCAGCCCGTGCTCGCGCTCCCCGCCGCCGGGACCGAGGTCCGCCCGCCGGCCCTGAGCGTCCTGCGGCCGCGGGCCGCCGCTCCCGCCGTGTCCGGCGCCGCGCCGGAAGGGGTCCCGCGCGGCCGCGCCCCGCCGGCCTCCACACGGATCTGAGCAGTCTTCCGTCCGTGGTGTCCGCACCGGACGTGCGGCACCGGTTTCCCCTGTGGAGGTCTTCCTTGAACCGCGCCAGCGTGGTGCGGGCGCTCCTGGCGTTCGCCATACTCGCCGCGTCCTTCTACTTCGCCTACACCAGGCCCGCTCGCCTCGGTCTCGACCTGCGCGGCGGCACCCAGATCGTTCTGGAGACGCAGAGCACGCCGACCGTGAAGGCCGACCGCGAGTCGACCGACCGCGCCCTGGAGGTCCTGCGGCGCCGCATCGACGCCCTCGGCGTCGCCGAGTCGTCGATCACCCGGTCCGGTGACCGGCGGCTGATCATCGAGCTTCCGGACGTCCAGGACCCGACCCGCGCGACCCAGGCGATCGGCCGGACCGCCCAGCTCACCGCGCACCCGGTCCTTCCCAACAACGGCAAGCCCGACAAGAAGAAGGGCCAGCAGATCCTCCCGGACGAGAACGGACAGCCGATCCTCCTCGGCCCGTCCGCGCTGTCCGGCGACGGCATCGGCGAGGCGAACGCGACCTACGACCCGCAGAACGTCGGCGGCTGGGCGGTCACCGTCGACTTCAAGGGCAGCGGCGGAAAGACCTGGGAACGGCTGACCGCCAAGGCCGCCTGCGCGGTCGGCGACGAGCGGCGGATCGCGTTCGTCCTGGACGGCAGGGTGATCTCCTCGCCCCAGGTGAACCAGACCGTCCCCTGCGGCGTCGGCATCACCGGCGGCTCGACCCAGATCACCGGGGACTTCAGCGCCGACGAGGCCAAGGACCTCGCGGCCCTCATCTCCGGCGGCGCGCTCCCCGTTCCCGTGAAGATCATCGAGCAGCGGGTGGTCGGCCCCACGCTGGGCGACGAGGCGATCGAGGCGAGCTGGAAGGCGTCCGTCATCGGCCTCATCCTGACCGGGCTGTTCATCGTCGCCGTGTACCGCATCGTCGGCTTTCTCGCCACCATCGCCCTGGCCGGGTACGCGCTCATCTCCTACGGCGCCCTCGTCGCGATCGGCGCGACGCTGACGCTGCCCGGCCTCGCCGGGTTCGTCCTCGCCATCGGCATGGCGATCGACGCCAACGTGCTCGCGTTCGAGCGCGCCAGGGAGGAACGGGCGGCGGCCCCGCACCGCAGGGCGCGCTCGGTGCTGGCGACCGGGTTCAACAAGGCGTGGTCGGCGATCGCCGACTCCGCCGTCACCACCCTGCTCGCCGGTGCGCTGCTGTTCTTCCTGGCCTCCGGCCCGGTGCGGGGCTTCGGCGTCACGCTCACCATCGGTGTGCTCGGCTCCCTCGTCTCGGCGATGCTGGTGAGCCGCGTGCTCACCGACGCCGCCGCCGCGCGGTTCCCCAAGCTCACCAAGGGCAGGCTGGGCGGCATCGGCGGCAGCGGCCGGATCCGGCGGTGGCTGGAGGAGGACGGCCCCGACCTGATGAAGCGCCGGCGGCTGTGGCTCGGCATCTCCGCGGCCGCCGTCATCGCCGGCCTGGCCGGGATCTTCCTCCAGGGCCTCAACTACGGGGTGGAGTTCACCGGCGGCCGCATCGTCGAGTACTCCACGACCCGTCCCGTCGACATCGACGACGCCCGCGCGGCCGTCTCCGACGCCGGGTTCCCGCGCGCCGTCGTGCAGAACTCGGGCCAGGACGACATCTCCGTCCGGACGCGCGACCTCAGCAACGAGGAGGAGAAGCGCATCCGGGACGCCCTGGCCGCGAAGGGCGGCGGGGCCACCAAGGTGCGCGACGAGCTGATCGGGCCGAGCCTCGGCAGTGAGCTGCGCACCAAGGCGATCATCGCCCTCGGCGTCGCGCTGCTGGCGCAGCTCGCCTACCTGACGATCCGGTTCCGCTGGACGTTCGCGACCGGCGCCGTGGTCGCCATGTTCCACGACATCACGGTCGTCACCGGCGTGTTCGCCTGGCTGCAGAAACCGATCGACGGGGTTTTCCTCGCCGCGCTGCTCACGATCATCGGGTACTCGGTGAACGACTCGGTCGTCGTGTTCGACCGCATCCGGGAGCTGTGGGGCGCGAACCCGAAGGGGAGGTTCGCCGACATCGCGAACAAGGGCACGCTGCAGACCGTGCCGCGGACGATCAACACCGGCATGGGCGCGCTGTTCATCCTCGGAGCGCTCGCCATCCTCGGCGGCGACTCGCTGAGAGACTTCGCGATCGCGCTGCTGATCGGCATCGTCGTCGGGACGTACTCCAGCGTGTTCACGGCGACGCCGGTGGCGATCGTCCTGGAGCGGTTCGCGAAGTCGCCGCCGCCCCAGCCGAAGGACAAGCCCAAGGCGCCGGTGCACCGCACCTCCGACAGCTCGGGCGCCGTCCTCTAGCCGATTGGGGCGCGTCCCCCCGCCCTGGAGCGCGTGCCGCCGGATGCCCGGACGCATCCGGCGGCACGCGCTTTCCGGTGCGCGTCGGGTCGGGCGAAAGCCTGCCCCCTCATGCCTCGCCTCCGGGATGGGTACGTCCCTGTTTGCGAGGTTTGCCCGGACGTTCCGGCCGGGCGTGCCGCGCGGGCCGGCGTCTCCCGGCAACCCCAGTGGAATAGACCAGTATTACGCTCCTGACCTGGGAGAACGCCACTCCCCGCACCGGGCGCCGAGGAAGAACGGACGTCGCGGGTACAGTCCCCGCAAACAGGGCAGCGGACCCGCCGCAGCCTGCGGGAACGCGACGGCGCGGACCGCCGCGGCGGGCCGGCACTGCCGCTGGGTGGAACCGGAGCGAGAAGGAGCTCCCCGTGCCGAAGTTCGTGTACGACTTCACTGAGGGAAACAAGGACCTCAAGGATCTGCTGGGCGGCAAGGGCGCCAACCTGGCCGAGATGACCAACCTCGGGCTGCCCGTGCCGCCCGGATTCACGATCACCACCGAGGCATGCCGGCATTACCTCGAGCACGGGAGCATGCCCGACGGGCTCACCGACGAGGTGAACGCCCACCTGGCCGCCCTCGAGTCCACGATGGGCAAGAAGCTCGGGCAGAGCGACGACCCGCTCCTGGTCAGCGTGCGGTCCGGCGCCAAGTTCAGCATGCCGGGCATGATGGAGACGGTCCTCAACGTCGGGCTGAACGACGAGTCCGTCCACGGTCTGGCCGAACAGTCGGGCGACGAGCGGTTCGCGTGGGACTCCTACCGCCGGCTGATCCAGATGTTCGGCAAGACGGTCATGAACGTCGACGGCGACCTGTTCGAGGACGCCATCGAGGACCTCAAGCGCGCCCGCGGCAGCGACTCCGACGCCGACCTCACCGCCGAGGACTTCAAGGAGCTCGTCGGCCGTTTCAAGGCGATCGTGCGGGACCGGACGGGCAGGGAGTTCCCGACCGATCCGCGCGAGCAGATGGACCTGGCGATCGAGGCGGTGTTCAACTCCTGGAACGCGCCCCGCGCGATCCTGTACCGCCGCCAGGAACGCATTCCCGCCGACCTCGGCACCGCCGTCAACATCTGCTCGATGGTCTTCGGCAACATGGGCCTGGACTCCGGGACGGGCGTCGCGTTCACCCGCGACCCCGCGACCGGCCGGCAGGGCGTCTACGGCGACTACCTGCAGAACGCCCAGGGTGAGGACGTCGTCGCCGGCATCCGCAACACCGTGCCGCTGACGGAGCTGGAGCGGATCGACAAGGCGTCCTATGACCGGCTTCTCCAGATCATGGAGACGCTGGAGAACCACTACCGCGACATGTGCGACATCGAGTTCACCATCGAGCGCGGGAAGCTGTGGATGCTCCAGACCCGGGTCGGCAAGCGCACGGCCGCCGCGGCGTTCCGCATCGCCTGCCAGCTCCTCGACCAGGGGCTCATCGATCTCGACGAGGCCGTCCGCCGCGTCACCGGCGACCAGCTCGCCCAGCTCATGTTCCCCCGTTTCACCAGCAGGGTCGACGGGGTCCGGAAGCTGACCACGGGCATGAACGCCTCGCCGGGGGCGGCGGTCGGCAAGGCCGTGTTCAGCTCCGAGCGGGCCGTCGAACTGGCCGGACGCGGCGAGGACGTGATCCTCGTCCGCCGCGAGACCAACCCCGACGACCTCGCCGGCATGGTCGCCGCCCGGGGCGTGCTGACCTCCCGCGGCGGCAAGACCTCGCACGCCGCCGTCGTCGCCCGCGGCATGGGCAAGACCTGCGTCTGCGGCGCCGAGGAACTCGACGTCGACGTCAGGAACGGGCGCTTCACCGCGCCGGGCGGGGTGACCGTGCACGAGGGCGACCTCATCTCGATCGACGGGACGTCCGGGGACGTGTACCTCGGGGAGGTGCCCGTCGAGGACTCCCCGGTCGTCAAGTACTTCGAAGGCGAGCTCGCCCCCGAGGAGGGCGGCGACCTCGTCCGCGCCGTGGACCGGATCATGCGGCACGCCGACGAGCGGGCCGCGCTGAAGGTCCGCGCGAACGCCGACAACCCCGAGGACTCCGCGCGGGCCCGCCGGTTCGGCGCCGCCGGGATCGGGCTGTGCCGCACCGAGCACATGTTCCTCGGCGACCGGCGCCGGCTCATCGAGCAGCTCGTCCTGGCCGAGGACGACGCCGGGCGGCAGGCCGCGCTGGACGCCCTGGAACCGCTGCAGCGGGCCGACTTCGAGGGCATCTTCGAGGCCATGGACGGCCTGCCGGTCACGATCCGGCTGATCGACCCGCCGCTGCACGAGTTCCTGCCCGACATCACCGAGCTGTCGGTCAGGGTCGCGCTCGCGGGCGACAAGGCGGACCCAAAGGACCGAAAACTCCTAGAAGCGGTCAACCGCCTGCACGAGCAGAACCCCATGCTCGGTCTGCGCGGCGTGCGGCTCGGCCTGGTGATCCCGGGGCTGTTCGCCATGCAGGTCCGCGCGATCGCCGAGGCCGCGGCGGCGCGGCGCCGCGCGGGCGGCGACCCGCGCCCGGAGATCATGATCCCGCTCGTCGGGGCCGTCCAGGAGCTGGAGGCCGTGCGCGACGAGGCCCGCGCCATTCTCGACGAGGTCGGGCGGGCCACCGGCGTCGACGTCCCGGCCCTGGTCGGCACCATGATCGAGCTGCCGAGGGCGGCGCTGACCGCCGGGCAGATCGCCGAGGCCGCCGAGTTCTTCTCCTTCGGCACCAACGACCTCACCCAGACCACCTGGGGCTTCTCCCGGGACGACGTGGAGGCGTCGTTCTTCTCCCGCTACCTGGAGCTGGGGATCTTCGGCGCGTCGCCGTTCGAGACCCTGGACGTGGAGGGCGTGGGGCGGCTGGTGCGGATCGCCGTGGAGGAGGGGCGGCGCACCCGTCCCGATCTGCACCTGGGCATCTGCGGCGAGCACGGCGGCGACCCCGACTCGGTGCACTTCTGCCACGAGGTCGGCCTGGACTACGTCTCCTGCTCCCCGTTCAGGATCCCGGTGGCCCGGCTGGAGGCCGGACGCGCCGCGATCCTGGCGGGGCGCGGGTAGGCCCGGGGAGGGGAGCGGACCACGGGTACCGGAATGGGACTCGAAACGGTCTCGTGGAAGAGAACCCGCCGCCCTCCACGGGGCATCTCAATTAACGTGTCGAACGCGATGACGTTGGAATTCGAGGCCCCCGAGCCGGGCCGTGGCGCGCGTCCGGCGGGCGGCCCCGAAGCGGGCGGGGCCTCGGCGGACAAGACCAGGGAAG
>DATCLF010000312.1:0-2378 GCA_036564055.1 Spirillospora sp.
GCCTTCTCATGCGCCGGGCGCCCCTGGGGTCACATGCCGTCCAGGGACGCGCGGACGCGGTGCGCGGCGTCCACCATGTTGCGCAGCGCGGCCTCCGTCTCCGGGTAGCCGCGCGTCTTCAACCCGCAGTCCGGGTTGATCCACAGGCGGCCGGGCGGGACGACCCGCAGGGCCCGCCGCACGAGGTCCTCGATCTCCTCGACCGGCGGGACGCGCGGCGAGTGGATGTCGTACACGCCCGGCCCGATCCCGCCCGCGTACCCGGCGTCCCGCAGGTCCGCGACGAGCTCCATGTGGGACCGGGCCGCCTCTACGCTGGTCACGTCCGCGTCCAGCGCCTCGATCGCGCCGAGCACCTCGCCGAACTCGGCGTAGCACATGTGCGTGTGGATCTGCGTGGTGTCCGCAACGCCGCCTGCGGCCCAGTGCGTATGACGGCGGTCGTTCCCGTACACCGCTGCGGGGCAGTCCCGGATTCTCACCGGGTTCCCTCTTACGACGCCCGTGCCCCACCGGACACGGGCGAACCATCCGCGCGAAGAAGTCTATCCCCGGCCCGCGGGCCGTCCGGCCGGTCAGTCGAGGTGCGAGGGGGCGGTGCCCGGGACGGTGAACGTGTCGGCGAGGTGCGTGGTCGCCCCGGCGATGACCCGCCACCCGTAGGGGCCGTTCGGGCGCCACAGCTCCACGACCGCGCCGTTGGGGACGACGCATGAGCCGTTGAAGTCGCGGAAGCGCCGCATGTCCGCCGCGGTCGGGTCGGTCACCCCGGTCAGCAGCGACCACATCACGGCCTTCATGAAGATGCCGTGCGTGAACACCGCGATCGGGCCGTCCGGCGGACGTGAGGCGGCCCGGTCCAGGAACGCGCGGACCCGTTCGATGAGCCCTTGGAACGACTCCCCGTCACCGCCGCCGGCGTAGGCGGGATCGCATCTGTCCCAGTAGTCCTCGACGAACGGCTGCCGCTGTTTCGCGGTCGTCCCCGGGCTGTGGAGCATGCCCAGGTAGGTGAACTCCTCGACGGGCCACTCCTCGTACGGCGTCTCGGGGAAGCGCTCGGCGGTCGGCCGGGCGGTCTGCCGGGCGCGCACGAACGGGGAGCTGACGATGAGGGCGGGCGGATCGGTGAACATCGCGGCGACCCGTTCGGCCTGTTCCCGTCCCAGCGGGGTCAGCGGTGATGCGGCCGGCCCGTTCGTCGGCAGTCCCGCGTTCGACTCGCTCTGCCCGTGCCGGACCATCCACACCCGCCGTGCCTCGACCACGCCGGCCAGCGTGACACAGGGGCACGGCGGCATGGAAGATCGTCATGAGCGAGCGGACGAGGGGGGAGGCCGACGTGAGCAGGTCGTACGTCGTCACGGGCGGTGGGAGGGGCGTCGGCCGGGCCGTGGCCGAACGCCTGGCGGGCGACGGGGGCACCGTCGTCGTCATCGAGCTTGACCCGGCGGCGGTCGCCTGGGCGCACGGCCGCTTCGACGTGATCCCCGTCGTGGGCGACGCCGGGGACCAGTGGGTCGCGGACCGCGCCGCCGACGCGGCGCAGCGGGCGGGGACGCTCACGGGATGGGTCAACAACGCCGCCGTCTTCCGTGACGCGCGGGACCCGTCCGCTGCGGAGCTGCTCGACCTGATCGGCATGAACTTCAACCCGGCCGTGGTGGGCTGCGTGACCGCGATACGCCGCTTCCGGGACGCCGGGACGGGCGGCGCGGTCGTGAACGTCTCGTCCCACCAGGCGCAGCGGCCGGTGCGCGGGTCCGCCCCGTACGCCACGGCGAAGGCGGCGACGGAGGCGCTCACCCGCGCCCTGGCGGTCGACCACGGCCCCCACGGCATCCGGGTGAACGCCGTGGCGCTCGGCTCGATCACCACCGAGCGGTACGAGAGCTTCCTCGGCGGCCAGACCCCGGAGGAGGCCGCGCGCGTCGAGAACGAGATGCGCCTGCTGCATCCGGTCGGCCGGGTGGGGCGCCCCGAAGAGGTCGCCGCCGCGGTGGCCTGGCTGCTCTCGGACGAGGCGAGCTTCGTCAACGGCGTCGTCCTCCCGGTGGACGGCGGACGCCACGTCGTCGGCCGCGACCCCGAGGAGGCACGACCCTGACACGGAGCGGCCTTGTGGCGCGGGAGGTCACCCCCGCGAATCTCCGGTGAGCGGAAAGGCATTCCGTGTGGTTGACCTGGAGGAAGTTCCGCCGGCGTCGGTGCTCGTGAGCGCGGGGACCCGTCCGACACCGGATGGGAAGAACGCAGTGGGGATGTCGAGAACCGCGGGGCGGCTTCGTCCCCGGGGGTGAACGCGACGAGACGGGTCGCGCAGACGCACGAGGGAGAACCACGATGGCCAAGTACCTGCTGCTCAAGCACTACCGGGG
>DATCLF010000313.1:0-6436 GCA_036564055.1 Spirillospora sp.
ACGACATGTTCAACGCGATGCTCGACGGCATCAAGGAGGAGTCGGTCGGCTACCTGTTCAACCTCGAAGTCGAGATCGACGACGAGCAGGAGACCCCCACCGTCGGCGCCGCGCCCGTGTCGGTCGCCAAGAGCGCTCCCGCCGCCGACGCGAAGGAGGACGCCGCCTCCGACGACGTCGAGGAGGCCGGCGCGGCCCCGTCCATCAAGACGAAGGGGCTGGAGACGCCGTCGCGTCCCAAGAAGCTCGACTACTCGGCCCCGACCATCGACGGGGAGGGAGGCGTCGAGCACCACACCGAGGAGGCCAAGGACGAGTTCGCGGGTGTCAGCCGCAACGATCCGTGCCCCTGCGGGTCGGGCAAGAAGTTCAAGCGCTGCCACGGCGACCCGCGGAACAGGAAGAAGTAGCCGAGAACACGTGACCGGCGTGCGAGAGCGGCCTCCCGGTGAGGGAGGCCGCTCTCGCATGTCATGACTCCTCACCCGTGTCGCGGTGGACCGGCGCCCGGTGCCTGCCGCGACGCACGGCCCGAGGAGGGGCGCGCGGTCACGTGCCCGGTGCGGGACTCGGCGCCGTCGTCTCCAGGGCCGTGCAGCGCCAGCGGCCGCGCGTGTGGTCGAGGCGGAGCGCCAGGGCGTGGACGCGTCCGGCGACGACCACGACGGCGGTCGTCTCAGCGGCCGCCGGCGCCGGCCGCTGAACCCGCGTGGACAGCACCCGGGGCGGGACGACCCGTGCTCCCCGGCGGGCCGCGGCGCGCGGGGCGACCCGTGCCAGGTCCCGGCACACCGCGGGGACGGCCACCAGGGACAGATGGGCCGACGGCCGGGACCCCGCGAGGATCTCCACCACGAGCCGCACGGCCGCCTCGGCGACGGCGCGGACCTCGCCGTCCACCCCGCCGGCGGGACGCACGAGCCGCAGGCCCGGGGAACGAGCCGGGACGGACGGCCGCGTGCACGGCGAACCGAGCGCGAGCGCCCCGTCCGTCGACCCGGACCCGGACAAAGATCCAGACCCGGATCCGGACACGGACACGGCGCGGTAGCGGACGAGGCGGACGGTGGACGACCCTGCCGGACGTTGACGCATGCGAACCTCCTGACTCGTTTCCCGACAGGAGTCGCAGGCCTCGCGATTAATACATCCCTGGCCACATGCGGTCGCAGACGGGCCGAGCGCCGGGCCGGCGGGGGCGGACGTCAAAGCGGCGGGACGCCCCTGGGGGCGTCCCGCCGCCTGGGAGCGAGTCCCGGACCGTGCGGGTGATCCGAGACCCTGGGAACCGGGCCGGTCACCGGGCGCGGACCGCTCGGGATCGACCGGCCCGGGGCGGGGGCGCCGCGAAGGCCGAGGGGTCGCGGCGCCCCGTGGCCCGGGGTCAGCCGGAGGAGGACGAGGATCCCTTCGCCCCGCCGGCGGAGTCCTTGCCGTCCTTCGTCGCGCCGCCCGCGTCGCCGCCGGCACCGGCCGAGGCGACCTCCGGCTGGGCGGCGGGGTCGACGGCCGTCGACTCCTCGCCCTCGGGCTCCCGGCCGGGCGTCGCGAAGTCGAACTTCTCGATCATGAACTTGAAGATGAGGTAGTACAGGAAGAAGTACACGACGCCGAGGCCGAGGATCAGCCAGAGGCCCTCGGTGTTCTCCTTCCGGGCGTTCAGCAGCAGGTCGATGAGGCCCGCGGAGAAGCCGAAGCCGAGCTGGGCGCCGGCGGCCTCCAGAAGCGCCATCGAGACGCCGGTGAGCACGACGTGCACGGCGTACAGGACCGGCGCGACGAACATGAACGCGAACTCGATCGGCTCGGTGACGCCGGTGACGAACGCGGTGAGCCCGGCCGAGACCATGATGCCGCCGACCGCGGGACGGCGGTGCGGGGGAGCGGCGCGCCAGATCGCGACGGCCGCGCCGGGCAGGCCGAACATCAGCACGGGGAAGAACCCGGCGAGGAAGCCGCCCGCGTCGGGGTCGCCGGCCAGGTAGCGGTTGATCTCGCCGTTGACGGGACCGTCGGGGCCCTCGTAGGTGCCGAACACGAACCAGATGAGCGAGTTCGGGATGTGGTGCAGGCCGAACGGCAGCAGCAGCCGGTTGACCACGCCGTAGATGCCGGCGCCAGCGGCGCCCGCCCCGGTGATCCACTCGCCGAAGTCGGTGAGCCAGCTGCCGAGCACCGGCCAGATGAGGCCGATCACGATGCCGAGGACGAGGCCCGCGACGGCGGTGATGATGGGCACGAACCGGCGTCCGCCGAAGAACGCGAGCCAGGTCGGCAGCTTGATGCGGTAGTAGCGCTGGTACAGCAGGGCGGCGATGAGACCCACGAGGATGCCGCCGAGGACGTCCGTGGGGTTCTTGGCTCCCCAGTCGATGACCTGTTCCTGGGCGCCGTCGGCCACCTTGGTGATGAGGACGTTGTCCTTGAGCTCGTCCGTGTGCGAGAACATGATCTTGGACACACGGTCGAAGACCAGGTACCCGACGACGGCGGCCAGGGCGGTGGAACCGTCGGACTTCTTGGCGAATCCGATCGCGACTCCGACCGCGAACAGCAGCGGGAGGGCCGCGAACAGCGCGTTGCCCGCCTCCCCGACGATCTCTGCGATGCGGGTCCAGCCGAGGCCGTCCGCGCCGAGCATGTCGGCCTGGCCGAAGCGGAGCAGGAGTGCGGCGGCGGGCAGCACGGCGATCGGCAGCATGAGGCTGCGGCCGATCCGCTGCAGCACCGCGAGGGCGCTGGACCCTCGGCGTGGCGCGGAGTCCACTGTCGTCGAAGTCATCGCGGGTTCCTCCTAGGGGGTTTTGGAGTGCGGCGGGGGATTTCCGAGGGCCGTGTGGATCTGGTAGCGGTCGGCGCGGTAGGTCGACACGCCCAGCTCGGCGCACACACCTCCGGTGTACGAGCGGCGTTGCAAAAGCAGCACGGCGCTGCCCTTGGGGATCTGCAGGTGTTTGGCGTCGGTGGCGTCGGCCAGGCTGGCGTCGATGGTCTGGTCGCCGGCGTCGAAGACCAGCCCGTACACCGCCTCCAGGACGCCGTACAGCGACCGGTCGGCGAGACGGCGGTCGAGGAGGTCGGGGGCGAGCGAGGCCAGGATGTGGGAGCGCTCAACGGCCATCGGCTCGCCGTCGGCGGTGCGCAGACGTTCGATGATGTGGATCTCGGTGCCGGGTTCGACGTCGAAGATCCTGGCGAGCCGCGCGTCCGCGGGGACCGTGCGCCGGTCCAGGTCGATCGCGCCGGGGCGCATGCCGCGCGAGAGCATGTCCTCGGTGAACGAGACGAGCCGGAGCGGCATCTCGATCTTGGGTCGGGCCACGAACGTGCCCTTGCCCGGGACGCGGTAGAGCCGGCCCTCGGTGACGAGCTGGTCGACTCCCTGCCGGACGGTCATGCGGGACAGCCCGTACCTCGCGCACAGTTCGCGCTCCGACGGGATCGGGGCGTCGACGGGCAGTTCCGCGCTCTCGATGAGGTCCAGCAGGATCGCGCGGAGCTGGAAGTACTTCGGTACTGGGCTGTGCGGGTCGATGGTCGTCACGAAGGGTCCTCGACGGCCGGGGCCGGATCGACAGGATTCATTGGTCTTGGCTGGGTATGTCGTTGTTTGAGTTTTAGGGCGTACTCCCGAGGTTTGTACTGGTCTAGGCCGGACTAGACCACAGGATCGAAAGACAGTCAATGCACGAATTCGTAACGACCGCATCACGTCATGACGACCGTCGTGCCCGCGGAACCCCAGGTCAGGATGGACGTGCGGATGTGGTGTCCGTTTTCGCGGTCCGGTCGGCGCGGTCCGGGGGTTCGCCGTCACATCGAAGCCGTCCGTTCGGAACTTCGGCGGGTCGACCGTTGGGAACGATCCCAGGGTTCGGGCGGGCGGCCGGTTGCGTCCGGCATCTTGCGGGTCCCTTCGGTTCGTGGAGTAAGGTACGTACTGGTCTAGTCCGGACTAGACCAGTGAAACCGGGCGGAATGACCAGCGATCCTCGAGGTCGCGGAGAGTGCGCGGAGCCATGGCATCACTACTGATCACGGCCACCAACATGATCATCACACCCGCGGACGGTCCTACCCGCGTGGTCTCCCCCGGATTCGTCCGGGTGGAGGACGGCGTGATCGCCGAGGCCGGCGAGGGCCGTCCGGCCGCGACCCCGGACGTCGACCTGCCCGACGGGCTCCTCGCACCCGGCCTGGTCGACATCCAGGTGAACGGCTACTTCGGCCACGACATGGTCGACGCCGACGAGGAGGGCTGGCACACCGTCGTCTCCCGCCTCCCCGAGACCGGCGTGACCGCGTTCATGCCCACCTTCATCACCGCCCCGGTCGAGACGCAGGCCGAGGCGCTGCGGCGCACCCGCGACCTGCTGCCCGGGCTGCCGGACGGGACGCGCGTCCTCGGCGTCCACCTCGAAGGCCCGTTCCTGTCCGAGAAGCGCAAGGGCGCCCACAACGCCCTGTACCTGAGGGACCCGGACCCGGACGCGATCACGACGCTGCTGGAGACCGGGCTGGTCAAGATGGTCACGCTGGCGCCCGAACGCAACGGCGCCCTGGAAGCGATCCGCACGCTGACCGAGGCGGGGGTGCTGGTCAGCGTCGGGCACAGCGACGCGAGCGCCGCGCAGGTCGCCGCCGCGGCCGACGCGGGCGCCCGCAAGGTCACCCACATCTTCAACGCGCAGAGCGGCGTCCACCACCGCGACCCCGGCGTCGCCCTGCAGGCGCTCGTCGACGATCGCCTCACCCCCGGCCTGATCCTCGACCTCCACCACGTGGGGGCCGAGGCGGCGACCCTGGTGTTCCGGGCCAAGCCGGGCCGGGTCGTGCTCGTCACCGATGCGGCCGCGTCCGCCGGGATGCCGCCGGGAACCTACGACCTCGGCGGCGAGCCGATCACGATGCCCGAGCAGGGCCCGCCGCTGCGCGCCGACGGCACGATCGCCGGCTCCGGCCTGCGGCTGGACGAGGCGGTCGGCAACGCCATCGGCCTCGGCATCGACACGGCGGCGGCGGTGGACGCCGCAACCCGAGTCCCGGCCGACCTGGTCGGACGCCCCGATCTCGGGCGGATCGCGCCCGGCGCCGCGGCCGACCTCGTCTGGCTCGGCCCCGACCACCGGGCCCGGGCCACCTGGGTCGGCGGCCGCACGGTCTTCGGAGGTGGATCATGACGACCCGGATGCGCGAGGAGATCGGCGAGCAGCCGGACGCGCTGGCCCGCACGGTCGGCGCGCTGCTGCCCCGCCTCCCGGACCTGGAGGCGCTCGCCCGCGAGACGCGGCAGGTGCTGTTCGTCGCGCGGGGCTCGTCCGACAACGCGGCGGTCTACGGGCGCTACCTCGTCGAAGCGCACACCGGGCGGCTCGCCACGCTCGCGGCGCCGTCGATCGCGACGACCTACCGGCGCAGGCTGGACCTCGACGGCGTGCTGGCGGTGGCGATCAGCCAGTCCGGCAAGACCGAGGAGATCGTCGAGACGCTCGACTGGGCGCGCGACTGCGGGGCGCGGACCGTCGCGGTCACCAACGGCGCCGGGTCGCCGCTCGCCGAGGCCGCCGAGGTCGCGCTCGTCACGCAGGCGGGCGACGAGATCGCCGTCCCGGCGACCAAGACCTATACCACCCAGCTCGCCGCGCTGGCGGTGCTCGGGCTGGGGCTCGGCGCGGACGTGGCGCTGGACGACCTGCGCCGCGTCCCGGACGAGGTGTCCCGGCTCATCACGCTGACCGAGGCGTCCCCCGCGCTCACCGAGATCGTCGAGTCGCTCGCCACGGTCCACGGCGCCGTGGTGTCCGGGCGCGGCATCGCCTTCGGCACCGCGCTGGAGCTCGCGCTGAAGATCAAGGAGGCGTGCTACCTGCACGCCATGGGCCTGTCCCACGCGGACCTGCTGCACGGCCCGATCGCCGTGGTGGACGAAGGCACCCCGGCGCTGCTGGTGGCGGCGGACCGGGGGCCCATGCTGGCCGGCGCGGTGGCCCTGGCCCGCCGGGTGCGCGGCGCGGGCGCCGCCGTCTACGCGCTGGGCGGCGGCGGCCCGCTCGCGCGGGTCGCCACCGCGGCGCTCCGCGGCCCGGACCTGCCCGAGTGGGCGGCCCCGCTCGGCCTCATCGTCCCCGGCCAGCTGCTCACCGAGGCCCTCGCCCGCCGCCTGGGCCACGACCCCGACGCCCCGCGCGGCCTGCGCAAGGTCACCCAGACGACCGGCTAGCGGATCGCGGCCGGTGCGGCATGCCCGGCGCCGGGGCGGGGAGAGAACGGTACGTGGGTCCCGTCCACAGGCGCGCCGTCCGCCCGCTGGCGGCCGGACGGCCCCGGGCCGGTGGCGCCCGGGCGGCCGGGGCGGGGAGCGGGACCCGCCCGTCGGGAGGACACGTGACGCACCGGCGGCGGCCGGGACAGGCGCGGGGGCGGCTCCCCCGGGAGG
>DATCLF010000314.1:0-2399 GCA_036564055.1 Spirillospora sp.
GCGTACTTCACCGCGCCCATGGCCACGTCCCGGATGATCGCGTCGCGGGTCGCGTCGTCGAACGGCTCCTCGTGCTGGATCTCGTCGAACACGGCGGCGGCGCGCTCCACGGCCTCGTCCAGCAGCTCGGAGAGCTTGACGGTGCCGCCGGCCCGGGTCCGCAGGATCTTGCCGTCGGTGCCGAGCACGTTGCCGATCTGGGCGTGCTCGGCCTTGACATGGTCGTTCAGCCAGCCGGCCATCCGCGCCACGGCGAACACCATCTGGAAGTGCAGCGCCTGCGGGGCGCCGACCACGTAGATCATCCGGTCGACGTGCTCGGTGTCGACCCGGTACCGGATCGTCGCGAGGTCGGTGGTGGAGTAGTTGTAACCGCCGTCGCGCTTGCGGATGATCACCGGGAGGGGCTCGCCGTCGCGGCCGGTGAACCCGGGCGGAAAGGCGCACAGCGCCCCCTCGCTGACGACCGCGATGCCCTTGTCCTGGAGTTCCTGGACGGTGGGCGCCAGTAGGTCGTTGTAGAAGCTTTCGCCCCTGATGTGGTCGTCGGTGAGCGTGATGCCGAGCCGATGGTAGACCTCGTTGAAGTACCGCTTGGACACGTCCACGAGGACCTGCCAGAGCCGTAGCGTCTCGGCGTCGCCCGCCTGGAGGGCGACGACCCGCTTGCGGGACCGGTCGGCGAAGTCGGGGTCGCCGTCGAACTTCTCCCGCGCGGCCTGGTAGAAGGCGGTCAGGTCGCTGACGGACGAGTCGCCCCGCGCCGCGGCGTCCTCACCGAGGTCGACGAGGTGCTCGATCAGCATGCCGAACGGGGTGCCCCAGTCGCCGAGGTGGTTGTCGCGGACGACGTCGTGACCGAGGAACTCCAGGATCCGCGCGATCGCGTCACCGACGATCGTGGTGCGCAGGTGCCCGACGTGCATCTCCTTCGCCACGTTCGGCGAGGAGTACTCGACGACCACCTTCTGCGGCTTGTCGACGGGCGGGACGCCGAGCCGTTCGTCCTCCAGCGCCCGCTGTGCCTCCGCGGCGATCCACGCGTCGTTCAGGGTCAGGTTGATGAAGCCCGGGCCGCTGACCTGGACGTCGGACACGACGCCCCCGGCGTCGAGGTTCGCGACGATCTCCTCGGCGACGTCTCGCGGCTTGCGGCCCAGCTTCTTGGCCAGCGGCAGAGCCACGTTGGCCTGAAGGTCGGCGAACTGCGACGGCCGGATGACCGGGTCGGTGTCCGCGTACGACGGTCCGAAGGCGGCGCTGAGCGCGGCCTGGACCCGGGCGGCGAGTACGAGTCGAGGATCGGGCATGCCCCAAGGCTATCGGCGCACCGCACCACCCCGGACCTGCTTTTCCGGGGTGGCGGCGAGCGGTCCCCGATCCACGGCGGTGTTCAGCGCGACGTCCACTGCTCGAGTCGACGGCGTGCGTCCCCGGCGCGGCGTCTACGGCGCGGCGGGCGGCTCCAGGCGGTCGGGCACGGTGTCCCCTGCCGTGCGGGGCATGCGCGGCTCCGGCGGGCGTTGTCCGTCGTCGCCCTTGTCGGCCTGCCGGTCGCCGTCGCGGTCGCCGTGCGTCCAGCGTCCGAACCGGGAGGTGCGGGCCAGGGCGACCTGCTCCCGGATCCGCTCGACGATCCGGCCGGCGGCGAGCCGGTGCGCGAGCTCGCACGCCGACGTCACCGCGCGGGCGCGGGAGGCGCCGTGCGCGATGACGACCGTCCCGTTCAGCCCGAGCAGGACGCCGCCGCCGTAGGTGTCGGGGTCGAGGCGGGCGCGCAGGTCCTGCAGGCGGCGGCGCTGGAGGAGGGCGCCCATCCGCGCGGCCGGCGTCGCGGTCATCACGTCGCGGATCTCCGCGAACGCCGTCCGGATCGTGCCCTCCATCGTCTTGAGGGCGACGTTGCCGGTGAACCCGTCGGTGACGACGACGTCCACCCGGCCGGTGAGCAGGTCGTGGCCCTCGATGTTGCCCGCGAACTCGATGCCGTGGTTCCCGCCGGCGAGCAGCTCGTAGGCGCGCTTGGTCGTCTTGTTGCCCTTGCCTGGCTCGGCGCCGATCGTGAGGAGCCCGACCGTCGGGCGTTCCAGCCCGAGGAGGGTCTGGGCGCAGGCGGTGCCGAGCGCGGCGAACTGGACGAGGCCCTCCGGCTTGACGTCGCTGGTGGCGCCCGCGTCCAGCAGGATCGTCGGACGCGGCAGGGTCGGCAGCGTCACCGCGATCGCCGGGCGCATCACGCCCTGCTGGCCTTTGAGCCGCAGCCGCGCCGTGGCCACCACGCCCGCGGTGGTGCCCGCCGACACCAGCGCCGACGCGCGGCCCTGCTTGATCAGATGGCAGGCGATGGCCACGGACGAGCGCGGCTTGCGCCAGCTGGCCAGCGCGCCCTCGTCCATGCT
>DATCLF010000315.1:0-37201 GCA_036564055.1 Spirillospora sp.
CTGGTGCCGCCAGATCGGCTCGCCGAACGACTCGCGTTCCCGAGCGTAGGCCAGGGAGTCGTCGAGCGCCGCCCGTCCGACCCCGAGGGCGCGGGCCGCGACCTGCAGCCTGCCGGTCTCCAGGCCCTTCATCATCTGGGCGAAACCGGCTCCCTCGGCTCCCCCGAGGACGGCGTCGGCGGGCGCCCTGTGGTCCTCGAAGACGAGCTCGCAGCTCTCGACGCCCTTGTATCCGAGTTTCGGCAGGTCACGGGACACGGTCAGGCCGGGCCCCGGTTCCACGAGCAGGACCGAGATGCCCTTGTGCGCGGGACTGGCGTCGGGATCCGTCTTGCACAGCAGGGCGATCAGGCCCGAGCGACGGGCGTTGCTGATCCAGATCTTGGTTCCGTTGATCAGGTAGCCGTCGGTGGCACGGCGGGCGGTGGTGCGCATGGCCTGCAGGTCCGAGCCGCCGCCGGGCTCGGTCAGCGCCATGGTCGCCCGGAGCTCGCCGGTGGCCATCCGCGGCAGATACCGGTTCTTCTGCTCCCGAGTGCCGAAGAGCACCAGCAGCTTGGACACCACGGTGTGACCGCCCATCGCCCCGGCCAGGCTCATCCAACCCCGCGCCAGCTCCTCGGTGACGAGCACATAGCACGGAGTGGAGACGGGGGTACCGCCGTACTCCTCGGGGACGGCGAGCCCGAAGACACCGAGCTGCTTCATCCGCTCGATGAGGTCTTCCGGGTAGGTGTCGGCATGCTCCAGTTCCCGGACGACTGGCTTCACTTCCCTGTCGACGAAGTCGCGGACCGTCTCAACGATGAACCGCTCGTCCTCGGACAGGGTGTCGAGAGTACCCATGAGCTGACGCTCCTTGCCTGATGGCCCGTGTACGCGGGTCGGGAGCCATCCGCTCATCATGCCCGGGACCCATCATGCCCGCGACAGGGGCCGCTCGCTCACCGCTCCGGAACCACCCGAGCTTGTTCTCTCATTCAACGAACGCGGAGTCCAGTATGTGATAGGTTCGGCGGCGTGGCTGCAGAAGGCGGGCTGAATCTGGTGCGCAAGTCGGTCAGGGTTCTCGACCTGCTTGCGGAGCGCGGTGAGGCGACGGCGGCCGAGCTGGCGGACGACCTCGGCGAGCCGCGCAGTTCCGTCTACCGCCTGCTCGCCAGCCTGCAGGCGCTGGACATGGTCGAGCAGGGGCCGCGCAAGGGCCGCTACCGCCTGGGCATCCGCCTGGTGCGGCTGGGCTCGGCGGTCATCGAACGGTTCGACGAGCGGAACTCGGCCGTGCCGGTGATGGAGCGCATTCACGCGGAGACGGGCGAGACGGTCTTTCTCTGCGTCCGTCGCGACATGGACGCCGTGTGCATCGAGCGGCTGGCCGGCCGGCGCGTCCAGTCCCTGGCGCTCAAGCTGGGCGGATCACTGCCGCTGCACGCCGGCGCCGGCCCTCGGGCGCTGCTCGCGTTCGAGAGCCGGGACATGTGGGCTCAGTACCTTGCGGAACGAGAGCCCCTGGAGAAGATGACGCCCTCGACGCCCGTCACCGCCGACGCCCTCCTGTCGGTTCTCGAAGAGACGCGGCGGACCGGCCTGTCCATCAGCGACCAGGACGTCACCATCGGCATCGCCGCCCTGGGCGTGCCCATCCTCGACTACCAGGGGCACGTGCGGGCGGCCCTGTCGATCAGCGGGGTGCGGGAGGCCATCCTCGGCGAGGACACCGAGCGGATCAGGCGGCTGCTGGTGGAGGGCGGACGGGAGATCTCCCGCGCCCTGGGGTGGCGCGAACCGGAGGAACGCAAGCCGGAGGACGAGGCCACGAGTTCCGCCTGAGCCGCGCGACCACCCGGACGGAACCGATCCGCCGGTGCGCCGAATCCCCCGAGGCACCGGCTGAAACGCCGTGAGTCATCACGCTGAGTGATCACACGGCCGTCGCGATGGCGGCGGCCGCGACACAATACGACGCGATACAGCCTCGCCCGGCCACGCCGTAACCCGGCCTGGCCGCTTCGCCATCTCTTCGTTCCGCGGCCCGCTCCACGCCGCGCAAGCGAGCGTCGCCGCCCTCTCGCCCGAAGTGACCGCGCACGTTGACGCGGTCGGAACTCGCTCCGCTCCGTTGCTTCGGAACCTCATACCGCCGATCATCGACTCGTTGATCTAGGTACCTGCACAAACTCCGTCATTATCAGACACTGGACAGGCAATCCGTTCTGTGAGAATGTGTTGCCGTCTTAGCACTTCGCTAACAGCGGCCGCGTCACGCCGGGGTCGTGCCGGAAGGCCGCGGACAGCGATGGAGGTACCCGCCGATGGCTGTCAACGTCGCCGGCATCACGATCGCCGCCCCCGGAGCGATCACCGTCCGTGACAGATTCCCGTCCCGTACGCCAAGGGGGCGGGGCCAATGAGCGAGCACGCACCGCGAAGCGGCGACGTCGTCTTGACCCTGCGGGGACTGCGCCGCCACTACGGCGCCACCAAGGCGCTCGACTGGGCACCGGACAGCACCCTCGAGATAAGAAGCGGAGAGGTCCACGGACTCCTCGGCGAGAACGGAGCGGGCAAGTCGACGCTGCTCGGTCTCATCGCCGGCCTCACGGCGCCCGACGGCGGCTCGATGGAGCTGCTCGGCAGGCCTTACGCCCCGGGCAGCATCGTCGAGGCCAGGCGCCAGGGCGTGGAGATCGTCCTGCAGGAGCCCGGCCTGGTGCCCTCGCTCACCGTGGCCGAGAACTTCCTGCTCGGACGCGGTTCGGTCGCCTCCCGCGGCGGCGTCCTGCTGCCGGGACGGACGCTTCGCGCGGTCGGGGACGCCCTCCGGCACATCGCGCCGCACGTGTCGCCGCGCGCCCGCGCCGACAGCCTGAGCCTGGAGGACCGCAAGCTCGTCGAACTGGCCAGGGCCGTCCACTTCAAGCCGAAGGTCCTGCTCATCGACGAGATGAGCGCGTGCCTCGGCCACAACCGGCTCGACCTGCTGTTCGACGCCATGCGCAGGCTCACGGCCGCCGGCGTGGCCATCGTCTACATCTCCCACTACCTGGAGGAAGTGCACGAGGTCTGCCACACCGTCTCGGTCCTCAAGGACGGACGGCTGATGCGGACCCTGCCCGCCGACACCGACTCCGGCACCCTCACCCGCCTCATGGTGGGCCGTCCCACCGGATCGCTCTACCGCGACGACACCGAGGCGCGCACCGGCGGGAAGGAGGTCCTGAAGGTCACCGGCCTGACGCTGCGGAACAGCTACCGCGACATCGACCTCACGGTGCACGAGGGAGAGATCCTCGGCATCGGAGGGCTCGTCGGATGCGGAGCGGAGCACCTGGCCAGGACGCTCTTCGGAGACCTGCGCCCCGACAGCGGAACGATCAGGCTGTGCGGCCGCCCGTACGCGCCGTCCGGCCCGCGGCAGGCGATCAGGCTCGGCGTGGCGTACGTGCCGCCGGACCGCGACCGCGAGGGAGTCCTGCTGCGGAGCTCGCTGCTGCAGAACATCACGCTCCCCACCCTCCGCGCGCGCTCGTCGCTGGGGCTGTACGGCGGGCGGTCCGACGCCGGCATCACCGCACGGATGATCAAGCAGCTGGGGATCCGCTGCCGCGGCGGGACCGACGTCCCGGCCAACCTCTCCGGCGGGAACCGGCAGAAGGTCGTCCTGGCGAAATGGCTGGTGCGACCACCGAAGCTGCTGATCCTGCACAACCCGACCCGCGGCATCGACGTGGGCGCCAAGGCCGAGATCTACGCGCTCATGCAGCGCCTGGCAGCCGCCGGGACGGCCATCGTCCTCGTGACCGACGAGCTGCCCGAGCTGCTGGGCATGAGCGACCGCATCGTCATGCTCCGCCGCGGAGCGGTCAGCTACCGCACCGCGCGCGATGCCGGGCCGACCGAGGAACTGCTGGTCTCCCACATGATCTGACCACCCCGAGGAGATGAGAGATGACCAAGATTCTCGGCAACTCCGCCGCGCCGGCCACGTCGACCGGCGAGGGCGGCGAGCCGTCCGCGCCGCAGGCGGGGACCGGGTCACGGTGGCCGGCGGGGCTGAACCGCGCGCTGCCCCTGATGGGGCTGGCCGGGCTGATCGCGATCTACGCGGTGACCATCCCGGACCGCTTCCTCACGGTCGGCAACCTGACCAGCCTCGTCCAGCAGGCGAGCGTCGTGGCCATCGTGGGCTTCGGGCTCACCTTCGTCGTCATGGCCGGCTCGATCGACCTGTCGGTCGGTTCGGTCGCCGCCCTGGCCGGCATGGTCGCCGCCATGGCCGCCGCCGACGGGGACGGCCTCACGGGCGTTGCGGCCGGTCTGCTGACCGGCACCGTGTGCGGCCTGGTCAACGGGCTGGTGTGCAGCCTGCTGCGGGTGCCGTCGTTCATCGTGACGCTCGGCATGCTGTCGGTGGCCCGCGGCCTCACCATCGTCATCTCCGACACCCGGTCCGTCCCCACCGAGGGCCTCGTGGCCTGGATGGGCACCGAGCCGGGGATCTACCTCGTGCTGGCCGCCGCGTTCGCGGTGACCTACGGGCTCATGAACGGGACGACCTTCGGCCGCTACACCCGGTCGATCGGCGGCGAGGAAAGGGTCTCCGCGCTCTCGGGCGTCCCCGTGCGGGCCGTCAAGGTCGGGGTGTTCGTCATCGCGGGCCTGCTCGCCGGGCTCGGCGGGATCGTGCTCGGCGGCCAGCTCGGCACCGCGACGGCCCAGGCCGCCACCGGCTTCGAGCTGTCGGCGATCGCCGCCGTGGTGCTCGGCGGGACCCCGCTGACGGGCGGCATCGGCAACATCTGGAACACCGCGATCGGCGCGCTCATCATCGTCGTCCTCAACAACGGACTCGTCATTCTCGGTATCGCTCCTGAAATTCAGCAGATCATCCAAGGGGCGATTCTCGTCCTGGCCGTTTTCGTCGCACTCGACCGTTCCAAGATCGGGGTCATCAAATGAATGCCACCCGTTTGTGCCGTTCTCGACGTCGCGGCGGCGGTCCAGCACGCCGCGCGGCCTGCGCACTGACCGCCGCGAGCCTCGCGCTCGCGCTGTCCGCCTGCGGTTCCTCCGCGGCGTCCGGAAGCGACGACGACCTCACCATCGGCTTCGCGGTTCCGGTGCTGGCCAATTCCTACTGGAAGGCCAATGCGGATTTCGCGAAGAAGATGGGCGAGCAGCTCGGGGTCAAGGTCATCGTCGCGGACGCGCAGGAAAAGGAGGACACCCAGCTCAAGAACATCCAGGACCTCATCTCCCAGGGCGTCGACGGAATCGTGTTCGGGCCCATCACCGGTGAGATCGGCCCGGGACTGCTGCGGGCCTGCAAGAACGCCGGCATCATGTGCGCCGCCATGGCCCGGAAGCCGGGTGTGGAGCCGAACAAGGAGAACGCCTCCTACTACGCCGGCTACGTCGTCGGTGACGACGCCGGCGACGGGGCGGCCGGGGCCGCCGCACTGCACGAGGCGGGCTGCAGGAAGGTCGTCGCCATGAGCGGCCTGCAGGGCAACTCGGTCGCCGACGCCCGGCTGGAAGGGTTCACCGCCAAGGCCAGAGAGCTGGGGATGCAGATCCTCGGAAACCCGCAGCGTCCCGTGGAACTGCCCGAGACGGGTCTCAAGGCCACCCAGAACTTCCTCGCGCAGTTCCCCGGTCCCCAGTTCGACTGCCTGTGGGCGTTCAACGACGGCTCCGCGCTCGGAGCCATCCAGGCCCTGTCCTCCGCCGGCGTGCTCGGCAAGGTGAAGGTGGCCAGCATCGACGGCACGGCCGAGGGGGTCAGGGCGATCGAGTCCGGGCAGATGCTGGTCTCGCCGGGCGGCGAGTTCGTCAACGGCGGCCTGGCGCTGATCATGACCTACGACGCCATCAAGGGCAAGCCGAGGTCGAACAAGGCGGTCGTCCTCAACACACTGCCGGTGACCAAGGAGAACGCCGCCAGGTACAAGGCGCAGTTCCTCGACGACCTCCCCGGCTACGACGCCAGGTCGCTGTCCAAGACGCACAACCCGTCGGCGGACGAGGGCGCATTCAAGATCGTCCTCAAGTGACCCGAGGCCGCCGTCCCCCGCAGTTCACTCCCCGACCGGAAAAGGATCATCGATGAAGGTCTTCGTCACCGGCGCCAACGGCTACCTCGGACGGGCCGTGTGCACCCGGTTCCAGCTCGCCGGGCACGAGGTTCAGGGGCTGGCGCGCAGCCGGGTCGCCGCCGCGACGCTCCGCGCGTGGGGGATCACCCCCGTGGAGGGCAGTCTCGACGACACCGAACGTCTCACCGCGGCGGCCGCGGCGGCCGACGTCGTCATCGACACCGCCAGCGCCGACCATGCCGACTCCACCCGCGCCCTGCTCGACGCACTCGCCGGCACCGGGAAGAAGTACGTGCGCACCAGCGGCACCGGCGTGTACACCGACCTCGCGCAGGGAGACCTGAACGAGACGGTCTACACCGAGGACACCGAGCACACCCCGGCCCCGGTGGTCGCGGTCCGCTACGCCACCGACCAGGCCGTCCAGGAGGCCGCCGGGCGCGGCATCCACACCATCGTCCTGCGCCCGTCGATGGTGTACGACCAAGGAGCCAGTGAGCAGATTCCGCTGCTCATCCGCCAGGCCCTGGTCTCCGGGCGCAGCCTGTACGTCGGCAAGGGCGACAACCGCTGGGGCAACGTCTACCTCGGCGACCTGGCCGAGGCGTACCTGCTGGCCGTGGAGAAGGCCGAGCCGGGCAGCGTCTACAACCTCGCCGCCGGCGAGGCTCG
Source organism: Spirillospora sp. (assembly GCA_036564055.1). GTDB lineage: Bacteria > Actinomycetota > Actinomycetes > Streptosporangiales > Streptosporangiaceae > Spirillospora. The sequence continues at coordinate 6,768 of DATCLF010000315.1, forward strand.
CATGGGCGACATCGCCGAAGCCGTCGCACGACTCGTCGGCCTCGAGAAGGCGGAGTCCTGCGAGCCGGAGGTCGCCTACGCCGCGTTCGGGAAGCGCTGGGTGGACGTGGCGCTCTCCAGCAACAGCCGGGTCGACTCGCGCAAGGCGCGCGAGGAGCTCGGCTGGGAACCGCAGGGCCCGAGTCTGTTCGAAGAGCTGGAGTCCGGCTCGTACCGGCGCCTGTGGACGCACAAGGCGGACCCGCACGACCACCTCAAGCACAACGGCTGATCCGGGAATTCCAGAAAGGAATCGGCAGTGAAAGACGGGATGTTCGTCTTCGACGCGGCCGTCCACACGCAGGACTTCACCGACCGGCAGGCCCGCGAGGAACGTGACCTGCAGTCCGTGCGCGCGCTGCGCAACCAGATCAAGGGGTTCACCGAGCTGACCGCGAGCAAGGGCGGCCCGCCGCCCTTCCCCGGGTTCGTCGAGCCGGTCGACCTGGACTGGGCCAACAAGGTGCTGTTCGAGGAGTCGGACACCGACGTGGCGATGGCCTGCTCGGTGCCGCTCTACTCGCACTGGAAGGCCGGCCTCGGCCCGGTCGAGCTGGCCCACGAGCTGGCCGCGTCCAACCCGTCGAGGATCTACTTCACCGGCGGCGTCGACCCCTCCTGGCAGGGACTCGATTTCGCGCTCGAGGAGATGGAACGCCAGGTCCGCGAGTGGGGCGCGGTGAGCTTCAAGTTCTACCAGTACCAGGACCGCGACCATTACTGGCGGGCCGACGACCGGGAGATCGCCTATCCGCTGTGGGAGAAGGCGCTCGAACTCGGCATCAAGATGGTGCAGTTCCACAAGGGTCTCCCCCTGGGCCTGCAGCCCGTCGAGTATTTCCGTCCGAACGACATCCAGCTCGCCGCGAAGGACTTTCCGGAGCTGAACTTCGGAGTCCACCATCTCGGCGACCCCTACGTCGACGAGCTGATCAGCATCGCCAGCCGGTTCGAGAACGTCTACCTCATCCTGCCGCTGTGGTTCAACCAGTACTTCCTGCAGCCTTGGCCGATGCTGCACCGGCTCGGCCAGGCGCTTCTCCTGTGCGGCGACACCAGGATCTGCTACGGCTCGGAGGCGTTCATCTGGCCGCACGTGCAGGCCTATATCGACGCGCTGGCGACCATGGAGATGCCCGAAGAACTCCAGGAACGCTATGGGTATCCCGAGCTCACACGGACGACCAAGGAACGGATCTTCGGCCTGAACTTCGCCGAAGGGCTCGGCATCGACGTGGAGAGCAAGAAACGCGAATTGGGGCTGACCAGCGATGCCTGACGAGCACGCCGCGGAACCTGAACCCGGCCCCGACCCCGCCGAGGTCGAGGCCGCCCTCAACCGGGTCCGGCCGCTGATCCTCGGGCACGGCGGCGACGCCGAGATCACGGGCATCGACGACGGTGTCGTGTCCGTGGCCTTCACCGGCGCCTGCCACGCCTGTCCCAATCTGCCCATGACCTATGTGGGGCCGGTGCGCACGGCCTTGATGGAGGTCCCCGGCGTACGCGAGGTCAGGAGCGACCAGGTGCACGCGTCACGCCGGGCGCTGAACCGCATGGCCCTCGCGCTCGGTGCCCGCCCGATGGACGCCTGAGGCGGCCCGGCACGTTCGCGCGACGCGCGGATGCGCCCACCGTCCAGATCGCGCCGAGCCGGCACCCCGCCCGCCGGGGACGGCTCGGCGCCTTCCGCTGCGCGTGCACCGGGGCGCGGGTCGATGGTGGGAACGGCCATGGAGGGGAGCGGCCACAGAGGGGAGCGGCATGGACGAGCGCCGCAGCAGGATCGAATGCTGCGGCGCCGTCTCGGGCGATGACGCGGCATCGCCGGCCGGTCCGGCGCCCGCCCGCGGCCGGCGGGGGCGGCGGCCGGCCTGATCGTCAGCCGTTCTGGACCAGCGCGTGTTCCGCCGGCGCGCCGCGGGCGTCGAGTGCCCGCCGCGCGGCCGCCTCGATGCCGTCGGCGGTCAGGCCGTAGTGCCGGTAGAGGTGGGTCGGAGGGCCGATGAGCGCGTACTCGTCCTTGATGCCGTGCCGGACGACGTGCGCCGGGAGTCCAGCGGCCGCGACGGTCTCGGCGACGGCGCCGCCCAGCCCGCCCAGCACGTTGTGCTCCTCCACGGTGAGCAGCAGTCCCGACCGCCGCGCGGCGTCCAGGACGGCGGTCTCGTCGAGCGGTTTGACGGTGTGCATGTCCAGGACGCCCACCGACACCCCGGAGTCGCTCAGCCTGGCCGCGGCCTCGAGCGCGGGATGCACCATCGAGCCCGTCGCGATGATGGTCAGGTCGTCCCCGGCTCCGTGGGCGATCGCCTTGCCGACCTCGAACCGCAGGCCGGCCGCCGTGTACACGTCGGGTTCCTGCCCGCGTCCGATGCGGAGGTAGACCGGGCCGGGAACGGCGGTGCAGGCGCGCAGCGCCGCGCCGAGCTGCGCGGCGTCGGCGGGGGCGATGACGGTCAGCCCCGCGATGCTCCGCGTGATCGCCAGGTCCTCGGTCGCGTGGTGGGACGTGCCGTAGAAGCCGAGGGTGATCCCGGAGTGGTGGCCGATGAGCCGGACCGGCAGGCGCGTGTACGCGGTGTCGGTGCGGATGTGCTCGCACGCGAGCAGCGCCAGGAAGGAGGCGAACGTCGCGACGTACGGCTGGAAGCCGGTGGCGGCGAGGCCGGCCGCGACCGAGACCATGTGCTGCTCGGAGATGCCGAACTGCACGTACCGCTCGGGGTGCCGCTCCTGGAACCTGACCAGCCCGTTGGAGTACTTGAGGTCGGCCGTACCGACGACGATGGGGTGACCTTCGTCGACGAGGTCCGCGAGGGTTCCGGCGAGGACGTGCAGGCCGGGTGCGCGGTCCAGCAGGTCGGTGAGCCGCCAGGATTCCGGTTGCAGGGCGGGGTCCTTCATCGGGCGCTCCTCAGTTCCTCGATGGCCTTGATCTCGTCCTGTTCGGCGAGCCAGCCGAGATGCCAGCCGAAGTCGCGCTCCATGTAGGAGATCCCCTTGCCCTTGACGGTGTGCGCGACCACCACGGCCGGGCACGTGCGGTCCGGGTCCGCGGCCACGGAGCGGAGCAGCGTCAGCAGGGCCGCCGGGTCGTGCCCGTCCACCTCGTGGGCCTCCCAGCCGAACGCCCGCCACTTGTCGGCGAGCGGTTCGATGCCGGTGACCTCGTCGACCTCTCCGTCCAGCGAGTAGCCGTTGCGGTCCACGATCGCGATGAGGTTGGACACGCGGTGGTGGGCCGCGCCGAGCGCCGCCTCCCAGATCTGCCCTTCGTGCAGTTCGCCGTCGCCCAGCAGGACGAACACGTTGGACGGGCGCCGCTGCATGCGCAGGCCCAGCGCCATCCCAGTGCCGACGGAGAGGGCGTGTCCGAGAGAGCCGCTGCTGAAGTCGATGCCCGGGATCCGCGTCATGTCCGGGTGGTCGCCGAAGGGGCTGCCGAGGCGCGTGTAGTCGTCCAGCTCGGACGGGTCGAAGAAGCCCCAGTCGGCGAGCAGGGGGTACAGGGTCGCGGCTGCGTGCCCCTTGCCGAACAGGAACCGGTCGCGGTCGGGCCAGTCGGGCTCGCCGCGCCGCAGGTTCATGACGCCGTAGTAGAGGGTCGCGAGGATCTCGGCGCACGAGAAGCCCGAGGCGTAGTGGCCGGTCTTCGCGATCGAGATGAGCCGGACCGTCTCCAGGCGGGCGAACAGCGCCCGTTCCCGGATCCGCTCCACGAGCTGTGTGTCCGCCGCCACGGGCGGACCGATCTGTTCTGCCATGGGAGAAATGTACTACCAGGTGGACATATGGTCCACACAGTAGGACACTGTTTCGGACAGGCTGTCCGTTGAGCGATAAAAAGTTCGTCCCATTCTCTAGACATGGCGTCCACTTTGTGGGACTCTGACCGGCGCAGGGCGAGTGACCTGCGGAAAGGAGGCGACGTGGACCAGGGTCTGGGTGGACGTGTGGCCGTCGTGACGGGTGCGGGCAGCGGTATCGGGCTCGCCTGCGCCCGGCACCTCCGCGAGGCGGGCGCGTACGTCGTCGGGGCGGACCTGAACGTCGAGCCCCTGCGCGAACTCGACGGCCCCGACCGGGTCCTGCCCGTCACCGCCGACCTGCGCGAGGCGGACGCCGCGACGGCGATGATCAACGCCGCGACCGACGCCTTCGGCCGGGTCGACATCCTGGTGAACAACGCGGGCGTCGCCGCGCCGCGCACGGGTTTCCTCGACACCGCCGACGCCGACTGGACGTCGACCCTCGAGCTCAACCTGCTCGGATACATCCGCGCGGCCCGCGCGGCCATCCCCGCCATGCTCGCGGGCGACGGCGGGGCGATCGTCCACATCGCGTCGGAGGCCGCCCGCATGCCCAACCCGCGCCTGCCCGACTACAGCGTCTCCAAGGCCGCCGTGCTGATGCTCTCCAAGGTCCTCGCGGCCGAGTTCACCCCCGCCGGAGTCCGCTCCAACGTCGTGTCACCGGCGTTCATCCGGACCCCGCTCTACGACCGTCCCGGCGGCCTGGCCGACTCCCTCGCCGAGGAGTTCGGAGTCGACCGGGAGACGGCGCTCGCCCGCTACGTGGAGCTGAACCGCATTCCCGTCGGACGGCTCGGAACCGTGGACGAGGTGGCCTCCCTGGTCACCTACCTCGTCTCCGACCAGGCCGCCTTCATCTCCGGCGCGAACTTCTGCGTCGACGGCGGAGCCACACCCGTCATCTAACGCTGGATAGGACATTCCATGAAGGCAGTGAACCACCCCCGCCGCCTTGTCCGGTTCGCGGCGATCATCGCCGCCGCCGCCATGACCCTCCCCTCGGCCGCCTGCGCCGCGTCCGACGCGAACGCAGGCGACACGATCACGATCGGCGTCGCGCTCAACGCGGCGTCCAACCCCTTCTTCCTCGCCGAAGGCAAGGCCATCGAGGAGGCCGCCAAGGCCCGCGGCGTCAAGGTCTCGATCAACTACGCCAACGCCGACGTCAACGTGCAGACCGACAAGATCGACACGTTCGTCCGGCAGCGGGTCGACTCGATCATCGTGGACGCGGTCGACTCCAACGGCATCGGTCCCGCGGTCCTGCGCGCCAAGCAGGCGAAGATCCCCGTGGTGGCCATCGACGTCGCCGCGGCGGGCGCCGACGCGACCGTCACCAGCGACAACGTCCAGGCCGGACGCCAGGCGTGCGAATACCTGATCAAGGAGCTGGGCGGCCGGGGCAAGATCGCGATCGTCGACGGCTCGGCCGTGTCGGCGATCAGCGACCGGATGAAGGGCTGCAGGCAGGCCATCGACGCGAGCCCCGGCATCAGCGTCGTCGCCACCCAGCGCGCCGACCTGACCCGCGACACCAGCATGAAGGTCGCCGAGAACATCCTCACCGCGAACCCCGACGTCGACGGCTTCTTCGGCGTCAACGACCCGACGGCCGTCGGCATCGCGCTCGCCGCCCAGCAGCAGCGGGCCGACGTGAAGATCGTCGGAGTGGACGGGGCGCGCCAGCTCACCGACCTCATCGGCCGCGGCCCGATCATCGGGACCGCCGGGCAGAACCCGCGTGAGCTCGGCCGCTCCGGACTCGACATGGCGATCCGCCTGGCCCGCGGGGAGAAGCTGGACCCGACCCCCAAGCTGATCCCGACGGTGCTGGTCAACGCCGAAACCCTCAAGGACTACGAGAGCTGGGGATGACGGCGGCGAAGGCACCCGGAGAGGTGGTCGCACGCCTCACCGGGATCGAGAAGTCCTACCACGGCAACCCCGTGCTGCGAGGCGTCTCGCTGAGCCTCGAAGCGGGACGCGTGCACGTGCTGGCGGGCGAGAACGGCGCCGGCAAGTCCACCCTGATCAAGATCCTCACCGGCATCGAGCGCGCCGACCGCGGCGAGATCATCCTCGACGGCGCCCCGGTGACCCTGACCGGGCCGCGCGACGCCAGACGGCACGGGCTCGCGGTGGTCCACCAGGAGCTGAGCCTGGTACCGGAGCTGACCGTCGCCGACAACCTGCTGCTCGGCCGTGAGCCGCGCCGCCGGGCCGGCCGCCTCGACCGCCGCCGGGCACGGGAGCTGGCGCTGCAGGCCCTCGCGCGGATCGGCGTCACCCTCGACCCGGACACCAGGGTGGCACGGCTCAGCACCGGCCGGCGTCAGCTCGTGGAGATCGCCAGGGCGCTCGGCGAGCGGCCGCGGCTGCTGGTCCTGGACGAGCCGACGGCGGCGCTGTCGCGCACCGAGGCCGACCTGCTGCTCGCCACGGTCGAGGACCTGCGCGCCGAAGGACTGGCACTGCTGTACATCAGCCACCGGATGGAGGAGATCTCCCGTCTCGCCGACCACGTCACCGTCCTGCGGGACGGAGTGGTCGCCGACACCATGACGCGCGACGAGATGACCGAGGACCGCGTCGTCACCTCCATGGTCGGGCGTCCCGTCCGGGATCTCTACCGGCACGACCGGCCGTCCCCGGGCGACCGGATCAGGCTCCGCGTCACCGGGCTGCGCTCGCCGGACGTCCGTCCCGCCTCATTCGAGGTCCGGGCCGGGGAGGTCGTGGGGATCGCCGGGATCGTCGGGGCGGGCCGCAGCGAGCTCGGGCGTCTGATCGCCGGCGCCGACCCCGCCGACGGCGGCACCGTGACCGTCGACGGGACGAACGTCGACCTCGGCGACCCGCGCGGTCCGCTCGGCGCCGGCATCGTGATGCTCCACGAGAGCCGCAAGGAGCAGGGCCTGTTCCCGCTGATGTCGGTCGCCGACAACGTGTGCGCCGGGACGTCGCAGGGCCGCGGCGTCCTCGGCCTGACCAGCCGGACGCGCATGCACACGGCCGCCCGCCCGCTCACCGAGGCGATGCGCGTCAAGGCCGCGGGGCTCGCGCAGCCCGCGGGGCAGCTCTCCGGCGGCAACCAGCAGAAGGTCCTTCTCGCCCGCTGCCTCGCCCACAGCCCCTCCGTCCTCATCCTGGACGAGCCGACGCGGGGCGTGGACATCGGCGCGAAGGCCGACATCTACGCGCTCATCGCCGAGATCACACGGCGGGGCGTCGCCGTCCTGCTGATCTCCTCCGAACTGCCCGAGGTGCTCGGCCTGTCCGACCGCGTCCTCGTCATGCGCGGGGGCGAGATCGTCGCCGAGCTGACGGGGCCGGCCATGACCGAGGAGAACGTCATCCGTCACGCCACCGGCGTCACCGGCGACCGGACGGCACTCAACGAGGTGAACCGATGAAGGAGACGACAGTCCCCAGCGGCCCGGCGGCCGCACCCCGGACCGGCGCACAGCCCGGCCGGCCGCGCCGAGACGACCGGCTGCGGCACCGGATCGTCACCACCGCCGACCAGGCCGGCGTGGCCGGCGCGCTCGTCGCGCTCGTGATCGTGTTCTCCGCGACGGCGCCGCACTTCCTCACCGTGGACAACCTGCTGGACGTGGCGCGGCAGATCTCCGTCACGGCGATCCTCGGCGCCGGCCTCACGTTCGTCATCATGACGGCGGGCATCGACCTGTCGGTCGGCTCCGCCGTCGGGGTGACCGCCCTGTTCGCGGTGAAACCCGCCCTCGAAGGCTTCCCGCCGGCGATCGCGGTCCTCATCGCGCTCCTGGCCGGCCTGCTCATCGGCACCGTGAACGGCGTCCTCGTCGCCCGGCTCGGGCTCGCCTCGTTCATCGTCACCCTCGCGGCGCTCACCTACCTGCGGGGCGTCACCTACGTCGGGACCGACGGCAGGACGCTGTTCTCCACGAACCTCGGCTACGCGTGGATCGGCAACGGAACGATCCTCGGCGTGCCCGTCCCCGTCGTGATCATGGTGGTGGTGTTCGCCGTCGGCTGGTACGTGCTCAACCGCACCGTGTTCGGACGCTGGGTGCACGCCGTCGGCGGAAACGCCGAGGCGGCCCGGCTGGCGGGGATCCCCGTCCGGCGGGTGCTGACCTGCGTGTACATCATCTCCGGGTTCTGCGCGGGCATCGGCGGCGTCATCGCGTCCGCGCGGTTGCAGAGCGCGGTGCCCGACCTCGGCACCGGCTACGAGCTGTCGGCCATCGCGGCCGTCGTCCTCGGCGGCACGTCCCTCATGGGCGGCAAGGGCTCGCTGATCGGCACCCTCATCGGCGCGGCGATCATCGGCGTGCTGGTCAACGGCATGACGCTGCTCGACGTGTCCACCTTCTACCAGCAGATCATCCAGGGCGTCGTGATCGTGCTGGCCGTCGCGCTGGACCGGCTGCGGGGACGCGACGCTCCCGCACCGGCCGCGGCCGCGTGACCGGCGACCGCCCCGCGGAGCGCAAGAACCGAGAGGACACGATGATGACCGAGCAGGACCCACCGGGCGGGGACGGCGTCGTCCTCGTCGCCGGAGCCCACGGCGTGACCGGCGGCGCCATCGTCCGCGCCCTGGTGGAGTCGGGCGGGCGCGTCGCCACGATCGCACGGCGCGGACCGGTCGGGCCGCCGGACGGCCCGCCGGTCGACGACCACCTCCAGGTCGACCTGCTGGACGCGGCGGCGATCCGCGGCGCGCTCGCCGGCCGCTCCGACATCACCGCGGTCGTGTACGCCGCCTACGTGGAACGCGAGACGATGGCCGCCGCCGTCGGGCCGAACGTCGCGATGCTGCGCAACCTGCTCGACGCCGTGCACGCCTCACCGTCCCGGCTCCGGCACGTGGTGCTCATCGGGGGCGGAAAGTCGTACGGGGAACACCTCGGGGGCTACAAGACCCCGGCGAAGGAGTCCGATCCCCGCTTCCTCGGGCCGATCTTCTACAACGACCAGGAGGACCTCCTCTACGCCGACGCCGAGCGCGCCGGATACACCTGGACGGTCCTGCGCCCGGACGCGGTGATCGGCCCGAGCCTCGGCTCCCCCATGAACATGCTGACCGGCCTGGCCGTGTACGCCTGCGTCTGCCGCCACCTGGGCGTCCCGCTGCGGTTCCCCGGCTCCCCCGCCGCGTGGGGCGCGCTTCACCAGGCGACCGACGCCCGCATCCTCGCGCGGGCCGTCATCTGGGCGCTGCGTTCGGCGGCGGCGCGCAACGAGGTCTTCAACGTCACCAACGGCGACAACTTCCGCTGGAGGCACCTCTGGCCGGAGATCGCGGACTTCTTCGGAATGCCGACCGCCCCGCCGCAGCCGATGTCGCTCGCCGAGCACATGGCCGACAAGGGCCCGGTGTGGGACGCGATCGTCCGCGAACACGGGCTGCGTCCCGTCCCCTTCGCGCAGATCGCGTCCTGGCCTTTCGTCGACGGCTGGTTCGCCACCGGCGACGACATGGTGCAGAGCACCATCAAGATCCGCCAGGCGGGTTTCGGCGACTGCATCGACACCCACGTGAGCTTCCTCGACAACTTCGCGATGCTGCGCGACCTGTCCCTCATCCCCTGACCCCCGGAGGCAGACATGACCACGACGCTCACCACGGACTGCACGGCGATCGCCACCGACTGGCTCACCCGTTTCGGTGACGCGCTCGAACGCGGGACCGACCTGGCCGGGCTCTTCTCCCCCGAGTGTCATTGGCGGGACGTCGTCTCGTTCACCGGCGACCTCAGGACGTTCTCGCACGCGCGGGCCACCGCCGAGCTGTCCGCCCGCCAGCCCCGGGCCAAGGCGGCGAACTTCCGGCTCGCGGCCGGGCGGACGCCGCCGCGGGAGGTGGAGCGGAGCGGCGTCGCCAGCATCGAGGCGATCTTCGAGTTCGACCTCGGGCTCGGCCGCGGGGTCGGGGTGGTCAGGCTCGTGCCCGGGCCGGACGGCCGCCATGTGGCACGGAATCTGCTCACCACCCTGGACGAGATCGCGGGCCGTCCCGAACGCGTGGGCGAGCACCGTCCGACCGGGCAGGCCGACTCCTCCAAGTTCGGCGGGCCCAACTGGCTCGACCGGCGCCGCGCGGCGGTCGCCTACACAGGCCGCGACCCCGACGTCCTGATCGTCGGCGGCGGGCAGAACGGCCTCGCCCTGGCCGCCAGGCTCGGCCGGCTCGACGTGGACGCCCTCGTGGTCGACGCCCATGAACAACCGGGGGACAACTGGCGCAAGCGCTACCACGCGCTCACCCTGCACAACGCCGTCTGGTTGAACGACATGCCGTACATGCCGTTCCCGCCGACGTGGCCGGTGTTCGTCCCGAAGGACAAGCTCGCCGGCTGGTTCGAGGCGTACGTCGAGGCCATGGAGATCAACTTCTGGGGGTCGTCGACGTTCGAGCACGGCGCCTACGACCCGGCCACCGGAACCTGGGAGGCACGGATCCGCCGCGGGGACGGGGGCCAGCGGATCCTGCGCCCCCGCCATCTCGTCCTCGCCACCGGGGTGAGCGGCATTCCGTACCGGCCGGACCTGCCCGGTCTCGGCGACTTCGGCGGCCCGGTGCTGCACACGGCCGACTACACGGAAAGCTCCGACTACAGGGGCAAGAAGGTCCTCATCGTCGGGACGGGCAACAGCGCCCACGACATCGCCCAGGACCTGCACGCCAACGGCGCCGCGTCCATCACCATGGTGCAGCGCAGTTCCACCACCGTCATCAGCATCGACCCCAGCGCCGCCGCCGCGGACGCGTCCTACCTCACGGCGCCGACGCTGGAGGACAGCGACCTGATCGGCATGTCGGTGCCCTACCCGGACATGGTGGCCGGGCAGAAGGCGCTGACGGAGAAGATGAAGGAGATGGACGCCGACCTCATCGCCGGGCTGGAGAAGGCGGGGTTCCGCACCGACTACGGCGAGGACGGCACCGGCCAGTACATGAAGTGGCTGCGCCGCGGCGGCGGCTACTACCTCAACGTCGGCTGCTCCGAGCTGATCATCTCCGGGGAGATCGGCATCGTGCAGTACGCGGACACCGACCGGTTCGTCCGGGAAGGGCTCCGCATGAAGGACGGCACGGTGCTCGAAGCCGACCTCGTCGTCCTCGCCACGGGTTTCCTTCCGCAGCAGGAGAGCGTGCGACGCCTGCTGGGCGACACGATCGCCGACGCCGTGGGCCCGATCTGGGGCTTCGACGACGAGGGTGAACTCCGCAACATGTGGCGGCCGACCGCGCAGCCGAACCTGTGGTTCACCGCGGGCAACTTCCAGATGTGCCGTGCCTACTCCAAGGTGCTGGCACTGCAACTGCGGCTCGCCCTCGACGGCCACGTCTTCTGAAGCACGAACGTCACAGGGCACGCCAGACGCCTACCGGGGACAGGCCCCCGCCCCCACGATGAGCCGTCCGCGGCGCACACGAACCGCGGGCGAAGTCACCGTGGGGGCGGGGGCCATGCTCTTCTGCCCTGACGCCCAGGCGGGGCACCCCACCAGAACGGGAGCATGGGGCGGGCGATGAGCTAACCGAGTTCACCTAAATACGGCATTGCGAAAACTAAGATACAATCGACCAAGGTCAACACCGGCAGTGATCTTTTTCTTCCCAGAGACGCATTACGAAGATGCCGTTCTGACCTAGGACATGGAAATCCGATGTCAGGCGGTGGCGGCTCCTCCGGTCCCTCTTCTCCTTTGCGGTACAGACCCAATGATTGACGTGGTCTGACCGATATCGGTCATCACGTCGAAGTCTCGTCGACCGTGAAATGCTGGCGGGTACATCTGGGGAAACACGGTCGGGCGGCGCATGTGGTGGAGGTCGGATGGCCAAACGTCGAGGGCTGTGGGCAGAGCTGCAGCGCGAGCGTGCGCGCCGGCAACGGCTCCAGCAGCAGCTGGAGCGGTCCCGACGACAGGCGGCCGACCGGGCTCGTCGTGAACAGGAGAAGGCCCGCCGCGAAGCACAGCGGCGAGCCGCCGCCGACGAACGTGAGCGCAAACGTCTCTACATCGAGCAGCGGAGGGCCGAGGCCGAGGACATGTGCGCCGATCTCGACGCCCGTGTGCGCGAGCTCGAAAACGTGCTGGTCTCGGGTCTCGACGACCAGCCGCCGACCTTCGCCGACTTCAAACGCACCTTCGAGCCCCCGCCCTTTGATCCACAGGGTTTGGATCGTCCCCTTCCCGAACCGAAGTTCGCGGACGTCGCGCCGCGCCCCCCAGGAGTCCTGGGACGGCTGCTCGGAAAGGGAGCCCGCTACGAGCGCGAGCTTCAGGCCGCGCGCCAGGAGCACGCACGACGGCGCTCGCGCCACGCGCAGGCGGAGGCCGAACGGCGAAGGAAGCTCGTGGGCCTGCGAGCGGAACACGAAAGCCGCATCAGGGAGGCCGCCGAGCAGATCCGACAGCACAACGCCGAAGTCGAGCGTTTCGAACGGGATTTCTACGCCGCCGACGCGGATGCAGTGGCCCAGTATTTCACCCTGGTCCTGGACGCGGCCACCTACCCCGAGGGATTTCCGCACCGGTCGCGCATTCTCTATCGACCTGAACCCAACGAGCTGGTCATCGACTACGAGCTGCCGGCGCAGAGCATCATTCCCACCGAACGGTCCTACAAGTACGTCCAGAAGCGGGACGCCATCGAGCCGCTCGCCCGGCCCTCCAAGGAGATCAAGGAACGATACGCATCGGTCATCGCCCAGGTCGCCCTGCGCACACTGCATCACGTCTTCGCCGTGGACGTCCCGGACATCGTCGAGGTCGCCACGTTCGGCGGCTTCGTCCAGGCGAAGGACAAGGCCACCGGGCAGCCGACCAGGCCGTACCTGATCAGTGTCAGCGCGACCAGAGAGGCGTTCGGTGAGCTGGTCCTGACCGATCTCGATCCGGTCGTCTGCGTCAAGCAGAAGTTGGGCGCACTCGTCTCTCCGCACCCCTACGACCTTGAGGCCGTCAAGCCCATGGTCGATTTCGAGCATCTGCTCAAGCAGTTCAGCTTCGTCGAGGGCATGGACGCGGCCGCCGGGCTGGACAGTCGTCCTGATCTGCTCGACATGACACCGGCCGAGTTCGAGCACCTGGTGCAACAGCTCTTCGAGGCCATGGGGATGAAGTCCTGGGTCACCCAGGCGTCCAAGGACGACGGTGTTGACGCCGTCGCCACCAACGAGGATCCCATCTTCGGCGGGCTGTGCATCATCCAGGCCAAGCGTTACCGGAGTGCGGTCGGCGTCGACGCCATCCGTGAGCTCGCAGGAACGATGGAGGACAAGCACGCCACCAAAGGCATCATGGTGACCACCTCGTGGGTGACCAAGGGCGGGCACGAGCACGCCCATCGGCACGGCCGGATGCAGATCATCGAGCACGAGGAACTGAAGTATCTGCTCAAGGAGCACCTCGGGCTGGATGTGCTCATCAGCCTTCCGAAACCGCCTCCGAAAGGGCGCAGACAAAAGTGAGGGCGTGCCTCGGCAGGGCCGTCTGCTTCACCGCCGTCCATCGAGCGGCGTCCCGGCACACCTCCAGCCCGGCCACGTGCGGCAGCAGCCCGAGCGCCAGGCCGCCCTCGTACTCGCCTCGGCGTTCGCGCAGTTCATCGAGTGCGTGACGGCCGGTCGGGGAGGTCGCGGTCATCGCGCCGCCGATGAGGATGCCAGCCATCGGAAGCACCGCGACCGGTTTCAGCGGCACCAGTGTGGACGCCGGCAGCCGGACGGGCGCGGCTCCCGCGACGATCGTCAGCACCGTCCGGCCCGCCGAACGCGGATCGAGGTGATACGACGGGCGGAGGTCACCGCGGCGACCGTCACCATGCCGGCGATGAACAGAGCCGTTCAGCCCGCATGCCGCAGCACCGCCGCGATGAGCAGCGAGACGACCGCGAGCTGCCGCAGGCGCGGGCCGCGGCGACACCCCGGCGGCGGTGAGCAGAACCAGCACCGCGGCCAGCACAGGCCCCACCGCGGGAGCGGCGCTCATACCGTTCCTCCGGCCATCGCCAGGACGCCGATCCAGCCCAGCCACGCGCTTCCGGGAGCGAACGAGACGATGGCGAGGGCGTCGGTGCCACCCGGCCGCCGGGGCTCACCGGGCGGTGGTGCTCCACGGTCTCCGTAGCCGTCGTCCCGAAGGGACATGACTACTCACCCCGCGACGTAGGGATGGAGAGGATTTCGAGCAGCCGGGCTGCCGCGTCGGTGAGGGGGATCGTTTCCTGTTCGATCCGACGGAACGAGGCGCCTTCGGTCGTGAGCGTGTTGTAGGCGGCTGCTTCGCCTTCGGTGAGGCGTTCGAGATTTCCGCTTCCTGGTTCGAGAGGACGGCCGTGTCTGTCATGGTTCACCCCGTACTCGGCGTAGCGGTTCAGGTCGGTGTCGTCCATCAGGAGCGACGTGACCTCTTTCGGGGATGAGCCGCCCGGTCCTGGTTCGGCTAATGCGGCGCGGAACGCGTCGAGGATCGCGTATCCGTCCTCATCCATGTCTCCCCAGTAGACGATGTGGTCCGCGGCGCGGATCCAGGGGACGCCTGCGAGCAGCACCGCGGCCGCCTTACCGCCGCCCTCGACCACGATCGTGTCCGGCACCGGTGGGAACCAGAGGCGGGAATCACGGTTCTCGACGACGAGGACGATCCGAGGCTGATAGGCGACGTCATGTGCGTCGCCCGTGGTCCACGCGTCATGACGGCGACGGCCCGAGGCGAGGTGACCGGGGTCGACATAGGTCAGATGCAGAACGGCAGGGCGTGGCCGGACCTCTTGTCGGACGTCGCGTCCGGTGACGTCCCGGAGCAGCGCGCCGTGGGATTCGAGCCACTTGGTGTGCATGCCGGGGATCGGGAGCTGACGTGCGGTCCACGCGCTCGCGTCAGGGTTCGCGTGCAGCCATGTCACCGCGCTGAGCAGAACCTCGACGTCATGAGGCTTCAGCCGGTACACGGCGCGGAGGTTCGCCGGGGTGAGGACGGCGTCGGCGGACGCCAGTAGTGACGCGAGCGCGCGGGCGCGGTCCAGGTCAACGGGCGGGCGTCCGGTCTCGGAGACAAGGGCGACCGCGCCGTCCAGATCCGCGACGAGCGTGGCAGGGAACTCGCCCCTCACGCCTTGGACGGACACCGGCTTGTGGACGATCGACACGCCCGCGAGATGACGGTCGGCTAAAGTGCGCCAGCTCCGACGCCACTCGTCCCAAGCGGGATATCCGAGCCGAGCCACCGCACTGCCGGTCGACACGCCGGGGCGAAGCGGGACGGCGAACGTGACCCGAGAGCCGACGCCGTGTTCGGCGCAGACGGCCTTCGTCCACTTCTGGTTGAGCTTGCGGTGGAGTGAGCCGACCGCGTCGGCGGGAGAGATCAGCCGGGGGGTCATGGGTCGGGTACCGGGACTATGGGTTTGGCCCAGGAGCGGCCCTCTGCGTTCTTGAGGATCAGGTATTCGGCGTCCACGTGGGGTTCGATGGCGCTGTGCTTGTCGTTGGGGGCGCTGATGATGAGCTGGAAGCCGAGGCCGCGCCAGGCGCCGATGGCCCGGCCGGTGAAGCGGGCGTCCGCCTTGATCAGCGCCTCGTCGAGGAAGACGGGCGCGTAGCGGGGGCGTTCGGCGCCCGCGTCGCCGAGCTGGTAGCGCAGCGCGGCGCCGACGATGAACGCGACCAGCTCCTGCGACTCGCCGCCCGACTTCTCCCCGATGTGGTCGTAGACGGCGACGTGGCGGCCTTCGAGGTCGCACTTCTCCGCGCTGATCCGGACGTGGTTGCGCACGTCGACCAGGTCGGCGAACTCCGGTGCGGTCCGGCGGATCCGGTCGATGACCTTGGCCATCCGGTGGTAGGCGCGTTCCCGGTCGGCGTCCGTGACGGCCCCGTCGATGAGGGCGCGGACGTCGCGCAGCTCCTTGCGGAACCGGGCCCGCACCGCCGAGTGGCTCTCCTGCGGGTCGATGCGCAGCCGGTGGTTCTCGTCGGAGAACGGCAGCTGCGCGAGGATCCTGTTCACGGGGTCGATGCGGTCGCGGATCTCCCGGACCGCGGCGGCGAGCTCGCTGTCGAGGCTGGTCAGGTCGTTGCCGGAGAGTTTGAGCAGGCTGTCGCGCCACTCGGCCTCCAGTTCGTGCAGGCCGCTGGTCTCCAGGTCGGTGAGCAGACGTTCGAAGTCGCGGTAGGAGGCGTCCGGGTCGGTGCCGAGGTTCGGGTTCGGCCAGCGTTCGACGAACGTCGTGAACGTCTCCTCCAGCGCCTTCCGCGACCGGGCGATCTCCTCCTCGGCCGACTTCCGGTCGGCCTGGGCGCGTTCGACGGCGCGGCGGTGCGCGGCGTCGAACTCCGCCAGCGCCTTGACGGGGTCGGTGCCCTCCGGGGGGTCGTCGAAGAGGCCGTCGAGGTACTCGCGATGCCGCGGGCCCACCTCGACGCCGGCCTCGGCGGCGTCGTCGAGGGCCTGCTGGGCGGCGTCCACCTCGTCGACGATCGCCTCCCACTCGGCGCTGAGCCGCTCGACCTCGCGTTTCTGCCCGCCGACCCGTTCGGTGAGCTTCCTGATCTGATCCTTGAGCTCCTCCGACTCCTGCTGAAGACGGTCGATCTCCGGGTTGCCGGCGCGGACCTCGTCGACGACGTTCTGCCAGCGGTCCCGTTCGGCGACGACCGACTCGACGTCCACCTGGTCCCACGACAGTTCGGTCACGGTCTGGTAGGCGGCGCGGCGCGCCTCGAACGAGTTGAGGGCCTGCTCGGCGCGCTCCGCGCGACGGGCGGCGTCGTCGCGGCGTTCGCGGGCGCGTTCGATCCGCCCGTCGAGGTCGGCGAGGAGCCTGGTGTTGGTGAATCCCAGCAGGTTGGCGCGGCCGTGGCCGCCGTGCGCGCCCCGCCCGCGCTGCGAGGTCTGGCCGGTGATCGTGAGCGCCTTGGGGTACTGGCCCAGAAGTCTGGGCGAGTCGACGCAGACGAAGTTGAACCGGTTGACGAGCTCGCTCTTCAGCCAGGCGGTGAACGGGGACGGCCGGTAGTCGAGCCGGCCGGGAAGGGTCTTGTCGTCCAGCCCGATCTCGTCGCGCATGCCGGTGCGGACGCCCTCGAAGTGGATGCGCCGCGCCAGCTTCACCGAATTGATCGCCTCCCGGAACGCGTTCAGTCTGCCGACGTCGATGAGCATCCGGGTGGCGAAGCCGCCGAGCGCGAGGTTGAACGCCTCCCGCCACGGTTCGAACTCGGTGCGCACCTCGATCAGCTCGCCGACGAACGGCAGGTCGTCGGGGGTGAGCCCGGCGGCCTCGGCGAGCCGGTCGCGGGCGGTGTGCAGGTCGGTGGGGATGTTGCCGCGGCGGGCCTCGACCGCCGCGCGTTCGGCGCGCAGGCCGGCCAGGTCGCGTTCGGCGTCCTTCAGCTCGGCGGTCGCCTCGGCGAACTCGTGCTGCGCGGTCCTCCTGGCCTGGGAGTCGTTGAGCGCCTGATGCGCGGTCTTCACCAGCGCGGCGAAGTCGTCACCGGTGGACACGCCGACGCCGATGACGCCCAGGGCCCGGTCCAGCCGCTCGCGTGCCCGTTCGACGTCGGCCAGCCGCCGTTCCACGTTGCGGATCTCGCGGAGCGCCGTGTCCAGCCGGTCGCCGCCCGAGGCGCGCAGGGTGTCGAGCACCGCCTCCCGCCGCGACTCCGCCGTGCCGATCAGCGCGGCGGTGTCCCTGACGTCCTCCTCGGCCCGGCGGCGCCGCCGGGTCAGGTCCTCCTCGGCCGCGCGCAGCAGGTCGAGGCGGCGTTCGTGACGCCACAGCGCCGCGGGCGACGCCGGGTCGGTGAACGACCCGACCTCCTCGATCACCTTCAGCCGCGCCCTGGCGTCGTCGATGGTCCTGCGGTGGCCGCGGATCGGGGCCAGCGCCCGCACCTGCCGCCGCGCGGTGATCATCCGTTCGCGGGTGCCGGACAGCTCGTCAAACTGCTGCACCACCTCGTCCGCCGTGGCCAGGGTGGACGGCTCCTCCAGGACCATCGTCTTGTACAGCGCGTCCACGGTGGTGATCTGCTGGCCCGCCTGGATCCGGCCGAGCAGCGCGACCGCCTTGTGCCCGTCCCCGGCGGCGCCGATGCCGAGCGTGGTGTGCAGCCGGGCGGTGAAGTCCCGGTCGGTGGCGAAGCAGGTCAGGCCGGTCGCGTTGAGCGCCTCCCGGCCGAACCTGACGCTCGCGGGACCGTCCAGCTCCCGCAGGTCGAAGGCGTCGTCGCGGAC
Source organism: Spirillospora sp. (assembly GCA_036564055.1). Classification (GTDB taxonomy): domain Bacteria; phylum Actinomycetota; class Actinomycetes; order Streptosporangiales; family Streptosporangiaceae; genus Spirillospora. The sequence goes on from DATCLF010000315.1 coordinate 24,863, forward strand.
GGCGCGGACCGCGACGACGTCTTCGAGGGTCCGCGCGGACGACGGCACGTACCAGGCCCGCAGCGCGGTGAACAGCGCGCCGCCGCGGTCCGCCCACGTCATCGCGATCGCCGACCAGGTGTCGCGGCCGTCGCCGCGCAGCACCCGCACCCGCGTCTCGCCGCCGGCCCGCGACTCGTCGAGCTTGCCCCGGGCGTAGGACAGGATGTTGCGCTGATCCTTGCCGCGCGGCCGGCCGACCACGCCGCCGTTGGACGCCCCGTTGAACGGCGTGGTGTGCGGCATCAGCAACGCGATGTAGGAGTCCATCAGCGTCGACTTGCCGGACCCCGAACCGCCGCTGAACAGGGTCGCGCCCGGGGCGAACCGGACGCGGTGGTACCCGTCGTAGCCGCCCCAGTTGACGAGCTGCAGGTCCCGGGCGACCCACTGCTGCCCGCGCGAGGCCGCCGGGATCAGCCCGAACAGCGTGTCGATCATGCTCATGACGCGGCCTCTTCGTGAAGCTCGTCCCGTTCCCGGTGCTCGTTCTGCTCCCGGAGCCACCGGCTCAGCTCGGTGAGCTTCTCGGTGCTCAGCACGACCTCGACCAGCGGCGTGATGCGGTACCGGCCCGCGGACTCCTCCGCGAGCAGCCCCTCGGCCGCCAGCCGCTGGACCGCGTTGCGGATCTCTCGCTGTCCGCGGGCGAGGTTGTGGTCGTCCGGGTCGAAGTAGCTGAGCACGTTCTGCTCCAGCTCCTCGATGTCGACCCGTGCGGACGTTTCACCCGTCCCGCGTTCCCGCTGGTAGACGCTCCGCAGGTGGACCAGGACCAGGGTCTCGGTGCGGGTGTAGGGGTCGTCCTTCAGCAGGATCGGGACGTCCAGCTCCGCCGACCGCACCTGCTGCTTGTAGGCGATGCCCCGGTCGTGGTCGACCACGAGGCGGACGAACAGGTCGTGCAGCCGCGACTCGATGATCTGCTGGTTCTCCAGCAGGACGCGCCACTGCGCCGGGTTCTTCTCGGCGAGCAGGAACCTGCGCTGCAGCAGCCGCACCAGGACGCGGCGCACCTCCGGGTCGAGCGTGCCCCGGTCACCGGGGAACAGTTCGGCCGGGTCCTCCTCCATCGAGACCGGCTCGATGAAACCCGCCCCCTCGTCCGGCAGAGTCTCCTCGGACGAGGTCTCGTCGGACAGGGTCTCGTCCGCGCCGTGCGGTTCAGCCATCGTCGTCACCCGGTCCCCCGTCTCCCGGTCTCGTGCCCTCTGCTTCGTCGCGCGCGCCCGAGGCGGTGGCGGGTGCGTCCGCGGGACGGGCCTTGGCCGGGTTCGCCGCCCGCACCGCGCCGAACGCGAGCCGCCGCCGGGTCCGGTCCGGCCGGATCGCCTCGACCACCGCGACCTCGCCGGTGTCGGTCATCCCGGACTCATGGGCGATCTCCAGGAGGCCGAGCAGGTCGACCGGACGCCGTATCCGCTCGTCGGCCGCGTGGAACGCCGCCGCGATGTCGATGCCGTCGTCGACGCCGTCGCCCGCCTCGCCTGCGAACGCCTCCAGGTGCGCACGTAGCTCGGCGTACTGCGGGCCGCCCCACGCGCGGGTGTCGGCCTCGGGGACGTCCTCGACCTCGTCCCACTCCCGCAGCGGCGTGGGCGGCTCGGGCGGACGCAGGTCGCTCACGGTCTGCCGCAGCGGACGGACGTCGGCCACCGGCAGCCGCCGCAGCGGGACGACGGGCGTGCCCGGACGCGACCCGGGCACCCAGGTGTGGAGCCCGGACATCACGTCACGCAGCAGCTCGTCCACCTGGCGGTCCCGCATCGGGTCGTGGTTGCGCACCTGGGTGGTGATGACGTGCGACGCCTGCCGCTGCGCGGCCAGCACCTCCTTCACGCCCTGCTCGATCCGGCGGGCGATCTCCGCGAGCTCCCGCCGCTGCTGCTCCGTCATCAGCTCGGTGAACGGGTGCCGCAGGACGGTGCGCAGCAGATTCCACAGGTCGTTGATCTGCGCCGGGTCGCCGATCAGGCGCAGCGCCCCGGCGAACGCGCGGCCCTCGGGGGTCGCCTCCATGATCTGCTTGCCGCGCTCCAGGTACTCGCGCAGCACCTCCCCGGTCGGCCGCACGTCCTGGCGCAGCTCGGCGACGACGTCCCGCTGCATGGCCTTGATCGACTCGGCGACGCGGGCGAAGTCGGCGGGCAGCTCCCGCGCGAGATGCAGCACGTTCTCCGCCGCCTCTAGAAGCTGGTCGTCGTCGACGGTCTCCACCTCGCCGCCGCGTTCGAGCCTCTCCAGCTCCCGGCGCCGCTGATCGATCTCCGTCTGGAGGCGCGCCATCCGGGCCATCACGTCCGGGTCGGCGTCCTGCGCGAGCCGCTCGACCGCCTCCAGCAGGGTCCGCACCCGCGACTGCGACACCCTCGTCCGGGCCCCGCCGACCCGTCCGGCGATCTCAAGGGCGCCGACGCCGTGCGCGGACAGCCGGTACACCTCGACGTCGTCGACGACCTGCCGCACCAGCCAGCCCGCCTGCACCCACTGCCGGCACAGGTCGCGGGCGTTGCCGGCCGGGAGGGGCGGCTCGCCCTCCCCGCCGTAGCCCGCGGACCGCAGCCGGTCCAGCGCGTCGGCGATCTCCGCGTGGGCGTCCGCCACCGCCACCGTCGGCCGCTCCGGCGTGAACATCATCGCCAGCACCGTCACCACGAACGGTGCGTAGGTCCGGTGGAGCAGGTCGAGCATCGGGTTCTGGAACGCCCGAAGCGCACCCTGATACGCGCCCTCCACACCTCGTGATCGCATCGCCCGACAAGGGTACGGCCTGCGGCGGCCACGCATCGGCCGACCACGGCGAGCGTGAGTCGAGCCTCGTCCGCCCGAGGTTCACCGCCCGATCCGGCATCGCGGACGCACTTCCGTCCGGCCGGCCGGTGCGCTTCCATGATCTGAACGACGGCGAGAAGGAGGAATCGCTGTGGGACTGCTCGACAGCGTCGACTGGCAGGGAAAGATCTTCAAGAACGGCGAGTGGACGGCCGGGGGCGGCGGCGACTACCCCGTCGTGGAGCCCGCGACCGGCAACGAGCTCGGCCGCATGGGCCAGGCGACCCCGCAGGACGTCGCCGAGGCGGCCGCGAGCGCCGCCGAGGCGCAGCGCGAGTGGGCGGCCCTGCCCCACACCGCCCGCGCCGCCGTCCTGCGCAAGGCCGGCGACCTGTGGCAGCGGCACGCCGAGGAGATCAGCGGCTGGAACGTCCGCGAGGTGGGAGCGGTGCCCGGGCTCGCCGCGTTCGCCCTGCACGTCGCGGCGCAGGAGTGCTACGAGGCGGCCGGCCTGCCGAGCCGGGCGATCGGGGAGGTCCTGCCGTCGGAGGAGCCGCGGCTGTCGATGGCGCGCCGCATGCCGGCCGGCGTGGTCGCGGTGATCTCGCCGTTCAACGTGCCGATCATCCTCGGCGTCCGTTCCGTCGCCCCGGCGCTCGCGCTCGGCAACGCCGTCCTCCTCAAGCCGGACCCGCGCACCGCCGTCACCGGCGGCACGCTGATGGCCCGCGTGTTCGAGGAGGCGGGGCTGCCGCCGGGCGTCCTGCAGATGCTGCCGGGCGGCGTCGACGTGGGCGAGGCGCTGATCACCGACCCGAACGTCCGGGTCGTGTCGTTCACCGGCTCCACGGCCGTCGGACGCCGCATCGGGGAACTCGCCGGCAAACACCTCAAGCGCGCCCACCTGGAACTCGGGGGAAACTCCGCGCTGCTGATCCTGGACGACGCCGACGTGGACCAGGCGGTGAACCTGGCCTCCTGGGGCTCGTTCTTCCACCAGGGCCAGATCTGCATGACCGCCGGACGGCACTTCATCGCCGACCGTCTCTACGACGACTTCGTGGAACGTCTCGCGGCCAAGGCGGAGGCGCTCAAGGTCGGCGACCCGGCAACCGACGAGGTCGCCCTCGGCCCCGTCATCGACGAGGGCCAGCGCGACAGGATCCACGGCCTGGTCACCGCGAGCGTCGACCAGGGCGCGAAACTGGCGTCCGGCGGAACGTACGAGCGGCTGTTCTACCGTCCGACGGTTCTGGCCGACGTGCCGCTGACCGCGCCCGCCTTCGCCCAGGAGGTGTTCGGCCCGGTCGCACCGGTCACCCGCGTCACCTCGGTCGAGCAGGCCGCGGAGCTGGCCGCCGACAGCGAGTACGGCCTCTCCCTGGGCATCGTGACCCGCGACGTGATGCGCGGCCTGGCGGTCGCCGAGCAGATCCCGACGGGCATCGTCCACATCAACGACCAGACGGTGAACGACGAGGCCAACGCCCCGTTCGGCGGGATCCGCGCCTCCGGCACCGGCGCCCGCTTCGGCGGCGCCGCCGCGAACATCGAGGCCTTCACCGAGACCCGCTGGATCACCATGCGCGGCGAACCGCCCGCCTACCCCTTCTGACGTCACCGACCTCATCGATGACCCCGAGACGCCCGGCCGGACGACCCGGCCGGGCGTCTCACCGGACGCCGGTCACGCGGGTGCGAGGGGGCCGTCGGGGGCGAAGGCGCGGCGGGCGAAGCGGGTGCCGATCAGCTCGTGGGCGGCGGTGTCCGGGTGCAAGGCGTCGGGGAGGGGGTGCGCGGAGGTGTCCGCCTCCCCGTAGAGCGCGGTGCCGTCGAGGTAGTGGAGGTTCGGGTCGTCGCGGCGTTCGACGATCGAGGCGAGCGCCTCCCGGATGACGGTGAGGGTGAGCCGTCCCAGCTCCGTGTCGCCGGGTCGCCCGGTGGCCGTGAACCGCACCTGCCCGGTGCCGAGGCTGTCGGGATCGAACGCACAGGGCCCCGGCGTGTTCTCCTGGATGCCGCAGTAGATCGGCGAGACGACCAGCAGCGGCGTCGTGGGATGGCCGTCGCGGATGGTGTCGAGGAATCCGTGGACGGCGGGGACGAACGTCCTCAGCCGCATGGCGTCGAGGTTCACGACGTTGATGCCGAGCTTGACGCTGATGACGTCGGCCGGGGTGTCGCGGATGACGCGCGCCATGAACGGGTCGACGAAAGCGCTGCCTCCGAAGCCGAGGTTGCGCAGGTCGACGCCGCCGAGCCGGGCCGCGACGGCCGGCCAGGTCCGCGTCGGGGTCGCGGCGTTGGAGCCGTGGCTGATGGAGCTTCCGTGGTGGACCCAGCGCCGCCCGGTGGAGGGCGCGGCCGCGGCGGGGGCGTCGGTGCGCAGCTCGACGAGCTCGACCGACTCGTTGTGCGGGAGCCACAGCTCCACGACCTTCTCGCCCGCGTCGAGGTCGGTGAAGCGGGCGACGTGCGGTCCGCCCTGCGTGGCCTCGGTCTCCCCGGACCGGAGGTCCGTCTCGATCACGTCGCCGCCGGTGAGCGGATCGCTCGCCACGAACCGGCCGTCGACGACCAGGTCGATGGCGCCGCGGGGACGGTCGAGCCCGCGGTAGGCGAGACGGGTCGGGTGGACGACGAGTTCGATGCCGCGCGCCTCGGTGACCACCGCCACCCGCACACCCGACGGCTGGGCCTCCATCGCCGACAACTGCTGGTCGGGGAACTGGGCCGCGACCCAGCCGGGAAGGCGATGCGGCCGCAGTCCCCGGGGCGTGGTCTCGAGGTGCTCGGCTCCGCGCACCAGCTCGGCCGTGAGGGGCGTGCGCACCGGCAACCTGCTTTCGTTCATCACAGCATTCTCCTCCGCCCGGCCGGCCGGAGCACAAGAAAAGGTCGCCGCCGGGCAAGGGGTTCGGCGGGGTCAGGCCGGGACGACGGTGGGAGAGGCGGGACGCCGGCCCAGGCGAGGTGCGATCAGCGTGCGGACGTCGTGCGGGATCTGCCGGTACTCGTGTTCGGCGAACTCGTAGGGCAGTTCGAGGCGCGGCTCGGACACCTCGGCCAGGGCGGCGTCGCCGCGCAGCCGCTCGACGATCTCGTCGGAGGTGCCCACGAGATCGGGGGCGAAGAGGAAGCGCTCCTCGCCGTGCGGCCTGAGGGTGCGGTCGTGGCGGCTCTCGGCGTAGCGGCGGTAGCGGGCGCGGGTGGCGCCGTCCGCGCCGTCGAGGGGGACGATCACCCGTCCCAGCGCGACCCGTCCCGGGCGGCCCGGCGGGACGTGACGGCGGTACTCGGCGATCAGGTTGACCTGCGCGGTGGTGAAGTCGCCGGTGCCCTCGCCCCGGACGATGTCGCCGGTGAGCAGGTTGAGGCCGTGCTCGGCCGCCCATCGGGACGAGCGCAGGCTTCCCCCGCCGTACCAGACGCGGTCCAGCAGGCCGGGGCTTTGCGGCTGGAGCCGGGGCCGCTGGACGTTGCCGGGCGAGTGGATGACGGTGCCCTCGTCCCCGAGGTAGTCGCCGCGCAGGTTGTCCAGCAGGCGCGCGATCCGGCCGTAGGACAGGTCGAACCGGCGCCAGTCGCCGTCGTGGACGAGGTCGCCGAGCAGGTCGGCGTGCGGCATGCCGGCGCTGAACCCGGCCTGGAGCCGCCCCTGGGAGAGCACGTCCACGGTCGCGAGGTCCTCGGCGAGCCGGAACGGGTTCTCGTAGCCGATCGGGATGACGGCCGTGCCGAGCTCGACGCGGCGTGTGCGCTGGGTGGCGGCGGCGGGGAACACCGCCGCGGACGACACCCCGTGCTCCAGATGCCGCTGCCGGACCCAGGCGCCGTCGAAGCCCGCCTCCTCCCCGAACTCGAACAGCCGCAGGGTCGCCTCGAGTCCGGCGTACGGGTCGTCGTCGGGATAGTTGCCGGGGGTGAGGAACGACAGCGAGCGGATGCCGGTCATCGGAGGCGCTCGTAGGGGATCTTCTCGCCGGCCTCGACCGCGACCGGCAGCCAGTTCTCGGACGGCGGTAGCGGGCACGTGGCGAAGTCGGTGTAGGCGCAGGGCAGGTTGAGGGCGCGGTTGAAGTCGATCCGGACGGTCCCGTCGGGGGCGGGCGGGTCGAGCTGCAGCGCCCGGCTGGCGGCGTAGGTGGTGACGCCGGACGTCTCGTCGGTGAACAGCACCAGCAGGCTTCCGGGCGCGTGGCCGTTGAACGCGGTGAGCCGCAGCCGCCGGCCGTCCAGCTCGAACTCGATCCGGCCCGGCGCGTCGTAGACGTGCTCGATCCCCTCGACGACGGCGCCGACGGTGGTGGGACGCGGCTCGTCGAACCGGACGTAGCGGCCGGTGACGACCCAGCGCGGGTCGGGCTCGAACGCGGGCGTGCCGTGGAAGCCCGTCCGCAGCGGGTTGTCCGGGTGGCGGGGCCGGACGATGTCGTACCCGCCGCGTTTGGCGACCTCGATCACCGCGTCGCCCCATCGGGCGTGGACGCCGCCGCGCTCGGGCAGCACCCCGAAGCGGTGCTCGCCGCGCACCGGCTCGCCGTCCACGACGAGCTCCTCGCCCTCGTCCAGGGCGACGACCACGCCGTCCGGGCCGGTGGACCAGGCGCCCGGCGCGTCCGGGAACCGCTCGGGTTCGTCCGTCAGCCAGTGCAGCCCGGTGATCGCCAGGAAGCCGTGCCGGTCGGCGAGCTGCGCCTCCCGTTCCCGGCGCCATGCGCTCCACTCCGCGATGAACGCGGACACTCCGGTGTTCGCGACGGTCATGTCTCCTCCTCGTTGCCGCCGGTCCTCACCCGGCCGCCGGGAATGGCGGCCAGCAGCTCGCGCGTGCAGGGATGCCGCGGCTCACCGGATCTCGCCGGTCGGGCCCGTCTCGACGGTCCTTCCCGCCCGCATGACCGCGACCCGGTGCGCGATCTGACGGACGACGGCGAGGTCGTGCGAGATGAACAGGCAGGCCACGCCCGGACGTACTCGCCGGTGAACGCGTCCCAGCTCGTGACGACGTTCCAGGCGGCGCGGCCGCCGCTGAGGTGGTCCAGCGTCGCCGGCCGCCGCGCCACCTCGTAGGGCTCGTTGAACGTCGAGTCGACGGTGGCGGCGAGGCCGAGGCGGGACGTCACCGCCGCCAGCGCCGACAGGACGGTCAGCGATTCGGGGCGGCCCGCCACGTCCAGCTCGTGGATCCGGCCCTTCATCTCCCGCAGCCGCAGTCCCTCGGCGAGGAAGAAGAAGTCGAACCGGCCGCGCTCGGCGGTCTGCGCCAGGTGGACGAACGAGGCGAAGTCGATCTGGCTGCCGGAGGCGGGGTCCGACCACACGGTCGTGTTGTTGACGCCGGGGAAGTGCGCCGCCAGATGGATCTGCTTGCGCGCCATCAGCCGGCCTGCTCACGGAGGTTGGCGTTCCGGAGGGTCACGTCTCGGAGGATCGCGCGAGATCCCTACTGAATCAATAGGCAAAGTATGCATATGACCGTCGTGGAGACCGGATCTGGGACTTTGTCAATCAAAAAGGTAGGATTAGTCTGGAACAGGAGGACAACCCCGGCCGTCGCCCGACACCTCCAAGGGGAGCCCATGACCGAAGTCCTGCCGAACCACGCGCTGGACCCCGCACGTTTCCGCCAGGCCCTCGCCCACTACGCCGCCGGAGTCGTCGTCGTCACGGCCACGTCCGACGGCAAGCCGGCCGGGCTGACCGCGACGTCCTTCTCCTCGGCCAGCCTGGAACCGCCCCTCGTCGCCTTCTACGTGAACCGTTCCTCCACCACCTGGCCGTCCCTGCGCGCCGCCGGACGTTTCGCCGTCAACATCCTCGCCGAAGACCAGGCCGACCTCGCCGCCCGTTTCGCCAAGCGCGGCATCGACCGGTTCGCCCCGCCGACCGCCTGGCACACGGACGAGTACGGCACGCCCCTCCTGGAGGGCGCCTGCGCCCACATCTTCTGCACCACCTACGACACCGTCTTCATCGGCGACCACATCCTCGTCGCCGGCCTGGTCACGGGCGCCGACCTGCACACCGACGGTCCCCTGCTCTACCACCACGGCCGGTTCGGCCTGTTCTCCCCCACCGGCGAACGCCTGAGGTGATGTCATGACCACCCCCGTGACCGACGACACGACCCGGTGAACGACGTCGTGCGATCCCGGCCGCCGGCGTCCCGCCTGACGGGCATCCTGCCGGCCGCCTTCATCCTGATCTGGAGCAGCGGCTACCTCGCGGGGACCATCGGCGCCCGCAGCGGGGCCTCGCTCGCGCTGGTCGCCTGGCGTTTCCTGACCGCGTTCGCCGTCCTCGGCGCCGTCGCGCTGGCGACCCGCGCCCCATGGCCGAGGGACCGGCGCGTGTACGGCCACCTGCTGGCGACCGGCGTGCTGCTGCAGACGGTGCAGCTCGGCGCCGTGTTCTTCGGCCTGGGACGCGGCGTGCCCGCGGGGACGTCGGCACTGGTCCTCAGCACGTGCCCGCTGATCGTCGCGGCCGTCGCCGTTCCGATGTTCGGCGAGCGGCTGACCGGGCGCCAGTGGGCCGGGCTCGGCATCGGGCCGGCGGGCGTGTTCGTCTGCGTGAGCGGAAGCCTGTCCGGCGGCGGGTGGCCCGTCGGCTACGGGTACACCGTCCTCGCCCTGGCCGGGCTCGCCGCCGGGACGCTGTACCAGAAGCGGTTCGGCCAGACGGTGGACCTGCGCACCGGGACCACCGTGCAGCTGCTGGGCGCCACGCTCACCGCCTTCCCGCTCGCGGCGGCGTCCGGCGGGCTCGGCATCCCGCTGACGGCGGACGCGCTCGGCGCCCTCGCCTGGCTCGCCGTCGTCAACTCGATCGGCGCGCTCATCCTGCTGTTCGCGCTGCTGCGGCGCGGCACGGGCGGCGCCGCGACGAGCCTGCTCTACCTGGTGCCGCCCGTGACGGCCGTCCTGGCCGTGCCGATCCTCGGCCAGGACCTCACCGCGGCCACCGTCATCGGCATGGCGATCTCGGGCATCGGGGTCCTGCTCGTCCGCGCGGACGGCCGATCGCCCGGACCGGGCTCGGCCTCAGAAGGCACGCACCGACGACGTCGGACGCCGAAGGCGGCCGGGTAGCGGATGGTGCCGGACGCTCGCCATGCCCGGTCGCGGGTGTCATCGTGAGGGAATGCGGATCACGGTCGTGGGTGCGGGGATCATCGGCGCCGCGCTGGCGGACCGGCTCGCCCGTCCGGCCCATGGGGACCACCGGGCGGAGGTCACTCTGGTGGAGTGGCGCGGCCCCGGCGCCGGAACCACCGGCGCCGGCTATGCCTGGGTCAACGCGAACGACCCCTCCGACCCGGGCTATCACCGGTTGCGGACGGCCGCGATGTCCACGTGGCGGGAGCTGGCCGGAGAGTTCGGCGACCCGCCCTGGTACCGGCCGTCGGGCAACACGACGTGGGCGGTGACCGACGAGGCCAAGGCGGCGCTCGCCGACCGGGTCGCCCGCCTCACCGCCCTCGGCTATGCCGCCGAGCTGGTCGACGGCGATCGGCTTCGCACGCTGGAGCCGCACGTCAAGGTTCCGGGGGACGCGCTCATCGCGCACTACCCCGGCGAGGGTTACGTGCACGGAGGCGCGGCAGCGCGTGCCCTGGCGCGGCGTGCGGTCGGCTCGGGAGCCGTCCTCGTCACCGGACGGCGCGTCGTCCGGCTCGCCACCGAAGGCGACCGCGTGACCGGTGTGGTGCTCGACGACGGTCGGGAGCTGCACGCCGACGTCACGATCTGTGCTGCCGGGAGGCACAGTCCCGCGCTCCTGGCCACGGCCGGCGTCACGCTTCCCTTGGTCGACCCCTCGGCGCCGGGCTCCGCCGCTCCCTGTCTCATCGCCGTCACCACCGCGGCAGATGGCGTCCTCAACGGCTTGGTCCACGCCCCTGACCTCTCCACTCGGCCCGCGGAGAACGGAGGTCTCGTGCTGGAGGCCGACGACCTCGACGCGGGCATCGACGAGTCGGCCTCCCCCGCGTTGATCGAAACAGCCGGCACCGAACTGCTGGCCCGTGCCCGTGCGCTCGTCCCTGACCTGTCAGTGGAGATCGCCGATATCCGGCGGTGCGTCCGTCCCCTGCCCACGGACGGGTACCCCCTCATCGGCTTCCAGCGCCCAGGCCTGTACACCGCGGTCACCCACAGCGGCATCACGCTCGGCCCTCATCTCGCAAAGCTGATCTCCCAGGAGATCCACGGCGAGCCGTCACCGCGGCTCGCCCCCTACCGTCCGGACCGGGGCTGAACGCCGCGGCACCGGGGCCGTCAGAAGTTCGGCTCGGGCGGGCGGCGGAAGGCCAGCCGGGCCGCCTGTTCGTAGCGCGCCTGGCCGCGGTTGCGGCTGACGGCCCGGTTCTCCGGGTCGCGCGGGTCCGTGGGGTCGCCGGGCGGACGGGTCCGCGGCACGCGGCGCAGGCGCGGCACCGTGTCGTACACCTGGCCGGGGACGGGGGCGACGTCCTCGGCCGGGACACGGGCGTGGCGGCCGACATGACCGTCCTCGCGGACTTCGAGCCAGAGGACACGAGCCCACCAGGCACGGTGCCGGTCCTGCTCCCAGGCGAGCAGGTACGCCGGGCCGCCGATGCCCCGATAGGTGACGACGGGTGGGATCCGCATCTCACGCCGCACGACGATCGAACATATGTTCAAGTATGCCCGTTTCGTCGACGCGTCTGAGACCTGGGATGAGCGTCAGCCCTTCGCCAGACGCCTGCGGATCGCCTCCCTTTCCTCCTCCGGCAGCGCTTCGACGGGCAGCAGATACGGCAACAGGTCCGGCTCCCGGGTCAGGGCGCGGAGGGCGAGGGCGACCGTCACCCCATGGTCCGGACGGGACACGACCTCCACGCCGTCACCGGCGCACAGGTGACCCTCTTCGACGACGCGGAGACAGGCCCCCGGTCTCGTCGCCCTGGTGAACGTGAGCATCCATCCCGACCGTTCCAGCCAGCCCTGGAACGTCCGGCAGGGAATACGAGGGCCCGAGACCTCCAGAACGACGTCTTCCCCTATTCGCCAGCGCTCACCGATCAACGCACCGTTGACGTCCAGGCCCTTGGCCGTGAGATTTCTCCGAAGACACCATTGCGCAAAGGCCGATCCAGCTCGGTCTCCCAGAAGTCGAGGTCCTCGCGGGCGTAGGCGTAGACGGCCTGGTCAGCCCCACCGTGGGGCTTGACGTCGTAGACGCGGTCACCTGCGAGACCGACCTCTCCGGTGCCCTTCGGGCCGGGACGGTGACCGCACGGGACCGTCCACGGGCCTTTTGTCGATTCCCGTCAAAGCCGTGGACTTCCACGGATTGGGACGCGACCTCCCGACATTGACCGAAAGAATTTTCACAAAGTGACGCAGATTGGTGCGACACCTAAAGGCTGTCACGTAACGTCGGCCCGCTCCGTCCGATGATCTTGTGTGGCGCAAGTGATCACGGCCGCTGAGCAGGAGTGGATCGGCCCGTTCACCGGACTGTCGGTCCGGCGGTTCCGCAAGCTGGTGCGGGTGGTGG
>DATCLF010000316.1:0-3977 GCA_036564055.1 Spirillospora sp.
GGGCTGGAGTGTGGCGACGAACCCGTACAGCCCGAGCGCGACGACTCCGGCGCCGGCCCATCCCGGGCCCCGATGTTCACGCACGCCCTGCCACACCAGCCAGGCGCCGCCGATCTCGGCGACGGCGGCCAGCCCGAACAGCACCAGCGACCGCAGGATCGTCATGACCTGCACCGTAGCGGCAGCCCCCGCGGCCCCCGGGTGGCCACGCTCATCGCCGCCGTCACCGCCGGTTCGTCCAGTCCTCGAGACCGACCTTCAGCACCCGGGCCCGTTCACCGTGGTTGTCCGGGCGGATGCGTTCGGACAGGCACGTGCGATGAGAAATGATCGTGGTGCTTCCCGGCCCGTCGTTGCTCCGCGCGTCCAGGACCAGCCCGTCGCCACCGGGACTGAGGGTGGTGTCCTCTCCGCAGAAGTCGCACGGCCAGGTGAAGCGCTCAAGGCTTTCGGGCCGGATGCTGAGCCTCACCAACGGCGGGGGAGAGTACCTGCGAACATACGCGACCACGGCGTCGACCTCGGCGCCGACCGGAGGGAACGCCGCCCGCAGTTCGTCTCCGGCCGGCTCCCGGCCGAACTGCGCGATGATGTCGATCGACGACCCCACACCGGGATGACCGATGATCTCCGTGACCACGCCCCACGGGGCATGGCGGAGCACTCTGGCGCGGACCCGCTGTCCCGGAATGAGCTTCAAGCTCTCCGTCTCGAACCGCTCCATCGCCCCCATTCTGCCGCCCGGCCGCGAGCCGCCGTCGTGAGTTTCGATCGGGTCAGCCGCAGGAGACCGTGACCGCGCCCAGTTAGGTGAACTCGGCGGTGACCGGGCGGCCCGGTTCGAGCCGCACGGCGTCGGTCATCCCTCCGGTCAGGACGACCCATCCCTCCTCCAGGGCCAGCCCTCGCTCCGCCAGGCGTGGGCGTGACGGTGGGCTGATGGACCGACCGTCACAAGCGACCGTCTGCTGAGCGCCACTCATCTCCATGAGGGCGGACCCGCCACGCCGGCCGCGGCGGGTCCGGCCGGCACATGCCGCAAGGCGCGGCCCCGGTGGGGCCGCGCCTTGCCGTGCGGGCGGCGGGTGCGGTGCGGATCAGTCGCGGGGGCCCTTGTAGCCGAGCCGTCCGCGGGTGAAGACCAGGAGCACCAGCGCCAGGGCTCCGTAGCCGATGGTGCCCGCCGCCAGCATCAGCCAGGGCTCGGTGTCCTTGAACATCTCCGGCAGGACGATGCTCGCGACGTTGTTGTTGGTCGCGTGCAGCAGCAGGGCGACGGGCAGGCTCTCCCTGGTGTGGTTGAAGACCCAGGTGATGACGAAGCTGATCGTGATGCACATCGCGACGAAGGCGCCGAGCGCGGCCCACCAGCCCGTGGTCGTCGGGTCCGTCCCGCCGAGCGACCAGGCCGTGAAGAACAGCGGCAGGTGCCAGAAGGCCCAGACCACGCCGAGGACCAGGGTGCCGAAGGCGGCGCCGAAGCGACGCTGGATCAGCGGGAGGGCGAAGTCGCGCCAGCCGGGCTCCTCGGCCAGGCCGGTCGTCAGGATCTGGGCGATGAGACCGGGGATGAACGCCGCCAGCACCAGGGCCGAGGGCGTCTGCAGGTCGTCGATCGCGCCGGGGATCGCGAGGGTCCCGCCGATCAGCAGCGCCGTGACGCCGAGCACGACGGTCGGGTACCAGTACCAGCCGACCCGGAACTGGAACAGCCGGCGCCTCCAGTCGCGCAGCCCCGCGCGCCCGCCGGTGACGAGCGTGACGAACAGCGCCGCGCCGAGCGGACCGACGTACGCGCCGGGCAGGATGCCGAGGAGCTGGGCCTCCTCGGTGAACCCGGGGAAGCGGAAGTCCAGCACCCCGAGCCCCTGGGCGGACAGCAGGTACGGCAGCCAGACCAGCCAGCTCGCCGCGAACGCCACGGTGAAGAACGACAGGAGCGGGAACCGCCGGACGATGTCGAGCGGTCCGCGGCGACGACGGGCGTGCGCCGGGACGAACTGGACGGTCTCCGGCCGCGTTGGCGTGCTCATCGGGGAGCCTCCATCGGTGGGGGTCTTGCGGTGCGAACGGGACCCATTCCACCGGTGAGGCACCCTCCGGATCACTCCCGTCACCTGCTCAAACGTCCGTCCAGCGCCCTGTCCGGGGGCCGGTACAGCAGGCTGGAAGGCGGCCGCCCGAGCGCGAGCCGACATGTCGCCGGGACGCGAACGCCGCCGCACCCGCGAGGGATGCGGCGGCGTCTGCGGGGACGTGCGCGTTCAGCCCCGTCCCTTGGTCTCCTCCAGGTAGCGCAGGACGGCCGCGACCCGCCGGTCCGTGCGGTCGGTGGGCGCCAGGTCGAGCTTCGCGAAGATGTTGCGGATGTGCTTGTGGACGGCCCCCTCCGTCACGACGAGCCGTTCGGCGATCGCGGTGTTGCCCAGCCCCTCGGCCATCAGGGCGAGGACGTCGCGTTCCCTGGCCGTCAGCCGCTCCAGCGCGCTGTCGTGCCGGGTGCGGGTGAGCAGCTGCGTGACGACGTCCGGGTCGATGGCCGTCCCGCCGTCGGCGACGCGGTGCAGGGCGTCCAGGAACTGCTCGACCCGGCCGACCCGCTCCTTGAGCAGGTAGCCGAGCCGTTCGGCGCCCGCGGTCAGCAGCTCGGTGGCGAACGACTGCTCGACGTAGGCGGACAGGACGAGCACGGCCAGCCCGGGATGGCGCCGCCGCGCCTCCACCGCCGCCTTGATCCCCTCGTCGGTGTGGGTCGGCGGCATGCGGACGTCGACGATCGCGGCGTCCGGCCGGTGCTCGTCGACGGCCTTGAGGAAGGACTCGGGGTCCTGCGCGGTGGCGACCACGTCGATGTCCTCGGCGCGCAGCAGCAGCGCCACGCCCTCGCGCAGCAGAAAGTCGTCGTCGGCGATCACAATCCGCACGGCAGCTCCACCTGTAGCGTCGTCGGTCCGCCGGGCGGGCTGGTCACGGCGAGGGTGCCGTCGTGCGCCTCGACGCGGCTGCGGATGCCGGTGAGCCCGGACCCGGCGCCCTCGTCCGCGCCGCCGACCCCGTCGTCGTCTACCCGCACGACCAGCCGGTCGCCCTTGAGGTGCACGGCCACGGACGCGCGGCGCGCCCGGCTGTGCTTGGAGATGTTGGTGAGCGCCTCGGCCGTCACGAAGTAGGCGGTGGCCTCGACTGACGCGGCGCAGCGGCCCGGCAGGTCGACGTCGACCTCGCACGGGACGGCGCAGTCGGCGGCGAGCCCGGCGAGGGCGCCCTCCAGACCCCGGCCCTCCAGGACGGGCGGCAGGATGCTGCGCACCACCGTCCGCAGCTCGGCCAGCGCCTGCTCGGCGACGTCCTGCGCCTGCCCGAGCAGCTCCTCGGCCTTGGCCGGGTCGCGGGCCAGCGCGCGGCGGGTCGCGCCGAGCAGGACGGTGACGGCGACGAGCCGGTTCTGCGCCCCGTCGTGCAGGGACCGCTCGATGCGCCGCAGCTCCGTCGCGTGCGCGTCCAGCGCCGCCGCCCGGGTCGCGGACAACTGCGCGATCCGCAGGGAGAGGTCGGTGTCGGGGTGGGGTGCGAGGAGCCGCCGGCCCGGCCACGCCTGCAACCGGGCCAGGCCGGGCCCGACGATCACGAAGACGACGGCGAGGACCACGCCGAGAAGCCCGACGGCCGCCGCGGTGGCCTCGTCGTGCACGTGCCAGAACACGCCCGTCGGCTCGCGGTTCTCCCCGGGGATGAACCGCCACCATGCCGGATAGGTCATGTATTGGAGGGCGTTCACCGTCAGCAGCATCCCGACCAGGCCGACGAGCAGGCCGAAAGTCGCGTGCAGCGGCAGCCAGGCCAGCTCCCGCCGGACGGTCGGGTCGTCGAGGGCGGGACGCAGCGCGGCGGGCGCGGGCCCCGGTGTCAGGATCTCCGGCCCCGATCGCGACAGCCGTCCCCGCTCACGGTCGGCCACGGCCCGGACGGCGCGCGGC
>DATCLF010000317.1:0-15721 GCA_036564055.1 Spirillospora sp.
CCCAAGGAGGACATCGAGCGCATGGTCCGCGAGGCCGAGCAGTACGCCGAGGAGGACCGCAAGCGCAGGGAGGAGGCCGAGGTCCGCAACCAGGCCGACACTCTCGTCTACTCCACCGAGAAGTTCCTGCGTGAGAACGACGAGAAGATCCCCGCCGACGTCAAGACCGAGGTGAACGACGCGATCGCCGAGGTCAAGAAGGCCCTCGAAGGCAGCGACCTCAACGCGATCAAGACCAGCACCGAGAAGCTGGCGCAGGCCAGCCAGAAGGTCGGCACCGCCATCTACGCCGACGCCAAGTCCGGCGACGCGTCGGCCTCGGCGCAGCAGGACGGCGGGACCGGGGGCCAGGACGAGGAGGTCGTCGACGCCGAGATCGTGAACGACGACAAGGACGACGCCAAGGGCTCGTCGAGCTGACCGCGTCGGCACGGCCCGAAGGCGCGCCCGCGTCAGGCACGTCCGCGTCACGAGCGAACGCCCCGCCCGCCCGTCCCGGGCGGCGGGGCCTCCCCGCGCCCGCCGCGGGTCGGAATCGTCCTGCCCGCCGAGGACCCTGAGGTGAGGGAGTACGAAGGTGAACGGTCCGATCGGCGACGACGTCCCCGTCTACGTCATCTCGGTCGCCGCGCAGCTGTCCGGCCTTCACCCGCAGACGCTGCGCGCCTACGACCGGATGGGGCTGGTGTCCCCGGAGCGGACGGGCAGCCGCAACCGCCGCTACTCCATGCGGGACATGGCGACCCTGCGCGAGATCCAGCGGCTGTCGCGCGAGGAGGGCGTCAACCTCGCGGGCGTCAAGCACATCCTCGATCTGCAACGCGAGACCGAGAAGCTGCGCGCGGAGGTGCGGCAGCTTCGCGAGCTGGTCAAGCAGCGGGAGTCCGAGCTGGAGTCCGTCCGCGGCGTGGCGGCGCGCCTCGCCCGGCGACTGCGGGAACGCGACCCGGCACCGGACGAGGGGTCCTCGGCGTCCTCCGGCGCCCTGGTCCTGCGCCGCGAACTCCACTGACGACCGGCGGCGAGCGAGTCCGGGATCGGCCGCCCGGTGGAGGGGCGAGCCGCGGGTCCTCGCCGCCGCCGAGCTGTGAACGGCGGTCACGCGGCGTCCGATGTCAAGGCGTCCGACATCAGGGCGTCCGCGTCAGGGCGCGGGCGGCGGGTCCGGCGCGATGCGGTAGGCGACGTCGGCGGACTCGATGGCGGCCAGGTCGTCGGCGGTCACGCGGTGACCGGTGAAGCGCTCCACCGCGGCCATGCCCATATGGGACACGCGGCGGTGATGGTCGGCGAAGTCGAGCCCGTCCAGCACGGGGGCGAGACGCGCGGGCACGTCGAAACCGCCGAGCGGTTCCGTCGCGAACAGGATTTCGCCGTGTTCGGCGAACGACAGTCGGGTCAGGGCGTCGACGTTCCAGTACATGCTGGCGGCCCGCCCGCCGGTGGACGCCCGCGCCAGCACGGGTTCGCGCGAACCCTGGTGGCCGTTGTACTCGACGGCGAGGACGGCGCCGCCCACGTCCAGCACCGCGACCCACGGAGCGAGGGAGTGCAGCGCCTCCTCGGCGAGGGCGTCCAGCGACTCCGGCCGGTCCGGGTCCGCGCCGAAGGCGCGCAGCACCTCCGCGACGTCCGCCCCGGTCACCACCGTCACCGTCGCCGCCTCGGCCAGGGCGGTGCCGGCCAGCCACCGGTAGGCGGCCTCGGGCGGCTCGGGCGGCTCCGGCTCGCCGCGCAGCCGGTGGCCGAGCCGGTCGGCGCGGGCGTGGACGACCTCGGCCGCCGCGGGCGCCTCCCACACCATCAGCCGGTAGGACTCGGTCCCGTCGGGCACGTCCCGCCCGCGGGCATGGACCCGCAGCCGGTAGTCACCCGGCCAGGGCGGGGTGAGCCGGGACAGATGCGGCTCCCGGGCCCCGGCCACCGACGCGCCGCCGGCGAAGGCCCGCCAGCTGACCTCGACGATCTCCTCCCAGCCGTCCGCGACGTCCGGGGGCGGCCCGTCCAGGACGTCCACGACGAGGTGGACCTCACCCGTCTCGATGCCGGTCCGGATCACCGCCCCGCCCGCGACGACCGCGACCAGCCCGTTGCCGCTGAAGTCGACGTCCGGGACGGGGCCGTCCTCCAGGAGCGCGAACCGGTGGCCCGACACCGGTGCCCGTCCCGCGGCACCGAGGGGCAGGATGTACTCCGCTCGGGCGCGGGCGAGGCGCGCGGCGGCGTAGCCGGGCGGCATCGGGGCCTCGCGGAGCAGCAGCACCGCGGTGCCGAGCGCGACGCCGACCACCGCCGGCGGTGCGACGAGCCAGGGCGGAAGACCCGCCCGGTTCAGGACGGCGACCGCGGTGGACACGGCCAGCGCCAGATGCGCCGCGCCGTGCGCCGCGGCCACCGCTGCCTCGCCGCCGGGCTCCGGATCGACCGTCAGGAGCGCGGACACGCGCGGGTGGGCCGCCAGCCCGCGGGCCGCCTCCGCGACCAGCGTCACGGCTTCCGGCCGGACCCGGTCCAGCATGGCCGCCGCGGTGACCGCCTCGCTCGTCCCCGCGACCGTCGCCGTGGCGACGGAGCCGGTCACCGGCCGCCCGAGGTGTTCGGTGAGGTCGGGGACACCGTCCGGGTCCAGTTCGGCCACGGTCAGCTCCAGCGCGCCGAGGAGGCGCTCGACCAGCAGCGGCGGCAGGGCGCCGAGCGCGTCCCGGACGCGCCCGGCGCCCGTCCCGGGGTCTCCGTCCGAGCGCCACGTGTTCGGGATGTGAAGCGATGGTCCGCGCAGCGGCCACGCGCCGTCCGCGTCGGCCCTCAGCCGGCCGAGCACGGCCGCCGGCGGCCTCGGCACGCGGGAGGCGACCAGCGGCATCGACGCCGCGACCGGTCCGGCCAGCTCCTCCAGCACGCTGTCGGGAACCTCGACCACAGCACCCCCGGCCACCGGCGCCTACGGAACGGACGAAACTCTAGCCGCGGCGTGGACGCCGGTCGCCGGGGAGCACGCGGCCACCGGATCAGGACGAGTCACACGGTCAGGACGAGATGTCGCCGACCAGGGACGCGACCTCGTCGACCACGGCCTTCTGGTGGGGCTGGAGGTCCTGGCCGCCCATGCCGGACACGACGGGCAGGAACGGGTCCTCGAACGGCTCGGCGCCCACCAGCGTCTCGATGACCGCGAGACCGCAGAACGGGACGTAGACCGGGCTGTAACCGCCCTCGTGCGAGATCGCGATGCGGCCGTCGCAGACGTCCTCGGCGACGTCCATCAGCCGCCGCGTCATCGTCCGGTACCCCTCGGAGGTGAGGAGCTGGCGGGCCAGCGGGTCCATCGCGCCGCCGTCGAAGCCCGAGGCGACGAGGATGAGGTCCGGCCGGAACCGGCGCAGCGCCGGCACGACCACCTGGTCCATGGCGTAGAGGTAGCCGCCGTCGCCGGTCCCCGGGGGCAGCGGGACGTTCAGCGCGTAACCGAAACCGTCGCCCTCGCCGCGTTCGGTGATCGCACCGCTGTTCGGCGGGAAGCAGTTGTCCTGGTGCAACGAGATCGTGAGGACGGTCGGGTCGTCGTAGAAGAAGGACTGCGTCCCGTTGCCGTGGTGGACGTCCCAGTCCAGCACCGCGATACGTCCCACGCCGAGGTTGTCGCGGGCGTGATGGGCGGCGATGGCGAGGTTGCCGAAGATGCAGAACCCCATGCCCTGGTCGGCGACGGCGTGGTGGCCGGGCGGGCGGACCAGGGCGTACCCGTTGGTGACGGTGCCGTTGACGACCGCCTCGACCATCGAGATGACCCCGCCGGCGGCCAGCGTCGCGATCTCGTAGCCGCCGTGGCCGAAGGGGCTGAAGCCGTCCCCGGCGTCGCCGCCCTTCGGCCACTCGCTCTCGGTCTTGATCCTCTCCAGGTGCTCCCGGGTGTGGACCTTGAGGATCTCCTCCTCCGATGCGTGCCGCGGCCGTACCCGCTCCAGCCGGTCGATGAGCCCCGACACGACGATCAGCTCGTGGATGCGCCGCTTGGTCTCGGCGTTCTCCATGTGCACGAAGGGCTGCAGGCCCTTCGACGGATCCGAGCAGAACAGACCGGCGTTCGATCCGGTGTCATGCCAGCCGAAGATCTCGTGGTACAGGTAGCCCGTGGCCATCGCTCGTTCCTCCCGGTGACGAGGGCGCCAAGCCCTGTGCGCAGGTCGGGGGCCGCGCGTCGGTGCGCGGTTCCGGTTGGCTTAGGGGACCGCGGGACGCGCGTCCGAAACATCCGCAAAATTGCGGATCCTTTCCCGTGCGGAGGACAGGGCGTGGCCAACGGGCGCGACTCCGGAGCGTGACCAGGCCGAATCTTGTCCGAAAACAGGCCGCGGCTTAGGGTTCGATTCATCAGCGCGACTCGCCTCCGATCGAGCTGCAGCCAGGAGGTGCCGTGCTCACTCATCGGCATGTCGCGGTCGCGGCCGAGATCGGAATGCTCGTCCGCGAGGCGCAGGAAGTTCAGGCTCGGCAGGAGATGCTGCGCCTGCTGAACACGGCACTGCACGGCGACGCCGCGTGCCTCGTCGCGATCGATCCGTTCGACGGCCGGCACCACCGCCTCGCCGAGGTGGACTACCCGCCCGAGGTGGCGCGTTCCCTGACCGTCGAGTTCACCCGGACCCGCTGGTTCGACGTCGTCCTCACCTCCGAGCTCCCGCAGTCGATCTCCGACGAGCCGAGTCAGAGCTTCCGGCGCGGCTGGTTCTACGAGCGGTACATGAAACCCGCGGGATACCGGGACGGCATGACGGGGGCACTGTGGCGCAACGGCCGGTACGTGGGTCTCCTGCACCTGTCGAGCGGGCGGAACGGGACGTTCGACACCGACCTGCGGCGGCTGCTCGCCTCCGTCATGCCCGCCTTCGCCGCGGTGGCGGACCTCGTCGGACGCGCCGCCGACACCGCCGACATCCGTCCCGCGGACTGCGCCGCACTGGTGTCCCGCGGCCGGATCGTCCCCATGCCGGACCGGGACCGGCCGCCGGTGCTGCTCGACCCGGAGTTCCTGCGGGTCGTCGCGGAGTTCCAGGAGGCGGGCGGGGGACGGCTGCGGTTCCTGTGGCCGGCCGGACGCGCCTGGCACCGCGTCGAGCTGGTCACGGCGGAGCTTCCCGCCCCGCCTCCGGGAGCCGCACTCGTCCGCACGCGTCCCGCCAACGTGCCCTACGGGCTGAGCGGCCGCGAACTGGAGGTGCTGACGCGCCTGGCGATGGGCTGCACCAGCGACGTCATCGCGAAGGAGCTCGTCCTGTCGCCGCGCACGATCCACAAGCACGTCGAGCACGTGCTGCAGAAGACCCGGACGTCGAGCCGGACCGAGGCCGCGACGCTCGCCGTCCGCGAGGGCGTCCTGCGCCCGGTGCCGGGCCTGCCCGGCCGCGCCGGCGTCGTCACCTTCCTGAACCGGACCCACGGGTGACCCGCCGCGCCTCCGGGTTCACCCGCGGGACCGATCCCCCGAGGCGAGGTGACCCTCCGGGGACGTGACTCTTCAGGTGCGTTGGTGGCCGCCCCTGGGCCTGGGCTCCGGCCGGCCCAGGGGCGGCGGTCCGGTTCAGACGATGCGCTCGAAGACGGCGGCGAGGCCCTGACCGCCGCCGATGCACATCGTCTCCAGCCCGTAGCGCACCTCCCGCCGGTCCATCTCGCGCAGCAGCGTCGCCAGGATCCGCGCGCCGGTCGCACCGACCGGGTGACCCAGGGAGATGCCCGACCCGTTGACGTTGAGGCGTTCGAAGTCGGACTCTGCAAACCCCCACTCACGGGTGACCGCGAGCACCTGCGCGGCGAACGCCTCGTTCAGCTCGATGAGGTCCATGTCCTGCAGCTTCAGGTCGGCCCGCTGCAGGGCGCGCTCGCTCGCCGGGACGGGCCCGATGCCCATGGTCTGGGGAGGCACCCCCGCCACGGCCCAGGACACGAGCCTCGCCAGCGGCCTCAGCCTGAGCTCGTCGGCGCGTTCGCGCGTCGTGACCACGCACACCGCCGCCCCGTCGTTCTGGCCGCTCGCGTTACCCGCCGTGACCGTCGCCTCGGGATCCTGGGCCGCCATGACCGGACGCAGCGCGGCGAGCTTCTCAAGGGTCGTGTCCGCCCGCGGGTGCTCGTCCTTGTCGACGACGACGTCGCCCTTCCTGCTCCGGACGGTGACCGGGACCATCTCGTCGTCGAACCGCCCGGCCTCCGCGGCGGCGACGGCGCGCTGGTGCGAGGTGAGGGCCAGCCGGTCCTGCTCCTCGCGCGGGATCCCGTACTGGCGGCGCAGGTTCTCGGCCGTCTCCACCATCCCGCCCGGCACCGGGTGGTTCGCCCCGCCGGCCGTCACCCGCGCGCGGGCGAGCCGGTCGTGCAGGCGGATGTCGGGCCGCTTCACGCCCCAGCGGACGTCGGTCGCGTAGAACTCGGTGTTGCTCATGCTCTCGACGCCGCCCGCCAGCATGAGGTCGGCGCCGCCCGACTGCACCTGCATGACGGCGCTGATCACCGCCTGGAGACCCGACCCGCACCGCCGGTCGAGCTGGATGCCCGGCACGGAGATCGGCAGCCCGGCGTCCAGCGCCGCGACCCGGCCGATGGCGGGGGCCTCGCCGTTCGGGCTGCAGTTGCCGAGCACGACGTCGTCCACGGCGTCGCCCGGCACGCCGGTGCGGTCGAGCACCGCCCGGATGACCGTGGCCGCCAGCTCGGCGGCCGGGACCGACCGGAGCGCTCCCCCGAACCGGCCGACCGGGGTCCGCACCGGCTCGCAGATCACCGTTTCACGCACGACGTCCTCCATCCGTCGGTGGGTTCACAGCATTGGCGTACGGCTCGTCGTCCGTGAGGAGCGGGACGTCGAGGCGCGCGGCGAGGTCGTCCCGCCCGATGCCGAAGGTCTTCACCAGCCGGACCCCCTCCGATTCGATGTGGAAGACGGCATGGCGGGTGTAGACGCGCTTCACGCAGGCGCGGCCGGTGAGGGGGTAGGTGCAGGCGGGGACGAGCTTCGGGGCGCCATCCTTGGTGAACAGGTCCATCATCACGTAGACGGACTTCGCCCCGATGGCCAGGTCCATCGCCCCGCCGACCGCGGGGATCGCGTCGGGGGCGCCGGTGTGCCAGTTGGCCAGGTCGCCGTTGGCGGCGACCTGGAAGGCGCCGAGGATGCACACGTCCAGGTGGCCGCCGCGCATCATCGCGAACGAGTCGGCGTGGTGGAAGTACGCGGCGCCCGGCAGCTCGGTGACGGGGATCTTGCCCGCGTTGATCAGGTCCGGGTCGATCTCGTCGCCGTGCGCCTCGGGGCCCATCCCGAGCATGCCGTTCTCGGTGTGCAGGACCACCCCGCCGTCCGGGTCGAGGAACGACCCGACCAGCGTCGGCAGGCCGATCCCGAGGTTGACGTAGGATCCGCGGGGGATCTCGCTCGCGACGAGGGCGGCGAGCTCCCGTTTGTCCAGCGGCCCGCGGTCGGTGTGCCCGACGGCCGTCCGCGTCGCGCTCACGCCGCCGCCTCCCTGTTCCGCGGCGCCACCACGACGCGGTCGACGTAGATCGACGGAGTCACGACCGACTCCGGGTCGAGCGCCCCGGTCGGGACGACCTCCTCCACCTCGACCACGGTCAGCGCCGCCGCCGTGGCCATGATCGGTCCGAAGTTGCGGGCGGTCTTGCGGTACACGAGGTTGCCCATCTCGTCGGACCGGTGGGCGCGGATCAGCGCGACGTCCCCGCGGATCGGGTACTCCAGGACGTACTCGCGACCGTCGATTACCCGGGTCTCCTTGCCCTCGGCCAGGGGCGTGCCGACGGCCGTCGGCGTGTAGAACGCGCCGATGCCGGCCCCGGCGGCGCGGATGCGTTCGGCGAGGTTGCCCTGCGGCGCCACCTCCAGCTCGATCTTCCCGGCGCGGTACAGCTCGTCGAACACGAACGAGTCGACCTGCCGGGGGAACGAGCAGATGATCTTGCGGACCATCCCGGCCGCGAGCAGCGCGGCGAGGCCGGTGGTGCCGTTGCCGGCGTTGTTGCTCACGACCGTCAGGTCCCGGACGCCGGTGCGGCGGAGCGCGTCGATCAGCGCGACGGGATGACCGGCGAGACCGAACCCGCCGATCAGCACCGTGTCGCCGTCCTTCACGCCGCGGACGGCCTCGTCCGGGTCGGCGGCGACCTCCATCACGGGCCCGCCACCCCCGTCCCAGAACGAGCGAGTACGCCGTTCACGGTGTCGTCCTCCTTCACTTGATCGCCCCTACTTGATGGCCATGGCGTTCGGCGGCGATCCGACGCCGCCGACGACGTTCAGCGGCTTGGCGGTCAGCAGGAACTCGTAGACCCCGTCGGCGTGGCAGTCCTCCGCCAGCGCCTCCAGGTTCCACAGCTCGCCGAGGAACAGGCCGAGCAGCGCGAGGAGGGGACGGTGCATCATCCCGTTGTGGACGACGCCGCGCTCGGGCGGCGGTTCGTCCGGGTCGATCAACCCCGAGTCCGGGTTCACCGGGTGGGCCTCCACGCCGAGGTCGTCGGAGGCGACCATCGCGAACCGGTGGTCCCAGAGCCACTCGATCATCTCCTGGGACTGGATGAGACCGGGGTGGCGGATCTTCTTCTTGAAGTTCCGCCGGGTCTCCTCGTCGACCTCGTTGAGCCAGTACGGGGCCCACCCGACCCGCAGCAGCAGCACGTCACCGCGCCGGAACTCCACGCCCTGCGCCCGCGCCGCCGCGTCCAGGTCCTCCGGCGTGATCATGTAGTTGCCGGCCAGGTCGAGCGGGGTGCCGCGGTCGGCGAAGTACCCGGCGAGGTCCAGCAGCACGCCACGGGCGACGATGCCGCGCTCGGCGACCGTCTGGATGCCCAGCGCCGGCGTCTCCTCGGCGATCTCCTCGTCGGGCACGCCTCCGTAGAACCCGTACTTCGGGTGGCGGATGTGCCGCAGCCCGTCGATCTGGGACGTCGACTGCAGGTAGAACGAGTCGAGCCAGTCGTCCCGGTGGTTGGGGTTGTTGGCGAACATGTGGTGCCGGGTCGGCGGCCTCGTCCCGGCGGGCGCCGGGACGAAGGTGTTCAGCGGGTAGTCGAGGTTGAACACCGCGCCGCGGCGGACCAGCCCGACCGCCTCCTTCACCTGCTCGGGGCCGATGAAGTTGAGCGTGCCGAGCTGGTTGCCCTCCCCGAAGACGCCCCAGGACGAGCCCGGCGGCGCGTCCTGCCGTTCGAGCAGCTCCCGGTAGGAGGGGAAGCCGTCCCCTGGACTCATCCGAGCGTTCTCCTCTCCGTAAATGTGTCCGATTGCGCCGGCGCCTCCTGCGCGGGTCCTTGCTGGACGGGTCGTTCCTGGACGATGTCGCCCAGCTCGGGCAGGACGGCGGTCCCGACCATCCGCAGCGTCCGCCGGGCCACCTCCGGGGGCGTCCCGTACGGCGCCACGCGGAGCTGGACGGACGTGACGCCGGCCGCGGCGTACCGGCGCAGCGCCGCAGCGACCTCGTCCGGCGACCCGACCAGGGAGAGCGCGGGTTCCTCCGGGCCGTCCACCCCCATCCACGCCCGGCGGCGGGTGTAGTAGTCGAGGACGGAGGCGAAGTACCGGGTCGCCTCCTTGCGCGCCTGCTCGCCGTCCTCGCTGACCAGGCACAGCCGGGTGACCGCGACCTCGCCCGGCTCCCCGGCCCGCGCCTCCCGGTACTCCGCGGCCCGCGCGGCCAGGAGGCCGTCACCGTAGTTGGTGGCGGCGTAGTAGCCGTCGCCGACGGTGGCGGCCCTGAGCACCGCCGCGCGGGTCCGCCCGCCGAGCAGCAGCGGCGGGCCTCCCGGACGCAGCGGCGGCGGCATCACCGGCGCCGGGCCCTGTCCCGGGTCCTGTCCTCCGGCCGCGCCGCCGGCCGCCCCGGACCCGGTCCCCTCCGCGGCGGGGGCGGCCGACCACGTCTCCCGCAGGGTGGTGACGAACGACTCGAACCACTGCGCGGGACGGCGGCCCTCGGTCCGGACGCCGAACCGTTCGACCAGGTCGGGGTTGCCGAGGGCGAGGCCGAGGGTCAGCCGCCCGCCGCAGAGCTGGTCGAGCAGCGCCGCCTCGTAGGCGAGGCGCCGGGGCTCGTACGCGCGGGCCAGCAGCACCGCCGTGCCGAGCGGCAGCCCGGTCCGTCCCGCGAGGTGCGCGAGCACCATCAGCACGGCCGGCAGGTGGAACGGCTCGGGCCGCACGTGGTAGCTCTCGCCGAGCCAGACCGACGACAGTCCGTTCTCCTCGGCCGTCTCCAGCAGCCGCGCGGCGCGGTCGACCTGGGGACGGACCTTCGCCGCCGACCCCAGGTCGACCGCCACGCCGAGCCGCATCGGCTTGACCATGTCAGCCCGCCTTCTTCGCGGCGTCGCGGATCTCGTCGTACGAGAACTCGTTGATCTTCGGGATCAGGTCGTTGGTGAAGATGTCGGCGGCGGGGAACTCCTTGTTGATCAACCCTGCCGTGGTCAGGAACTTCACGGTCCCGGTCACCGCGGCGGGGTCCATCCGTCCCCAGCTCTGCCCGTCGTCCGGTCCGACCTTCTGCCCGTCCAGGCGGACCTTGAGCACCTTGACCTGCTGGGCCAGCAGCTCGTCCTCCGGAACCGTCGCCGAGCCCTTGGTCTCGGGGTGCAGCTTCCACAGGTCGCGCACGGCCGCCTCGGGGTTGGCCTCGGCGAACACCACGCCCTTGGCGAACGCCCTGCCGACCCGGACGAGCATGTCCTGCTTGTCCTTCAGGTCCGGCTTCTTCACCAGGAACCCGCCGCCGAACAGGTTCTCGGTGCCGGGCACCGGCAGCGGCTTCAGCTTGACGCCGGCGTTCTCGACGATCTGGTACTGGGTGTCCCAGAGCGCGAGCGCGTCGACCTTGCCGCTCTTGATCGCGTTGATCTGCTCGTTGCCCGCCCCGATCGGCACCAGCTTGATCGACTCGGGGTCGCGGCCCTGCATCTTCAGCGCCGTCCGGGCGAACGTCGCCCCCGAGCTCGCCACGGCGGTCACGCCGACCCGCTTGCCCTCCAGGTCCGCCACGGAGGCGATCGACGAGCCCTCCGGGACCTTGAGGCTGTAGATCCAGCGGGTCCAGTACTGCGCGAAGTACGTCAGCCCGGTGTTGCGCGCGTGGCCGATGGCGACGGGTTCCGGCGTCGCCAGCCCGACGTCGATCTGGCCGGAGACCACCTGCTGCGCGACCTGGGTACCGGACGGGAACAGCTGCACGTCCACGTCCAGTCCTTCCTGCGCGAAGTAGCCTCTGGCCTCGGAGACGGCGAGGGTGGCGTATCCGGCGTTCCAGCTCGGCGAGCCGATCCCGAGCCGGATCCGCTGGCTCCCGCCGGAGGAGCCGCCGCCGGACGAGTCGCCGCACCCGGCCAGCGCGAGCACCGCGGCGAGCAGGATCGCCACCGGGGCCACGGCCGCCGCCCGCGCGTCACGCCGTCCACGCGGCCGTTCACATGGTCGTCTGCCCGATCGTCTGCCTGGTCGACTGAGTTTCATGAGGTCCCCCTAGCTGTCGAGTGCTCGGGTGGGGTGGGAGCCGAGGGGGTCTGCACACCACTCACTAGGCGGCTTTCGCCTGGGCGCGGATCTGGGCGAAGTCGAACTCGTTGATCCCGTCGATCAGGTCGTTGGTGTAGATGTCGCTCGCCGGGAACGTCTTCTTGATCAGCCCGGCCTGCTGCATGAAGTTGATCGTGGCGGTGACGGCCTTGTCGTCCATGTAGCCCCAGCGGTCCTCGCCGGGCTTGACGCCCTGGCCGTCCAGCCGGACCTTGAGGACCTTGACCTGGCCTTCGAGGATCTCCTCCTCGGACCCGCCCTGCTGGGGCTTGGCCTCGGGATGCAGCGACCACAGGTCACGGACCGCGGCCTCCGGGTTCGCCTCCGCGAACACCATGGCCTTCGCCATGGCCCTGCCGAAGCGGGTCAGGACGTCCTTGTTCTCCTTGAGGTAGTCGCTCTTGACCGCGAACCCGCCGCCGAACAGGCCGTCGGTGGACGCGACCCGGATCGGGGTCAGCTTAATGCCGGCGTTCTCGACGAGCTGGTACTGGGTGTCCCACAGACCGAGCGCGTCGACCTTGCCGCTCTTGATCGCGTTGATCTGCTCGGCGCCGCCGCCGATCGGGATGAACTTCACCGTGGCGGCGTCCAGGCCCTCCATCTTCATGGCGGTGCGCACGAACGTCGTGCCGGAGCTCGCGACGGCGGTGACCCCGACCCGCTTGCCGGGCAGGTCGCGGATGCTGCGCACGTTCGACCCCTCGGGGACCTGGATGTTGGAGATCCACTTCGGGTAGTAGCCGGCGAAGTAGACCAGCGACGTGCCCTTCTCCCGGCCGATGCCCACGGGTTCGGCGGTCATGAGGCCGATGTCCGTCTGGCCCGAGATGACCTGCTGGGCGACCTGGGTACCGGACTCGAAGGTGGAGACCCGCACGTCCACCTTCTCCTCGGAGAAGTACTTGCGCGCTTCGGCGACCGCCAGCGTCGCGAACCCGGAGTTCCAGGTCGGGGTGGCGATGGCGACCTTGAGCACGGTCCGGCCGTCGGCCGTGACCTCGGGGTCGTTCGATCCGCAGGCGACGGCGGTGCTGCAGGCCAGGACGACGGCGGCGGTCAGGCCCACGAGGGACTTGAGTCTCATGTCCCTTCCTCCTGGGTCACGAAGGTATGGGGTACTCGTCGGCGTTCAGGACGAGGCCGGGACGGGCCGAGAAGTCCGCCCGCGGCGGGCAGAAGATGTCGATGAGCTGGTTGCGGCCGGCACCCACGGACTGGGTGGTGTGCACCGCCGTCGGCGGGATCACCGCGATCGACGGGCTGCCGACCTTGACGTGCTCGTCGGGCAGCCATTCGCTCATCCGCTTGGTCCAGGGGGTCCGGATGTGGTGGACGAACTCGCCCTCGACCGCGAGCGAGCACTGCTCGAAGTCGTCGTGCTGGTGCGGCGAGAGCGCCTCGGGGTCACGGACGCCCATCCGCGGGTTCAGGAAGTTCACCATGAAGGTGCTGCAACGGAAGATGCGTCCGAACCGGGCGGGGTCCACCGGCACCTCCGACAGCGGGTAGGCCCGGATGCGGTGGCCGTCGGCCGGGTCGGGCCAGGGCTCGAACGGAGCGACCTTGGGGTTGGGCTCCTCGTAGGACGCCTGGTTGACGCTGGCCCGCGCGAGCGGCTCGGCGGACGCCACGGTGAACAGCCGCACGAGGTCGCCGTCGGCGTCCGCGACGACCGTGGAGCGGCCGGGCGGCACGACGATCACGCCCTGGCCCTCCAGCGACACCGTCTCGTCGGGCGTGCGCACGGTCGCCGCGCTTGCCTCGTGGGGCAGGACGACGACGTACTCGTCGGACTGGTCCTCGCGGGTGAGCTCGTCGCCCTTGACGGCGGTGGAGTAGGCGACGACGAAGTTCTGCCCGCGGGCCAGCCACGTCTTGGTCCCGGCGCCGGTCTGCTCGCTCGGTTCGAGGTCGTAGAACTCGACGTACTCGGCTCCGGTCCTGGTCTGGCTCTTTTCCTCTGTCTGCACTGGGGGACTCTCCTGTTTCGTGGGGCGTCTCGGGTCGTCCGTTCCTCTGGTGAGCTGGTTCAGTCGTCCAGGCCGAGCAGGCCGGCGGGGTTGACGCAGGTGATCTGCCGCAGGTCCTTCTCGCTCAGCCCGAGGTCGAGCAGGGCCGAGCCGACGCGGATGAAGGCGTCGACGGGCAGCGGCCGGTTCGCCTGACCGAGGTCGGAGGCGAGGACGGTGTGCTCGGGCCCGATGGTCTCGATCCAGGTCAGCAGGTCCTTGGGGTCCCACTTGCGGTACCCCTCCGGGTCGTACATCCCGACCTCGTGCTCGACGTAGGCGCCGAGACGGACCAGTTCCAAGCACTGCTCCGGCTTCGCTCCGATGACGAAGTTCGGATGGTTGATGACCATCCGCTTGACGCCGCGGCGGCGTCCCTCCTCGAAGAGCTGGGTGATGGTCTCCGGCGGGAGGTGTCCCCCGGAGAGGATCGCGTTGCTCTCGGCGATGAGGTCGAGGACCTCGTAGACCTCGGGCAGGAGCTCGCCGGCGTCGTTGTGGACGTCCACCCGCGCGGTCGGGACGTCGACGGTCGCGGTGGGGAAACCGCCGCCCTCGGGGTGGCACTCGATGTGACGGCCCGAGGAGAAGGTCGGGAACCAGACGGCCTTTCCCCCCATCCGCAGGCTCATCGCCACGGCGTAGGGGTTGATGCCGCCGACCTGGCTGTTGAGCGCGATCCCCCCGAACACCTGCGTGGAGCTCTTGGCCAGGCGGTCGCCCATGGCCAGCAGGTCCATCACCGTGTTGTGGTGGTGGGACTTGACGAGGATCGCCCGCATCTCGAGCCGTTCGGCGTCGAAGGCGGCCTCCGCGTGGTCGAAGCGTCTCGGGAACGGGTTGGGTCCCGAGTGGCAGTGCAGGTCGACGGCTCCGCGCAACACGGTCGTGATGGCGCTTGCTCCGGGCATGGACAACCTCCCTGATGTTCGCAATGCACACTAGCTATCCACTCTGTGAACGTCAACGATAGATGTGCGATTCATTACCGGAGTGTGTCCTCCAGCCATCCGTTCTCATTTCTCGGCGGCTGACCTCCGGCAAAGCACACGTAGCCTTGATCAAGCGACGAACGATCCACCGACCGCGTTTGACGGGATGTTGAGCCTTGCGTGACTCAGGTCACTTTGCTATCGTCGCGCCAGCTACGTACTTTGAACATCAAGTTCAGAATCTGACCATGACGTAGCGACCGGCAGAGCTACCGACAGAGCTACCGACAGAGCGACCGCAACCGACCATCGCGCAGAGAGTGCGCATGGCCAAGGGAGAGACCTCTATGGCGCAGCAGGCGGGCCAGTCCGACATCCAGGCCGTGAGCCGGATGGCCCAGATCCTGGGACTGTTCGGACCCGAGGCGCCGGAGTTGTCGGTGTCGGAGGCGACCGAGCGGCTGCGCCTCAACCGGACCACCGTCCACCGGTACCTCACGTCGATGACCGCGGCCGGGCTCCTCGAACGGGGCAGCCGGCCGGCGAGCTACACCCCGGGCGCGCTGCTCATCCAGCTCGGCGCCTTCGCGATCGGACAGCGCCGCATCATCCAGGTCGCCCCCGCCCACCTGCGCGGCCTGACCGAACAGACCGGCGTCACGTCCGTGCTGTCACTGTGGGGGCCGTCCGGCCCGGTGGTGTCCCTGGTCGAGGAGGACGCGGCGCACGGCACGATCGTCACGGTGCGCGTCGGCTCGCAGCTCGCCCTCGACACCGCGCAGGCCATCGCGTTCATGGCCTACCTGCCCGACCAGCTCCAGGTCGACCGGCTGCTCGCGTCCCTTCCGGTCAGCCAGCGCAGGACGCTGCTCGAACGCATCGCCGCCACCCGCAAGCTCGGGCTGAGCATCTACCCCGCCAACCAGCGCGGCATCAGCGTCATCGCGGCGCCGGTGTTCGCCGACTCGGGAGTGTGCGCCACCATCGCGGCGATCGGCACCGACCGGATGCTGCCGACGGCCCCCGACGCGCTCACGGCCCGCGCCGTCCGGGACACCGCCATGGCCCTCACCAAGGAGATGGGCGGCGCATGGCCCGCCGACGACGACCCCAGTGACCGAACGAGCGACTCAGCGACCGAACGAGCCACCGACCAAGCGTCCGACTGAGAGCGACGAGGACTGAGCATGCCCACC
>DATCLF010000318.1:0-3351 GCA_036564055.1 Spirillospora sp.
CCGCCGAGGCGTCCGCCGCCGCGGCGGCGAGGCCGTCCCTCACCAAGCCGTCCGCGCCGCCGGACCCGGCCGCGGCGCAGCCCGCCGGTGACGCCGCGGCGAAGAGCGGTGACGCCGCGGACGCTCCCGGGACGACGGCCCCGCTTCCGACGGCTGCGAAGCCCGGTTCCGAGGCGGCGCGGCGGCGGGCGCGGGCGGCCGAACGGCGGCGCGCGGCCGCGGAGGCCAAGCGGAGCCGCGCGGCGCGGCGCCGTGCGGCCCGATGGGAGCTCCCTTCACCGGAGCGGGCGGCCGAGCAGCACCGTTCGGCGCTGCTCGTCATGGTGCTGACGCTCGGGCTGCTCATCGCGGCGGTGGCGGTCACCGGCGCGCTGATCGCGTCCTCGATGCGGACCCGTCCGGTGACGCTGGCGGCGCCGCTGCACATCTACCCAGTGACCCAGACGGTGCCGGGGGCGTGCCCGGCCGGGACGCCGGGCATCACGGGCCAGTCCAGGACGGGCCCGGTGTGCCACCGGCTGACCCGGGGCATCGCGATCCGCACGGTCGCCGACCTGCGCGTCCAGAAGTCGCGGACCCGGCCGGGCGGCTACGACGTGGCGGTGACGCTGCGGCCGTCGGACCGCAAGGCGTTCGCCGACCTCACCCGCTCGGCCGTCGGGCGCGACCTCGCGTTCGTCGTGCGGAACCGGCTGGTCACGCTCCCGCGCGTCGACACGGCCGTCCCGGACGGGAAGATCGTCGTGACGGGACCGCCCGACCGGGCGTCCGCGGACCGGCTCGCCCGTGAGCTGCGGGGCCGCTGACCGGGGCGCACCGACCGCCGCGTCATCCCGTCACACTGCGCCGGTCACACCGGGCGGGTCGCCACGTCCTCCTTCACGGCGCCGCCGGGCCCCCCGCCGCGGCGCGCCGATCCGCGCAGCGGCAGTTCTTTCAGCGCGAGCGCGCCGGCGAAGCCGAGCAACGCCACCGGGATCCCGAAGAGGAAGACGGTCTCCAGCGCGTTGGTGAAGGCGTCCCGGATGATGTCCCTGATCGGCTCCGGCAGCCTCGCGATCTCAGCCGGGGAACCGAGCTTGCCGCCGCCGGGCAGAGCCGTGATGCCGGCCGAGCGCAGGCCCGAGGCGATCTCGCTCGCGACCCGGTTGGTGAGGATCGCGCCGAACGCGGCCACGCCCATCGCGCCGCCCAGGTTCCGGAAGAACGAGACGCCCGACGTCGTCGCCGCCAGGTCGGCGGGCGCGACGGCGTTCTGCGCGGCGAGGATGAGGATCTGCAGCGTCAGGCCCATCCCGACGCCGAGGACGGCGAGGTCCACGCCGATCAGCAGGGACGAGGAGTCGGTGTGCAGCCGCGACAGCAGGAACATCCCCACGGCGATGCCGCCGAGACCGACCACCGGGAAGATCTTGTACCGGCCGGTGCGGGTCACGATCTGCCCCGAACCGGTCGAGGCGATCAGCATCCCGAGGACGAGCGGCAGCGTCATCAGGCCGGACGCCGTGGGGCTCATCCCCTTCACGATCTGCAGGTACTGCGGCATGTAGATCATCACGCCGAACATCGCCATGCCGGTGCAGACCGACACGAACGAGGTCAGCACGAACATCCGGTTGCGGAACAGCCGCGGCGGCAGGATCGGGTTGCCGGCGCGGCGCTCGGCGACGACCGCGAGCACGAGCAGCACGGCGGTGACCGCGAGCAACGCGTACGTCCAGACCGAGTTCCACGCGAACTCCGTCCCGCCCATGGACAGCAGCAGCATCAGCGTGGCGGCGCTGCCGGTGATGGTGACCGCGCCGAAGAGGTCGAGGCTGGTGTCGCGGTGGATCCTCGGCAGCTTCAGGACCCGCTGGATCACGGCGAACGCGACCACCGCCAGCGGCACGCAGACGTAGAAGCACCAGCGCCAGCCGAGGGCCTCGGTGTCCACGATGAACCCGCCGAGCAGCGGGCCCGCGACGGTGGAGACGCCGAAGACGGCGCCCATGAAACCGGCGTAGCGTCCGCGCTCCCGCGGCTCGACGATGTCACCGATGATGACCTGGGCCAGCGCCATCAGCCCGCCCGCGCCGAGGCCCTGGACCGCCCGGCAGGCGATGAGCTGCCCGATGTTCTGGGACAGCCCCGCCCCCATCGAGGAGAGAGTGAAGATCAGCAGGGCGGTCTGGAACATCCGTTTGCGGCCGGCGAGGTCCGACAGCTTGCCCCACAGGGGCGTGGACGCCGTCATGGTCAGCAGCGTGGCGCTGGCCACCCACGACAGCTTGTCCTGGCCGCCGAGGTCGCCGACGATCGTCGGCAACGCCGTGGCGATCACCGACGTCGAGAGCGTCGACGTCAGCATGGCCATCATCAGGCCGGCGAGAACCTCGAGAATCTGACGATGCGTGTAGTGCGGTCGCTCCGACCGCGTCGTGGACCCCGGCTCCGACGCCGGATCGCTGGACTCCGTGCTCGTTCGAGCCACCCTGCCCCCATGTCGGCCCGAAGACCGTAGAAGTAATTACCTGTGCTGTGCATGTATCTTATGTAGACGGTTGTTTACTTGCAAATCGATAGATTTCCGACGTCGACGGTGGCGACGACGAGCAGAACGGGTGGACCGACCGTGGAGATGAGGGTCGAGGACGAGGCCGGGCGGGCCACGCCGTCCGGCGCGGACGGCGAGACGAGCCCCTCCCGGCGCCCCAGACGCGACCGGGAGGCGACGCGGCGCCGCATCCTGCAGGCCGCCCGCGACCTGTTCGGCGAGCACGGCTACGGCGGCGTCACCGTCCGCATGATCGCGGCCCGGGCCGAGGCGAACACGGCGCTGGTCAACCGGTACTTCGGTTCCAAGGCGGCCCTGTTCGGCGAGGTCCTCGCCAGCGAGTCGGTCCTGCGCGGGGTGATCGCCGGCGACCCCGGGGGACTCCCCCGCCGGCTGGCCGAGCACTTCGTCCGGATGATGGACCACGGCCCCGTCAGCTCGGTGGGGCGGATGCTGGAGCGGTCGGCCGGCCACCCCGAGATCAGGGAGAGCCTCCTGCACTACATGGAGGACGTCATGATCGAGCCGCTCACCGCCCAGCTCGACGGCCCCGACGCCCGAGCCCGCGCGCTCCTGGCGACCACGATCATGATGGGCGCCGGTCCCATCCGGAGCGTGCTCGACGTGGACGAGCTGCGCACCGCGAACCGGGAGGAGCTCATCGACCGCGTGACGGCCGTGTTCCGCGCCGCGCTCGCCCCGCCCTCCTGAACGGCGTCCCCCGAGCGGGCACGGGACGACGCACACCCTCGCCGAACTCCGCACCCGTCACGTGCGTCCCGGCGGGTACGGAGCGACATCACACCGATCGGCGG
>DATCLF010000319.1:0-3015 GCA_036564055.1 Spirillospora sp.
GAGGCCGCGCAGGCGTGGTTCGACCTCGCCGAGGTCCTCGCCGAGGCGGGCACCGACGAGGAGCCGCGCCTGGCCGCCTACCGCCGCGCCCTGACCTGCGTGGGTGTGTAGGACGACGTCTCGGCGGGGTCGCGAAACCCCCGGACGCGCCACGGGCGCGGCCTCAGTAGGGTTGGGGGAGACCCCGTCGGCCCACGAGAGAACCCCGGCCCGCCCATGAACCTGGTCACGCTTCGCCGGTCCGCGTGCGTCCTCGGCCTTTCCGCCGTGTTCGCCGTGCTGTCCGCCGTTGCCGCCGCCTCGCCCGCGTCGGCCCGCCCGCGACCGGGGGAGACCGCACCGGCCGAGGACGCCCCGGCCGGCGCGGCCGCCGGGGTGATGCAGGTCGCCGCGCAGGGAGGCTCCGGCTCCGGCGCGGTGACGGTGCTGCTGATCCTGGCCGGACTGCTGGTCGGCATCGGGATCGGCGTCGGCATCGTGTTCCGTGCGGCCGGCAAGCACCGGGCGGACGGCAGCGGTGAATAGGGGCGTCCTGAGCGTCTGGCTCGCCGCCGCGGTCGCGGCGGCGGCGGCCGCGGCCGTCCTGGCGGCGGGGCTCGTCCTCGGCGGCTCGGTCACCGAGAAGGTCATCCCCGGTCTCGGCGACCCGGGCGCCCTCACCCGGTGGGGGCTGCCGTTCTCCCGGGCGGCGATGAACGTGCTGTCCGCCCTCACCGTCGGCGCCCTCCTGGCCGCCGCCGCGCTGCTGCCCGTCGAGGGCGGACGCGGCTCCGGCCGGCTGTCGCGGGACGCGGCGACGTACGTGGCCGCGGCGTCCTGGCTCGCCGCCGGCTGGGCCGCCGCCGCGGCGGCCACCCTGGTGTTCACCGTCGCCGACGTCCTCGGCGAGCCCGTCGAGACCGTCGTCACCGGCAGCGAGCTGAGCAGCTACATCGGCTCCCTGCCCCAGGGCACCGCCCTCATGATCGTGGTGCTGCTCGCCGTCGTCGTGGCACTGCTGGCGAGGACCACCACCACGTCCGCCGGCGCGTTCGGGCTGCTGGCGATGGCCGGGATCGCGCTGCTGCCGGCGCCGCTGACCGGGCACTCCGCCTCGGCCGCCAACCACGCCGTCGCGACGACCGGGGTCGCCCTGCACGTCGCGGCCGTCGCCCCCTGGGTGGGCGGGCTCGCCGTCGTCGCCGTCCACGCGATGCTCCGCCGCGACAAGCTCGCGACCATGGCGGAGCGGTTCAGCCGCATGGCGCTGTGGTGCTTCGTCACCGTCGGCGTCAGCGGCCTGGTGAACGTGATCGCCCGGCTTCCCGAGCCGGCGGACCTGATCGCGACGAGCTACGGACGGCTGGCCCTCGGGAAGATCGTCGCGTTCGGGGCGCTCGGCTGGTTCGGCATGTGGCACCGGTCCCGGACGCTGCCCGCCCTCGCCGACCGCAAGCCCCTGGCCTTCACGCGGTTCGCGGTGGTGGAGGCCGTGGTGATGGCCGCGACCATGGGCCTGTCGGTGGCCCTGGCGCGCACCGCGCCGCCCCCGCCCGCCGACGCCGGGTCGGCGGTGAGGACGCTGCTCGGCTACGAGATGCCGCCGCAGGTCACCCCGGGACGCCTGCTCACGCTGTGGCAGTTCGACCTGTTCTTCGCCGTCCTCGTCGTCGTGCTCGGCGGCCTGTACCTCGCCGCCGTCGTCCGGCTGCGCAGGCGGGGAGACTCCTGGCCGCTGGGACGCACCGTGTCCTGGTTCGTCGGCCTGGCGAGCATCGTCGCCGTCACCCAGACCGGCGTCGCCAAGTACGCGCCGATCCTGTTCAGCGTGCACATGGCGCAGCACATGGTCCTGAACATGCTGACGCCGATCTTCCTGGTCGTCGGCGCACCCGTGACGCTCGCGCTGCGCGCCCTCAGGCCCGCCCGGATCCGCGGCGACCGCGGCCCGCGCGAGTGGCTGACGGCGGTGCTGCACAGCCGGTACGTCTCGATCGTCGCGCATCCCGCGACGGCGACGATCATCTTCGTCGCCGGCACGTTCGTGCTGTACTTCACGCCGCTGTTCGAGGCGGCGATGCGCAACCACCTCGGCCACATCGCGATGATGGTGCACTTCCTCGCGGCGGGCGCCTTGTTCTTCTGGGTCCTGCTCGGCGTCGACCCGGCGCCGCGGAGGCTGCCCTATCCCGCGCGGCTGCTCCTGCTGTTCGTGACGATGCCGTTCCACGCGTTCTTCGGCATCGCGCTGATGAACCTCGGCCAGCCGCTCGCCCGCGGCTGGTACAACGCCGTCGACCCGCCGTGGGGGACGACGATCCTGCACGACCAGCACACCGGCGGCGCGATCGCGTGGGCCTTCGGGGAGATCCCGACGTTCGTCGTCCTGATCTTCCTCGCGCTCCAGTGGTACGCCGACGACCAGCGGAAGGCGCGGCGCCAGGACCGCAGGGCCGACCGCGCCGCCAGGGGCGAGGGACGCGCCGCCGACGACGAGCTCGCCGTCTACAACGCCCGCCTCGCCAAGCTCGCCGAACGCGACCGGGCACAGAGGCAGGGCAAGGGCACGTGAGCGGCCCGTCCGGGATCCGGGTCCGCGGCCTTCTCATCACGCCGGGCTGATAACCGCCTCTTACGCCTCATTGACCTGCGAGTAGCTAGAAAAGAGGCAGAAGCGACAACGGCGACGATCGGGGGATCATGGACGCCGCGACGCTGTCCGAGCTGCGCAAGCCGCGGGCCTACCCGGCGGTGTCGGTGCTGATGCCGACGCACCGGGCGCTCCCGGAGCACCGGCAGGATCCGATCCGGCTGCGGAACCTTCTCGCCGAGGTGCGGCGGCGGCTGCACGACGACGACCGGGTGACGCCCGAGACCGCCGAGGAGGTGGTGCGCGGGCTCGAACGCGCGGCGGGGGAGCTCGACCCGCGCCGCGCGTCGGAGGGTCTCGCCCTGTTCGCCGCGCCCGGAGAGCACCACGCGTTCGCGCTCGGCCATCCCGTGGACGAACGGGTGATCGTCGACACGGGTTTCGCG
>DATCLF010000320.1:0-6306 GCA_036564055.1 Spirillospora sp.
CTGTGCGGGCTGCTCACCCAGAAGCAGGTGATCGACGTGCTCCGGGACTCGAGGCCCGAGGCCGAGCAGGACGAGGGCGAGTGCGGGTGGCTCGCCCCGAAACGCGCACTGGTGATCGGTGACGTCGGCCGGTCCGGCGGCGGGACGCCCCCGCAGTCCCCCGCCGAGGCGCACACCGAGTTCGTGAGCACCAAGAACACGACGAAGCCGGGGACGCACTACTGGGGTTGGCCCGACATCCAGGTCAGGCACGTGAAGGCGCGCAAGAGCGGGGCACGCGCCATCGACGGGATAGGCGACGAGGCGTTCGCCTACACGTCCACGGGACTGACGGAGCCCATGGAGATCTCGGCCGTGGTGCTGCGGGTGAAGAGCACGGTGCTGCGGGTCGAGCACTACTACGAGCGCGGCAAGGCGTCCCCCGAGGAGGCCCACAAGGTGGCGCGCTGGGTCGCGCGGGCGGCGCGATGACGACGGATCCACGGGCCGGTTCGGCGGGCCGCGCGTCCCGCGACTCGTCGGCCGGCGAGAGGCCGCCGCGGACGATCGCGGGACGCTACAGGATCGTCGAACGTCTCGGCCGGGGCGGGATGGGCGTGGTCTGGCGCGCCCACGACGACGAGCTCGGCCGGGACGTGGCGATCAAAGAGTTCCTGCTGCCCGACCACCTGACGGATGAGCAGCGCGAGCACGCGTCCCGGCGCGCTCTGCGCGAGGCGCAGGCGGCCGCCGCGCTGCGGCATCAATCGATCGTCGGTGTGCACGACGTCCTCCTCGAAGATGGAGTGCCGTGCATCGTGATGGACCTGCTCACCGGCCGGTCCCTGGACGCGGTGCTCGCCGACGAGGGTCCGTTGCCGCCCGAGCGGGTGGCGCGCATCGGCCTTGAGATTCTCGGTGCCCTTCGTACCGCGCACGCCCACGGGGTGCTGCACCGGGACGTCAAGCCCGCCAACATCTTCCTGCGCGAGGACGGTCTCGCCGTCCTCACCGATTTCGGCATTGCGGCGCTGGAGGGCGAGGCCACGTTGACGCGGCCGGGGTCGCTGATCGGATCGCCGGCCTATATGGCGCCCGAACGCGTGCGGGAGGACGACGGCGGGCCCGCCTCCGACCTCTGGTCCCTGGGCGCCACGCTCTACACCCTGACCGAGGGCCGCCCGCCGTTCGCGCGCTCGACGCTCATGGCGACGCTGGGCGCCGTGCTGGCCGACGAGCCCGACCCGCCACGCGCCGCCGGTCCCCTCGAACCGCTGCTGAGACGGCTCCTGGTCAAGGATCCGGAGGCGCGTCTCGACGCCGAGGCGACCGAGGAGTATCTGCGTTCGCTGGTGACGGGCGAGCGGGCCGCCCTTCCCCCGGCGGGCACGCATCCGTCTCCGTCTCCGGCGGGTCCGCACCCGTCGCCGTCTCCGGTCGCGGCCGGGGTCGCCACCGTCCCCGCGCAGCCATCGAGTACGGGTCCTTCGAGTACGGGCCGCCCGTGGATCGTCGCCGCCGTCGTGTCCGCCGTCGCCGTGGTGACGCTGGCGGCCATCGCGACGACCGCGGTCGTCGCCTCCCGGAACGGGGACGACGCGGCCGCGCCGCCCCCTTCCCCGTCCAGGACCGCGTCGTCGTCCGCGCGGGCATCGGCCCCGGCGCGTTTCGCGACCGCGCCGTCCCCGTGCGGGCTCATCAGCGCCGAGCAGGTGTCCACGCTGGTACGGGAGTTCACCAGTCACGGCGACGAGAGCTCCGACCCGGCCACGGGACGGCCGCGCAAGAACTGTTCCTGGGCGGCCTCTCCGACCGCGGAGGGGTCGGACGAGCAGCTCAGGCTCACGCTCCGGACGGCGGCCGACACCTCCGCGGCCCTCCGCCTGCTCACCGAGGAGCGGGAGACCGTCACCGGGTCGGTCACGCCGCTTCCCGACCTCGGCGAGGCCGCCTTCGCCGTGTCCGGCCCGGACGACGAGTCCAGTGTCCACCTCAC
The DNA here is from genome assembly GCA_036564055.1 of Spirillospora sp. Taxonomy (GTDB): domain Bacteria; phylum Actinomycetota; class Actinomycetes; order Streptosporangiales; family Streptosporangiaceae; genus Spirillospora. Next base: position 1,976 of record DATCLF010000320.1, read on the forward strand.
CGTCGACAACCTGGCCGTCGAGGTCCGGTACAGAAGCGCGCGGGAGCGGCGGGACCAGCTCGCCCGGCGGGCGGCCCGCTGGGCTCTCGCGTCCCTCGAACGCTCCTGACCCGGGCTTCGCGTCCGGCCTTCCCGGACCCTCGGCGGGTGTGGTTAGTTGCACCTGTGGTGACCGCCGCCGACCTCGCCGCCGATCAATTCGCCGCGTACGGGCCGTCGCACTGGGCTGCGCTCGGGTTCTTCGCGGCCGGGTGCGCCGTCCTCGTGCTGGTCGGCCGCACGCAGAGGACGACGGGCCCGGAACCCGGGGAGCAGGCCCGGGGGTTCGGCAGGGCGTACGCGCTCGGGATCGTCTACGTGATGATCGGCACCCAGCTGCACGCGTTGCTGCCCGGGCAGTGGCGCCTCGGCGGATCCCTGCCGCTGCACCTGTGCGACCTCGCGTGGCCCGCCGCGGTCGTCGCGCTCTGGACGCTCGGCAGGCGCGCCTTCGCGCTGACGTACTACTGGGGACTCACGCTGTCGATCCAGGGCCTGCTCACCCCGACGCTGGACGGCGGCGACTATCCCGACATCGCCTACCTGGCCTTCTTCGGGATGCACGTGATGATCGTGTGGAGCGCCGTGTACCTGACGTGGGGGCTCGGCATGCGTCCCGACTGGTGGAGCTACCGGTTCGCGTGCGCCGCCACCGCGGTCTGGGCGGTCTTCACGTTCGTGTTCAACCTGGCCGCCGGAACCAACTACGGCTACCTCAACGACAAGCCCGCCGGCGGGTCGGTGCTCGACCTGATGGGTCCCTGGCCCTGGTACGTCCTGGTCGAGGCCGTCGTCATCCTGCTCGGCTGGGCGCTGATCACCTGGCCCTGGACCCGGACGGACCGGACGCGCGAACCCGCCGGCTGACCACGGCGCGGGCGGGCCGGAACCCGGGGAGCGTCCCCGGACGGCGGCCGGCCCGCGCGCGGGAGCGGGCCGCGCGCGGGCCGGCGTCTGCGGACGGCCTGACGACCTTTCTCAGCAGGTCAGGCCGGCAGGTCGGGCCTCAGCAGGTCAGGTCGCCTCCGGTCGGCACGCCCAGAAGCTGGGTGAACCTCGTGTAGGCGTCGACCCTGCTCTGCACCTGGCCGGGGTTTCCGCCGTTGCACTCGATGCTGCCGTTGATGCTGCGGATCGTCTCGCCGAAGCCGTGGCCGCCCACCATCGCGTCGTGGGGGGTCATGGTGCCGGGGCCGCTCTGGGTCATCCAGTACCAGAGCGCGGTCTTCCAGGCCACCGTCGCGTCCTGCTCGACCAGCCACGGGTTGTGCAGCAGGTCGAGGCCGAGGGCGTCGCCGGCGGCCTTGTAGTTGAAGTTCCAGCTCAACTGGATGGGGCCGCGGCCGTAGTAGGCGTCGTTCCCGGCGGGACACCCGTAGGGCTGGCTGGTGTCGCAGTAGTGCGGGTAGTTGTCGCGGTTCTGTTCGACGATGTGGACGAGCCCGCCCGTCTCGTGGCTGACGTTGGCCAGGAAGGCGGCCGCCTCCTGCTTCCTGGTCGTGTCGTCACCGGTGTTGGCGAACGCCGGGAAGGAGGCCATGGCGGAGGTCAGGCCGCCGTAGGTGTAGAAGGGGTTGCGGTTCGGGAACATCTGCTGGAACTGCGCCTCGCTCACCACGAAGGCGTTCGCCGAGTCCTTCGCGGTGGCCGTGGCCGGGAGGCCGAACAGGGTCGCCGCGGCGAGGAGGGCGGCGCCGAGGGCCGTCAGCAGGCGTCGCGGCGTCATCGCACCTCCACGTCGATGCACGCGTAGAACGCGTTGGCGGTGTCGGCGATGTTCCAGACGGCCAGGATCTTCTGCCGGCCGGTGACGCCGCCGAGATCGATCGTGTGGGAGACGGTCGGGGGCGGCTGCTCGTTGTTGCCGTCGACGGTCGCGACGAGCCGGTCACCGACGTAGTACTCGTAGTTCAGCGTCCGGTGCCGCGCGGTGAACGTCCAGGTGAAGGTCACCGTGTTGCCGACGGGGGTGGCCTGCCAGCCCTTGCCGTCGTCGTCGAGTTCGGCGAAGCGCGCGTTTCCGCCGCTGCAGCTTCGAAGACCCTTGGGTCCTTCGACGCTCTGCGGTTCCCACTTGATGTCGCCGCACTGGACGACGCCCTGCGCGCACTGGGCCTGCCGGCTCGGTGGCGCGGAGACGTATCCGTGGGCGTGGGCGGACGTCGCCGGGAGGAGAACGGAGATGAAGGGAGCGATGCCGAAGGCCGCCGCCGTGAGGGCGAGCCTGCGCGTTGTCTTCTTCATAGCGGGGGTTCCCTTTGCGTTCGGGGTGGATGAGAGATGGACGCGCGCCCGTGACCGAGCGGACCGCGCCGAGCATCGAGCGGGCAGCGCATCGGGACCGATGGAGGGGAGCGGGGCATGAGGACTCCATCTGATAGGAAACTTTCCTATCAACTAATGGGCACGGTAACGCGGCGTCCGATACCGGACAAGGCTCGGTGACGGCGCCCGATCGGAGCGTGACAAGACCAGCGCAGGCGGGACACCGAACCAGGTCGGCGGCCCCGGCAAGTTCGTCAACCGTGCACTTTCGGAACGGCCGCGCGTCGGCAGATCTTGCCCGGCCCAACGCGCGAGAGCGCACGGGATTCGAACGGTGAGCCGGGGAAATGATGAAGGGGACGTCATCGCCCGGCCTGACTCGTCCGGAGGGAACCGGTCATGTCGAACGAGCCGCGACCGGAGATCGACACGAGCGTGCCGCAGTCGGCGCGGATCTGGGACTACTGGCTGGGCGGCAAGGAGAACTTCCCCGTGGACCGCGAGGCCGGGGACGCCGTCCTGCGGGTGCTGCCCGGGATCGCCAAGTCCGCCCAGCAGGACCGCGCCTTCCTCGGCCGTGCCGTGCGGTTCCTGGTCGCGCAGGGGATCCGACAGTTCCTCGACCTCGGTTCGGGTCTGCCGACGGTCGACAACACCCACGAGGTCGCGCAGCGCATCGCGCCGTCGTCCCGGATCGTCTACGTGGACAACGACCCCCTCGTCCTGTCCCACGCCCGCGCGCTGCTGCACAGCACGCCCGAGGGGGCGTGCGACTACATCGAGGCCGACATCCGCGACACCGACACCGTCCTGGCCGGTGCGGCGCGCACGCTCGACTTCAGCCGCCCGATCGGGCTGATGATGCTCGGCGTGCTGAACCACATCCTGGACGACGACGAGGCCGAACAGATCGTCGCGCGCCTGGTGCGCGCGCTCGTCCCGGGCAGTTACCTGGTCATCTCCCACACCTGCGACGCGACCACCGACGAGCTCGACGGCGAGGCGATGCGGCGGGCGGTGCGGGAGGTCATGGACCGCGGCGGGACGCCCATCCGCGCCCGGTCCCCCGAGCAGATCGAGAGGCTCTTCGTCGGGGCGCGCCTGCTCGAACCCGGCGTGGTGTCGTGCTCGCGGTGGCGTCCCGACCGGATGTCGCGGCCGGAGCCCGAGGTTCCGCACTTCAGCGGCGTCGGCGTCATCACCGGCGACGACACCGGCGAAGACGACTGAGCGTCCGTCACCCTGGAGGCGGCTCCGCCCGCCACACCGAGGCGCCCTCCGGCGGCAACGACTCCGCCCGCCGCAGAATCTCCTCCGGGTCGAGGGCGGCGCCGGCGTCGAAGGCGTCCTCCGCGTCCGCGAGCTTCGCGGTGACACGGCCGGTGACGCGGTCGATGTCGTCCTGCTCGGCCGTTCCCGGCGGCAGGCCCGCCTCCCTCCGGACCGCCGCGGCCTTCCCGAGGGCCTCGGCCGCCTCCCGGACGTGTCCCGCCAGGCTGAGCGCGCAGGCCAGTCCCTCCAGGGAGAACACGAGGTCGCGCGGCGCCCTGAGCCGGATCGCCACGGCCACCGCGTCACGCTGCAGGGCGAGGGCCTTGGCCGCGTCGCCGCGCGCCTCGGCGACGTGCCCGAGGGCGGTCTGGACGAGCGGCAGGTAGAGCGGGGGCGGCTCCTGCGGGGAGGCGGCGGCGAGCATGGGGCGCAGCCGGTCCTCGGCGTCGTCGAGGCGGCCCTGGCGGCGGGCCACCATGCCGAGGCCGATGTCGGCGAACGCCACGGCCTGCGCGAACCCCTGCTCGGCGCCGAGCCGCCGGGCCCGGCCGAACAGGCGGCGGGCGGCGTCCTGGTCGCCGCGCAGGTGGGCGACCCACCCGCGCCACGCCATCCGGACGGCCGCGTCGGGCCACAGCCGCAGTTCCTCGGCCATGCGCTGCCCGTCGTGCTGCAGCCGCTCGGCCCGGTCGTAGTCGCCGGTGATCTCGGCGAGCGCGCCGAGCCACTCCACCGCCTGGAGCCGGCCCCACCGG
>DATCLF010000321.1:0-1705 GCA_036564055.1 Spirillospora sp.
AAGAGAAGCCGAGTAGACCCCGGCGGAGTCGGCCTCTGTTTTTCGGGTGGCTTGAGTTTCCGCTGAGAATCAGCGGGAAATCTGGCTGCTGGAGGGAACGGAGGCGAATGGCATGGAGGTCGTTCTAGAAATGACCCTGCCGAGGAACGCCGAGAGCGCTCCGCTCGTGCGGCACACGCTCGATGCCTCTCTCCGCGGGCTCGGGGTCGCCTCCGAGATCCGTGCGGATATCGCGCTCGCTCTGGGGGAGGCGTGCGCGAACGTGATCCAGCACGCGACGAACGGAAAAGAGTACGAGGTCCGTGCGCGGATGAACGAGATGAGATGCGTCGTGGAGGTCATCGACGGGGGCGCCTTCGACGGCGCGGCGGTGACGGGGGTCGAGGTCGGGAGCGAGTGGGAGAGCCGACACGCGGGTCACCTGGCCGAGAACGGCCGGGGCCTGCTGTTGATGAGGGCGTTCACGGAGGAGCTGCACATCGCCGATCGCGCCGGCCGGGAGGGCGCGGTCGTCCATTTCGAGAAGTCGCTCGCGAGCTGACGCGGCGGCCCGCGGGCAGAGCCCGCCGGGCCGCCGCATCGTTACCGGCTGTGAGTCGATCCGGGCGTGACAGGGACTCAGCCGGTGACCGGGAGGTCGTGCTCGACCGGGGTCGGGGCGGGCGCGTCGGCCGGAGGCTCGGCCGGGCCGGACGCCTTGCCGCAGGTGGCGGACGCGAGACGGACGGTCGCGGGCTCGCCCCCGGGCACCGGCAGCGTGAGCTCCAGCCCGGTCACCGCGAGGCGGCCGTCGGCCGTGCGCTGCTGCTTGTTGAGGGTGAGCGCGGCGCGTCCGACGCCTTCGACGTCGACGGGGACGCTGGTGTTGGGCGGGGGCGTCGAGTCCAGGTGCCTGCCGGCGACGACGGCGCGGGTGAGGTGCGCGGATCCGAGGCCGCCGTCGCACTTGGCGGCGATGGCGTCGGCCGACAGCTTCACGGCCGGGACGGCGGCCTTCGCGACCGTCGCGCGGGCGCGGTCGGCGGCGGCGGTGACGTCCAGCACGGACGCGCGGACGAGCTTGGTGCGGTTCTCGCGCAGCAGGCTCTTGCCGACCGTCCCCGCGGTGGAGGAGACGGAGGGCACCGGCGGGACGTCGACCGGCCCGGAGACCGCGAGCCCGTAGGCCGAGCCCCCGGAGCCGTCTTGCGGTGCGGTGGCCAGCGCCGGGGTCGCGGCGGCGGCGAGCCCGGCGGCGAGCACGCCGGCGGTGGTGAGTCGTCTGGCGACGTGGCGGTAACGCATGGGTGTTCTCCGTCCTCTTGAGGATGTGGGTGGTGCCTGGCCGTCCGGTCAGCCGTCGATGAACACCAGGGAGCCGAGCGGAACCCTGGACAGGGCCTTCAGCGCGTCGTCCGGCACGCGGACGCACCCGTGCGTGACCGCCCTGCCGAACACGGAGGCGTCGGGCCAGCCGTGCAGGGCGACGGTTCCGGGACCGCCGCCGAAGGTGTCGAGCGTCGCCGAGTGCGTGCCGAGCGGCAGGACGAGGCGTCCCGGCGCCTTGGCGTCCCGGTCCCGGACGAGAGCCGCCATGAGGAACGTGCGGCCGGTCGGAGTCGGGGTGTCCGCACTGCCGACCGCGACCTTCCAGGCGCCGACCCGCCGTCCCGACTTGAGCAGCGTGAGCCTGCGCTCGGTGAGGTCGACGCGGACCGTGTACGGG
>DATCLF010000322.1:0-5727 GCA_036564055.1 Spirillospora sp.
CTTCTCCGGCGGCGCCTTCCGCGTCGCCCTCGGTTCCTCTCCCGGAGCCCGACGGCGCGCTCCCGAAGAGCCCCGAGGGGCTGGCCGACGACCTGAAGCGCACGCACCAGGCGATCGGCCCCGCGGTGGACGCGTGGGTGCGCGACGACCCGAGCCGGACCCCGCCGCCCGAGGCGGTCGTCCTTCTCGCGCTGCGGCAGCAGCGGCTCTACCGCGCGCTCGCACGGGACCGCGGGCTGGAGCGGCGCACCACGGCGCTGCTGCCGGACCGGGTGGCCGCCGAGACGCGCGACAACGTGACCGCCGTCCGCAAGCTCCTGGAGCTGGCCAGACCGGAGGACGACCTCGACAAGTTCCGCACGCAGGATCCAGCCCCGGCGGGAGTGCTGCTGAAGCACTTCGAGGACGCCGGCAGAAGGTTCGGCATCGACTGGCGGGTCCTCGCCGCGATCATGCTGGTCGAGACGAAGTACGGCCGGGTGAAGTCGCCGAGCTGGGCCGGGGCGAAGGGGCCCATGCAGTTCCTGCCCGCGACGTGGCGGCAGTACGGGATGGGCGGCGACATCAACGACCCCCGCGACGCGGTGATGGGCGCCGCCAACTACCTGAAGGCCTCCGGGGCGCCCGGCGACTACCGGCGGGCGCTTCACGCCTACAACCCGACCCCGCTGTACGTCGACGCCGTCCAGCGGCACGCCCGCCGGATGCGCGACGATCCGCGCGCCTACTACGCCTACTACAACTGGCAGGTGTTCGTGGTGACCAGCCGCGGCGACGTCCGCATCACCGGGCCCGGCGCGCGCCGCTGAGCCCGCGCCCCGGGCCCGGCCTCCTCAGGTGAGCACCCGCTTGGTGAAGGTGCGGGTCGCGGCCCATGTCACCAGGGCCGTCCCGCCGACGACGGCCAGCAGGAAAGCCCACGTCGGCATGTGCGGGACGTCCGGCGTGAGCGCGCTGCGCAGCCCCTCGCTCACGTACACCAGCGGGTTGAGCAGGCTGAGGATCTGCAGCCAGCGGATCTCGTCCAGCGCCGACCACGGGTAGTACACGCAGCCCAGCATGGTCATGGGCAGCAGCACCAGCGCGAACAGGACCTGGACCTTCTGCGGGTTCATCACCGTGCCGAGCAGCAGTCCGCCGGCCGCCGACAGCAGCGACCCGGCGACCATGACCAGGATCAGCACCGGCCAGTCGGCCACGTGCACGCTGGGCTCCTCGCCCTCGGCGTGGATGAACAGGACCGCGGGGAACACCAGCAGCCCGCCGATCAGTCCCTGCATCGCGGCGGCGACGATCTTCTGGACGGCCAGCAGCGGGATCGGGACCGGGGCCAGGGCCCGGTCGGTGATCGACTTCTGCCAGTTCAGCTCCATCATCAGCGGGAACGTCACCGCCATCATGGCCTGCATGATGATGGACGACCCCACCAGGCCCGGCAGCAGGATCGTGGAGAACGACGGCCCGCCCGGCACGGCCGTCGCGCCCCCGCCGAGCTTGGGCAGGACGTAGGCGAACACGAAGACGAACATCACCGGCTGCATCAGCACCCGGATGAACGTCGACACGAAGTTCTTGCGCATCACGCGCGCCTCGCGCGCCATCATCGCGGCGAACGTGCGCGGGAGCGTCGCCCGCACCGGCGGCGGGGGAGCGAGCACGGCGGGGGCGTCGGAGCCGCCGGCGGTCACCTCTCCGGAGGCGGTCATTCGCGGTACTCCCTTCCGGTGAGGGTGAGGAACACGGTCTCCAGGCTGGGCCGCAGCTGGGTGGCGTCGGTGACGCCGACGCCCGCGCCGGCGCCGATCGAGACGAGCTCGCCGAGGATCCCCTCGGGGTCGGCGGCGAACACCCGCACCTGGCCGCCGTTGATCTCGACCTTGCCGATGCCCTCGCGGTCCGCGAGCGCCTTGACCTTCTCCGGGACGTCACCGTCGTAGGACACGGTGATGACGGTGTCGGCGCCGGCGCTGGACTTCAGCTCGTCCACCGTGCCGCTGGCGAGGATCGCGCCGTGGTCGACGATCGCGATCCGGTCGCAGAGCGCCTCGGCCTCCTCCATGTAGTGGGTGGTCAGCACGATGGTCTGCCCGCCCGCCTGGAGGTCGCGCAGCACGTCCCACAGGTTCCTGCGGGTCTGGGGGTCGAGCCCGGCGGTCGGCTCGTCCAGGAACAGCACCTCGGGGCCGTGCACGAGGGCGCGGCAGATCATGACGCGCTTGGCCTGCCCGCCCGAGATCTCGAAGGGGCTGCCGCCGCGCTGCTCGGTGAGCCCGAACAGCTCCAGCAGCTCGTCGGCGCGCCTGCGGGCGTCGCGGGCGCCGAGCCCGAAGTACCGGCCGCGGAACTCCAGGTTCTCGGCGACGGTCAGGTCGCCGTCGAGGGTGTTGTTCTGCGACACCACCCCGATGCGGCGCTTGATCTCGACGGAGTCCCTGGTCACGTCGAGTCCGCAGATCTGCGCGGTGCCGGCGGTGGGGACGACGAGGGTGGTGAGCATGCCGATCGTGGTCGACTTGCCGGCGCCGTTCGGGCCGAGCAGCCCGAAGAACTCGCCGCGCGGGACGTCGAGGTCGATGCCCCGGACGGCCTCGACCGCCGGGCGGGGCCCGGACGCGGGATAGGTCTTCTTCAGCCCGGCCGTGCGGACGGCGGCCGGTGGGGAGTCGGAATCGTCCTCCATGGAGACCAACCTATCCCGCGTGTCAACGAGCGTTGACATCATTCCGTCTGCGGGTGGGTTCGGTCGGAGGGACGGCGGAGGGATGTGGCGCTCGTCTCAGAGCCGCCGCATGGACGCCTCCGTGTTGTATAGACATTCAGTGTGATGCATACTCTTGCCCAGAGTTTGCGAACGGCAGGGGGGACATGGGAATCCGGACGGCGGTCGCCGGCGCCAGCGGATACGCGGGCGGCGAGCTGCTGCGCATCCTGACGGGACATCCAGAGTTCGAGATCGGCGCGCTGACGGCGGGCTCCAACGCGGGCACCGAGCTCGGTACGCACCATCCCCATCTCCGATCCCTGGCCGGGCGCGTCCTGGCCGAGACCGCCCCCTCCGAGCTCGCCGGTCATGACGTCGTGTTCCTCGCGCTGCCGCACGGCAGGTCCGCCGAGATCGCCGCACGGCTGGGCGAGGACGTCCTCGTCGTCGACTGCGGCGCCGACCACCGGCTCGCCGACCCGGCCCAGTGGGAGAAGTTCTACGGCACGCCCCACGCGGGCACCTGGCCCTACGGCCTCCCCGAGCTGCCGGGGCAGCGGGAGAAGCTGCGCTCCGCCCGCCGCGTGGCGGTCCCCGGCTGCTACCCGACCGCGGTGTCGCTCGCGCTGTTCCCGGCGTTCGCCGCCGGTCTCGCCGAGCCCGACGTCGTCGTGGTCGCCGCGTCCGGGACCTCGGGCGCCGGGCGGTCCCTCAAACCGCACCTGCTCGGCAGCGAGGTGATGGGCTCGGTGTCCGCCTACGCGGTCGGCGGCACGCACCGGCACACGCCCGAGATGGTCCAGAACCTCAGCGCGGTCGCGGGGGAGCCGGTCACGGTGTCGTTCACCCCGACGCTCGCGCCGATGAGCCGCGGCATCCTCGCCACCTGCACGGCGAAGGCCCGTCCCGGAGTCACCGCCGACCGGGTGCGCGCCGCGTACGAGGACGCGTACGCGGGCGAGCCGTTCCTGGAGCTGCTGCCCGAGGGACAGTGGCCCGCCACGGCCATGACGCTCGGCGCGAACACCGTCCTGGTCCAGGCGGCCCTCGACCGGGAGGCGGGACGCCTCGTCGTGGTCGCCGCCGTCGACAACCTCACCAAGGGCACCGCGGGAGGCGCGGTGCAGAGCGCCAACATCGCCCTCGGCCTTCCCGAAGAACTCGGGCTACCCACGATCGGAGTGTCGCCGTGAGCGTCACCGCCCCACGGGGCTTTCGCGCCGCCGGCGTCGTCGCCGGCCTCAAGGACAGCGGAAACCGCGACGTCGCCCTCGTCGTCAACGACGGGCCGTCCCGCGCCGCCGCGGGCGTCTTCACCCGCAACCGCGTGAAGGCCGCCCCCGTCCTGTGGTCACAGCAGGTCCTCAAGGGAGGACGACTGCGCGCCGTCGTGCTGAACGCCGGCGGGGCCAACGCCTGCACCGGCGCGCCCGGCTTCCAGGACACCCACGCCACCGCCGAGAAGGCCGCCGAGCTGCTGGACGACTCCGCGGGCGAGATCGCGGTCTGCTCCACGGGCCTCATCGGCGAGCGTCTCCCGATGGACAAGCTGCTGCCCGGCGTCGCCAGGGCGGCCGCCGAGCTGTCGCGCGGGGACGGCGGCCTCGCCGCCGCCGACGCCATCCGCACCACCGACACCGTCGCCAAGATCGCCTTCCGGCAGGGCGACGGCGGTTACATGATCGGCGCGATGGCGAAGGGCGCGGGGATGCTCGCCCCGTCGCTCGCCACCATGCTGTGCGTCATCACCACCGACGCCGACCTGCCCGCGCAGACCCTGGACCGTGCGCTGCGCGCGGCCGTCGCCGTCACCTTCGACCGGCTCGACACCGACGGCTGCATGTCCACCAACGACACCGTCCTCCTGATGGCCTCCGGCGCCGCGGAGACCGTCCCGGACGAGGAGGAGTTCACCGCGCTGCTCACCGACGTGTGCAGCGACCTGACCCGGCAGCTCCTCGTGGACGCCGAGGGCGCGTCGAAGGCCATCGCGATCGAGGTCGTCGGCGCCGCCAGCACCGGCGACGCGGTCGCCGTCGGGCGTTCCGTCGCCCGCAACAACCTGCTCAAGTGCGCCATCCACGGCGAGGACCCGAACTGGGGCCGGGTCCTGTCGGCGGTGGGCACCACCGACGCGGTGTTCGAGCCCGACCAGCTCAACGTCGCGATCAACGGCGTGTGGGTCTGCCGCAACGGCGCGGCCGGCGACGACCGCGCCAAGGTCGACCTGCGTCCCCGCGACGTGGCGATCACCGTCGACCTGTCGGCGGGCCCGCACAGCGCGACCGTCTGGACCACCGACCTCACGGCGGACTACGTCCACGAGAACTCGGCGTACTCGACATGAGCGCGATCACATCGGGCGCGCAGATGCGCAAGAACCGGGCCGGGGTGCTGAGCAAGGCCGAAACCCTGATCAAGGCGTTGCCGTGGCTGGAGCGGTTCCACGGCAAGACCGTCGTGATCAAGTACGGCGGGCACGCGATGACCGACGAGTCGCTGCGCCACTCGTTCGCCGAGGACGTCGTGTTCCTGCGCTACGCCGGGCTGAAGCCGGTGATCGTGCACGGCGGCGGACCGCAGATCAACGAGGCGCTCGCCCGCAACGGCATCGAGTCGACGTTCACCGCCGGGCTGCGGGTGACCACGCCGGAGGCCATGGAGGTCGTCCGGATGGTGCTCACCGGGCAGGTGCAGCGCGACGTCGTCGGGCTGATCAACCGGCACGGCCCGTTCGCGCTCGGCATGTCCGGCGAGGACGCCAACCTGCTCACCGCCGAGCGCAAGCGCGCGCTGGTCGACGGCGAGCCGGTCGACATCGGCCAGGTCGGCGAGATCGTCGAGGTGCAGGTCGGGGCGGTGCGGGCGCTGCTGGACGACGGCCGCATCCCCGTGGTGTCCAGCGTCGCCCGCGGCGACGACGGCGAGGTCTACAACGTCAACGCCGACACCGCGGCCGCCGCGCTGGCCGTCGCGCTGGACGCCGCCAAACTCGTCGTGCTCACCGACGTGGAGGGCCTGTACGC
>DATCLF010000323.1:0-11308 GCA_036564055.1 Spirillospora sp.
CGGTGGTAGGTGATGTCGGTGAAGTCGAAGCCCTCGACCTCTTTCCACGCGTCGGCGTCGAACAGTTCCGAGACCATGTCGTCCTCGTCTTCCTCTCCTGGGGGAACGGCGCGGGCGGAGCCGCCGGGCCCCATTCAACCCGCCTCGGATTCGAACGCGTTCAGCGGGGTCGTCTACCCTGACCAGATCATGGATCGCCCACTGCACGCCGTCGTCCTGCCCAGCGGTCCCCGGCTCGTGCGGGCCCTCGCGGACGCCCTCGACGGCGGCCCGGCGATCTGCCCGCTGTCGCCCGACCTTCCCCGGCCCGCGCTCCGCGCCCTGCTGGACGCCCTCGCCCCCGACGCGGTCGAGACGCCCGAGGGGATCGTCCCCCACCGGACCGAAGGCGAGCGCGTACCCGTCGCGGACGGCACCGCCGTGCTGATCGCCACCTCCGGTTCCACCGGCTCGCCGAAGTTCGTCGAGCTGTCGGCCGCGGCGCTGCGGCACTCCGCGGCCGGGTCCCTCGACCGCATCGGGGCCGCGCCCGGCGACCGGTGGCTGTGCTGCGTCCCCACCAGCCACATCTCCGGCGTCCAGGTCCTCGTGCGCTCCCTGGTCGCGGGCACCGACCCGATCATCACGTCCCGGTTCGACCCCGCCGCGGTCGCCGCCGCGGAGGGCGCCCACGTGTCGCTCGTGCCGACCCAGCTGCGCCGCCTCCTCGACGCCGGGACCGACCTGACGCGGACCGGCACGATCCTCCTCGGCGGCGCCGCCGCACCGCCCGGCCTGCTCGCCGAGGCCCGCGAACGCGGCGCCCGGATCGTCACCACCTACGGCATGAGCGAGACCTGCGGCGGCTGCGTCTACGACGGCACGCCCCTGCCCGGCATGCGGGTCGCGGTCGGCGACGACGGACGCATCCGCATCGCGGGCCCCTCCCTGTTCACCGGCTACCGCCGGCGGCCCGCCGACACCGCCGCCGCCATGGACGGCGAGTGGTTCGTCACCGGGGACCTCGGGGTGCTGGAGAACGGCCGGCTCCGCGTCCGCGGCAGGGTCGACGACGTGATCAACACCGGCGGGGAGAAGGTCGTCGCGGGAGAGGTCGCCGCCGTGCTGTCCCGTCATCCCGCGATCCGCGACGTCGTGGTGGTGGGACGCCCCGACCCCGAATGGGGCGAGCGGGTCACCGCCGTCGTCGTCCCCTCCCCCGACGCGCCGCCGACGCTGGCGGAGCTTCGGGCGTTCGTCCGCGAGACGATGCCGGCGTACGCGGCGCCGCGCGAACTGGAGCTCGTCGACGCCATTCCGCTGTTGCCTTCGGGGAAGCCCGATCGCGCTCGGCTTGCCGCACCGGCTTCGTGAAAGTGCAGCGACCCGCGGCCTTTACGCAGTAAGGTCGATTGAGGGAACACGGAGGACCGCGCCGCGCGTTCATCCTCCGCGCGGCGTACGCCGGCCGTTATCCCGCGCGCCGCGGATCCGGGCGCCGGGAACAACGACACCGCCGCGCGACGTTCCGTTAGATGCGTGCGCCCCCAGCGAACAACACATCTCCGCGCCGCACCCACACACCGAAGGGAGGGGGGTGTCCCCATGCCGCGAAGCTCCGTCGAAACCCCGCTGACGGGGTCGGCGGGCCCCGCGCTCGACGATCTCCTGAAGCGTGGCCGCGCCCAAGGGCGCCTCTCGCTCGACGAGGTGAGGGGAGCCTTCGAGAGCGCCGGCATCAGCCCGGCACAGGGCCGTTCCATCCTGCGTGAGCTGTCCGAGGCCGGCATCAGCCTGGCCGGGGACTCCGACATCGTCCGCAAGATGGCGGCGGCCGCCGACCACGACGGAGGGGACACCGCTCAGGCCGCGTCCACCCCGCGCGGCACCCGCGGCAAGCCCGCCGCGGGCGCCCGCCGGAAGGCGGCGGGCCGCACCGGCGGGAAGGACACCGCCCCGGGCGAACCCGCCGACGAGCCGTTCGAGGTCACCGAGGTCGAACCCGCCGGCGTCACGGCCGACGAGACCCTCGACGCAGACCCCCTCGACACGGGGACCGTCGACGCGGGCATCGCCCCCGAGCCCGCCGATACCGACACCGACGCCGAGGTCGACACCGAGGCCGCCGCCGTCGCGGACCTGGACGACCAGTCCACCACGATGGGCGACTCGGTCCACACCTACCTGAAGGCGATCGGGCGGCGCCAGCTGCTCACCGCCGAGCAGGAGGTCGAGCTCGCCAAGCGGATCGAGGCGGGACTGTACGCCGAGCACAAGCTGGAGACCGAGAACGACCTCGACCCGGAACTGCGGGCCGACCTGGAGTGGATCGCCGCCGACGGCCGCCGCGCCAAGGCCCATATGCTCGAGGCCAACCTGCGGCTCGTGGTGTCGGTCGCCAAGAAGTACTCCGACCGCGGCCTGTCGCTTCTGGACGTCGTGCAGGAGGGCAACCTCGGCCTGATCCGCGCGGTCGAGAAGTTCGACTACTCGAAGGGCTACAAGTTCTCCACGTACGCGATGTGGTGGATCCGGCAGGCCATCCAGCGCGGCTTCGCCGACTCGGCCCGCACGATCCGGCTGCCCGTCCACGTGCTGGAGATGCTGAGCAAGCTCAGCCGCGTCGAGCGTGACATGCACCAGCGGCTCGGCCGCGAGCCCACCCCGGAGGAGCTGGCCGCCGAGCTGGACAAGAGTCCCGAGCAGATCCGCGAGCTGCTGCGCACCAGCCGCCAGCCGATCAGCCTGGACTCCACCATCGGCGAGGACGGCGAGACCCGCATCGGCGACCTCATCGAGGACACCGACGTCCCCGAGGCGTCCGAGCTCGTCGACCGGCAGCTGATGGCCGATCAGCTCCGCCGGACGCTGGACATCCTGTCCCCCCGCGAGGCCAAGATCATGTCGATGCGGTTCGGACTGTACGACGGAACGCCCCGCACCCTCGACGAGATCGGCAAGGCCATGGGCCTCACCCGCGAGCGGATCCGCCAGCTGGAGAAGGAGTCGCTGTCGAAGCTGCGGCACCCCAGCAACGCGCTTCCGCTGCTGGACTTCGCCGTCTGACCGCCGCCGGGCGCCGTTCGAGCCCCGCTGTCAGGCGTCGTCCGACACTGTCAGGCGTCGTTCGACGCGGCCGGCAGCGTCGAACGCGAGGGCCGCCGGACCGGCCTCGGTCCGGCGGCCCTTCGCCGTGCGGGAGGACGCACGCGTGCACACCCGCCCGGACCCGGCCCGTCAGCGCACCGTGACGGCGGCGTCCAGTTTCTGGCGGGCTTCGTCATAACGGCGCAGCACCAGGCGGGCCACGGCCGGATGCGCGCCGAGCGGCGGGGTGACGGCGTCGGCGCCGCAGTCCGCGATGCGGTTGTGGAACCGTCCGGGCGCGAGCAGGTACGACGCCACGGCCACCCGGCGGGCGCCGACGCGGCGCAGGTCCGCCACGACGTCGCGCAGCCGGGGTCCGTCCGCGGCCGCGAACGCGTGCGGGACGGGACGGCGCAGCCGGCGTGCGAGCAGCCGCGCCGCCGCCCGCACGTCGGCCACGCCCGCCGGATCGGCGGACCCCGCCGCACCGAGGACCACGGCGTCCGTCCGGCACAGCGGGAGCAGGGAACGCGGACGCCCCCGCGGGGCGCCGCCCGGAACGTCCGGCGGCCCGTCGCCGGGCGTTACGCCGGGAGCTCCGCCGAGAACTCCGGCGAGCAGGCCGGTGAGAGCGTCGGTCAGCAGGGAGTCCGGGCCGAGGGGACGCGCGGTCGCCGACACCGGCAGCAGCCGCCCGGCCCGTTCCGGGATGTCGATCAGCGCGTGGTAGCCGCGGCCGAGCAGCAGCGGGACGACGACCACCGGGCCCTCGCCCAGCCCGGCCGCGGCGTCCTCCAGCAACGGCGCGGACAGCTCGCCGTACGCCTCGGCGACCCGCAGGCCGGGCCGCAGGGCGCGGACCCGGGCGAGCAGCGCCCGGACGGCGCCCGGCCCGGCCGGATCCCGTGTGCCGTGCGCGACGGCCAGCAGCGCGGGCGGACGACCCGCGGGACCGGCCGCGGTCTCCCCCGCCCGGTCAGCCACCGGCACTCGCAGGCAGCCGGTCGGCGAGGCGCGGGTCGCACGCCAGCCGGTAGCCGCGCTTGACGACGGTCTCGACGATCCCGGGACGGCCGAGGCCGCGCCGCAGCCGCGCCACCGCCATCTCCACCGCGTGCTCGTCGGCCTGCGGCCGGGCCTCACGCGAACGCGAGTCCCGCGACACCCCGTCCTTGGCGGCCGAGCCCGTCGGGACGAGCCGGCTCGGCAGCACCCCGCACAGCTCCGCCCGCGACACCACGTGCCCGGGCCGTCGCGCGAGGGCCCGCAGGATCGCCATCGGCGCGGGCGCGATCGGCTTGAGCTGGCCGTCCAGGACGACGGCGTGCCCGCGCAGCTCGAGCGAGGCGCCCCGCACCGACAGCCGCCTCGACCGGCGGCGCGGCAGCTCCGCCACCAGGGCCCGCACGAGCGCCCCGAGGCGCGCCCGCTCCGGCTGGACGGTCGGGACGCCGCGTCCGGTGAGCTCCCGCCCGGTCACCGGCCCGACGCAGGCCGCCACGACCTGGCCGCGCATGGCGTCCAGCAGCGCCTCCTCCAAGCCGTCCTCGGCGGCGACGGCGAGCGTCGCGGCCACCGCGGGCGCGCTCGTGAACGTGATCGCGTCGATCGTGCCCGCCACGGCCTGCCCGACGAGGCGGCGCAGCGGCGTGGGGTCCTCGGTCCGGGACCACCGGTAGACCGGGACCTCGATGACCTCGGCGCCCGCGGCGCGCAGCGCGCCGGTCAGCTCCGGGTGCCTCTCCCCGTACAGTTGGACGGCCACGCGGGTGCCCGCGAGGTTCTCCCGCAGCAGGTGCCGGATCACCTCGGCGCACTCCTCCGACTCCGGCGACCAGCGTTCCTGCAGGCCCGCCGAGCGGATCGCGCCGCGCGCCTTCGGCCCGCGCGCCACGAGGTCGGATTCGGCGAGCCGGGCGATCAGGGCGTCGCGCATCCCCCAGCCGTCGGCGGCCTCCAGCCACGCCCGGAAACCGATCCCGGTCGTGACGATCACGTGGTCGAGCGGGGCCTCCAGGCAGGCCTGGGTGGCCTCCAGCAGCCCGGCGTCGTCGGCCAGCGGGACCAGCCGGATGGCGGGGGCGAGCACGACCCGGGCGCCGCGCCGCTCCAGGAGCGTCGCGAGCTCCTCGTGGCGGCGGGCCGCGGTCACCCCGACGGCGAACCCGGCCAGGGGCTCACTGTCGGTGCTCATCGGGGAGCGCCACCTCCACCCGGTCGCCGGAGCGGCGGACCGGGAAGGCCGGGAGCGCGACCCGGGGGTCGTCCAGGCACACCCCGGTCCGCAGGTCGAACACCTGCTTGTACATGGGGGACGCGATGGTCGGCGTGCCGCCCCGGGTGCCGAGGATTCCCCTCGAGATGACGTGCGCGCCGCTGAACGGGTCGAGGTTCGACAGCGCGTACAGGGCGCCGTCGAACGTCCGGAAGATCGCCACCTGCGTTCCGTCGACCATCGCGCAGACGCCGCGCTCGGGAGTCAGCTCGGCGTAGGAGCAGATGTCGAACCACCGGAGCGCACCGGGCCGGGCCGCGGTCCGGGCCGGGCGTCTGGTGAGCGTCGCATCGGGCATGGTGGTCATCGCGCGGCAACCTCCTGGCGAGAACTCGTCGCCGGCGCCGCCGTGATGCACGATCCGCGCCCGCACGGCCCCGGCGTTCATGGAGCGATCCTCGGCAGGGGCCGTTTCGCGGGTGGGTCTCCATTGTCACCGGCGTGTTAAAAGGCCCTCACGGCGTCGCCGGGGCCGGCCCCGCCGGCGGGGCCGCGGGCTTCAGCCGGACGGCGCAGACCTTGAACTCCGGCATCCGCGACACCGGGTCCAGGGCCGGGTTGGTGAGCAGGTTCGCGCGGCCCTCCCCCGGCCAGTGGAACGGGATGAACACCGTGTCCTCCCGGATGGCGTCGGTGACGCGCGCCCGGACGGTGGCCGTGCCGCGCCTGCTCTCCACCCGGACCGCGGCGCCGTCCTCGATGCCGAGCCGCTCCGCCAGCCCGGGGTGCAGCTCGACGAACGGCCCGGGGGCCGCCTCCGCCAGGGACGCGACGCGCCTGGTCTGCGCGCCGGACTGGTACTGCGCGAGGACGCGCCCGGTGGTCAGGTAGAGGGGGTAGGCGTCCTCCACGTCCTCGTCGGCGCCGTGATGCTCGACGGGGACGAAACGGGCACGCCCGTCCGGGGTGGGGAACCGGTCCAGGTAGGGCCGCGGGGTGCCCGGACGGTCCTCCGACGGGCAGGGCCAGAACACCCCGCCCTCCGCGTCGATCCGGTCGTAGGTGATGCCGGAGTAGTCGGCGACGCCGCCAGCGCTGGCGCGGCGCAGCTCGTCGAACACCTCCTCGGGGTCGGTGCTCCACGTTCCCGGCGCCCCGAGACGGCCGGCGAGCGCCGCGATGATCTCCAGGTCGGTGCGGACGCCGTCCGGGGGCCGGACGGCCCAGCGGCGGCGCAGGACCCGTCCCTCCAGGTTCGTCACCGTCCCGGACTCCTCGGCCCACTGCGCCGTCGGGAGCACCACGTCGGCCCGCATCGCGGTCTCCGAGGGGACGAAGTCGGCCACCACCAGCAGGTCGAGGGCGCCGAGGCGCCGCTCCACCGCGGCGGCGCGGGGGGCGGACACGACGGGGTTCGACCCGAACAGCAGCAGCGCCCGCGGCCCGGCGGGGGTGCCGAGGGCCGACAGCAGCTCGTACGCCGAGCGGCCCGGACCCGGAAGGTCGTCGGGGTCGACGCCCCAGACCTTCGCGACGTGCGCGCGGGCGTCCGGGTCGTCGATCCTGCGGTATCCGGGGAGCTGGTCGGCCTTCTGCCCGTGTTCGCGTCCGCCCTGTCCGTTGCCCTGTCCGGTCAGGCATCCGTAGCCCGACCCCTCGCGGCCCGGCAGCCCGAGCGCGAGCGCGAGGTTGATGAAGGCGGAGACCGTGTCGGTGCCGCGGGCGTGCTGTTCGGCGCCCCGGGCGGTCAGGACGTGGGCGCGGGGCGCGCGGCCGAGCAGCCGCACGACCTCGCGCATCGCCGGGACGGGCACCCCGGTGATCCGCTCGACCCGGTCGGGCCAGTAGGCGTTCACGACCGTGCGGACCCGGTCGAACCCGGTGGTGCGGGCGGCGATGTAGTCCTCGTCGGCCAGTCCCTCGGCGAGCGCGAGGTGCAGCAGCCCGTTGGCGAGGGCGATGTCGGTGCCGGGCGTGGGCTGCAGGTGCAGGTCGGCCTGGCGGGCGGTCGGGGTGCGGCGCGGGTCCACGACGATCAGGGCGCCGCCGGCGGCGCGCATCGCGGTCAGGTGCCGCATGAACGGCGGCATCGTCTCCGCGACGTTCCCGCCGGCCAGCAGCACGGCGCCCGAGGCGGCCAGGTCGGTGACGGGGCCGGGCAGGCCCCGGTCCATCCCGAAGGCGCGCCCGGACGCCGCCGCGGCCGACGACATGCAGAAACGGCCGTTGTAGTCGATCTGCGACGTCCCGAGCGCCAGGCGGGCGAATTTGCCGAGCTGGTACGCCTTCTCGTTGGTCAGCCCGCCGCCGCCGAACACCGCGACGGCGTCGGGGCCGTGCAGCTCCCGCAGCCGGGCCGCCTCCCCGGCGACGCGGTCGAGCGCCTCGTCCCACGTGCAGGGTTCCAGCGGCGCGTCCCGGACGGGCCGCATCAGGGGGCGGGTCAGCCGGTCCGGGACGGTGAGCAGGTCCGCCGCCGTCCAGCCCTTCTGGCACAGTCCGCCGCGGTTGGCGGGCACGTCGTCGCGCGGCGCCACCCGCAGGGCGGGCCCGCCCCCGGACGCGTCGTCCCGGGCGAGGGTCATGCCGCATTGCAGCGCGCAGTAGGGGCAGTGCGCAGGAGTCCCCATCATGCGCCCGAGACTCGGGGGACGCCGTTTCTCCCGCGCGTCTCCCGTGTGACCCCGGCGTTAAAAGCCGTTCACGCCGCGCGTCCGCCGTCCGTCAGGCGGGCCCGGTCCCGCGGCTGCCGCGGCTTCGCCGGCGGTGTCGTCTCGGCCTCGGTGACGCGGCTGCGACGACACGCCCGCGGCGAATCTGACTTGACCAGGCGTGTCAAGCGTTGTTGAGCCGATGAATGGTCATTTCGTCAATGTTCGTCCCGTTCTCAATCGGATTTGCGGCGGCGCGGCCGTGTCCCGCGCGGAAGCGGTTCCGGGTCCCGCCCGGCCTCGATCACCCGTTGATGATCGCGCCTAACCTCGGTACATGCCCGACCTTGCTTACTACGCCTCATTGCCGCGTTCCCGCGGCGCCGCGGCGGCGCTCCTCCTGGACGACCTCGGGCGAATCCTGCTGGTCAAGCCCACCTACAGCGAGGGCTGGTACCTGCCCGGCGGCGTCATCGAGGCCGACGAGTCCCCCCTGGCGGCCTGCGTGCGCGAGTGCTCGGAGGAACTCGGGCTCGTCCCCCGGCTGGACGGCCTAGTGTGCGTCGACTGGGGCTCGCCGCGCGACGACGGCGTCGACGCGGTCAACGTCTTCGTCTTCGGCGGCACCATCACCGGTGAGGAGATCGCCGCGATCCGGCTGCCGCCCGACGAACTGTCCGACCACGTGCTCGTGGCGCCGGAGAAGATCCCCGAACTGGCGCCGCCGCACGTGGCGCGCCGCATGGACCCCACCCTGCGGGCCATGGCCGACGGCCGCGCCGTCTACCTGGAGGACGGCCGCGAGCAGCCGTTCGGCGCCGCCCTCGGCTGACCCACGGGCCGCGTCGGCCCGTGCCCGCTGGAACGCTACAGGTTCCCTTCCGCCGGGCCGTCCGGCCGGTCGGCGGCATCGGCCGGACGGCCCGGCGCGCCCAGACCCCGGGACGCGCCCGCCCGGGGCCCGGCCGGGCCCCCGCTAGGCGGGCACGGCGTCCCTGGCCTGCGCCCCGTGCTCCGGGTCGGCCGCGCGGGCGCAGTGCGCGCAGCAGTAGAAGCGGCCGTTCACGTCCACGCCGTGGCCGACGATGCGGCACTGGCAGTTCTCGCAGATCGGCGCCATCCGGGTGATCGCGCACTCGAACGAGTCGAACGTGTGCACCTCCCCCTGCGCGTGCACCTGGAAGGCCAGGTCGTAGTCGTTCCCGCAGACCTCGCACATCGCCATCGTTTCCGTCTCCGTTCCCCCCGCCGCGTCGCGAGCGTCTTCCTTCCCCGGCCGCGCCGGGGCATTCCGCCTCACAGTCGGCGGGGACCCGCTGTGCGGCGGAGTTATCCGGGCCGTATGACCGCTCAAACGGCGGTGAAACCCCTCGTTCCTACGGTCGATCCGCCCCAGCGACCGAAGGAGTGAGCCGATGACCGTCACCACCCGGACCGCCCCGCCCGTCCGCGGCGGGCCGCCCGGACTCCTGTCCAGGGGAGGCCGGATCGACGACTGGCGCCCCGAGGACCCGCAGTTCTGGGCCGCGGGCGGCGCGAGCGTCGCCCGCCGCAACCTGGTCTTCTCGATCTTCGCCGAGCACATCGGGTTCTCGGTGTGGACGCTCTGGTCCGTGCTGGTGCTGTTCCTCGGCCCGGAGTACGGCATCGACCCGGCCGGCAAGTTCACCCTGACCGCCGTCCCCGCGCTCATCGGATCCGCGTTGCGGCTCCCCTACACCTTCGCCGTCGCCCGGTTCGGCGGCCGCAACTGGACGGTCTTCAGCGCGGCTCTCCTGCTCGTCCCCGCCGTGACCGCCGCGTTCATGATCGAGCCGGGCGTCTCCTACTCCACGCTGCTGATCCTCGCGGCCGTCGCCGGGGTGGGCGGAGGGAACTTCGCGTCCTCGATGGCCAACATCAACGCGTTCTACCCGCAGCGCCTCAAGGGCCGGGCCCTCGGCATCAACGCCGGCGGCGGCAACCTCGGCGTCGCCGTCGTCCAGCTCGTCGGGCTGCTGGTCCTGGCCACGGCCGGCAAGGACCACCCCGGCCTCGTCGCCGGGATCTACATCCCCCTCGTCGTCCTCGCCGCGCTCACCGCGGCGCTGTACATGGACAACCTGACTCAGGTCCGCAACGACAAGCGCGCCATGCGCGACGCGTGCAAGGACGCCCACACCTGGATCATGTCCGTGCTGTACATCGGCACGTTCGGGTCGTTCATCGGGTTCGGCTTCGCCTTCGGGCAGGTCCTGGTGGTGCAGTTCGCCTCCGTCTTCGACACCCCCGTCAAGGCGGCCTACCTGACCTTCCTCGGCCCGGCGCTCGGCTCGCTCGTCCGCCCCGTCGGCGGATGGCTCGCCGACCGGGCCGGCGGCGCCGCGGTCACCTTCTGGAACTTCGTCGCGATGGCCGCCGCGGCGGCGCTGGTGCTGGCCGCCTCACGGGTCGAGTCGCTGGCGCTGTTCCTCGTCGGCTTCGTCCTGCTGTTCGCCCTCAGCGGCATCGGCAACGGCTCGACCTACAAGATGATCCCCGCGATCTTCCGCGCGAAGGCCGGGCGCGCCGTCGCCGCCGGGGGCGACCCGGACGCCGCCGAGCACGAGGCCCGCAGGCTCTCGGGCGCGCTCATCGGGCTCGCCGGCGCCATCGGCGCGTTCGGCGGCGTCCTGGTCAACGTCGCCTTCCGCCAGTCGTTCCTGACCTACGGGACCGGCGACGCCGCCTACATCGCGTTCATCGCCTTCTACGCGGTGTGCTGCGCCGTCACCTGGCTGGTCTACCTTCGGCACCGTCCGGGGAGGCTGGCGGGCGTCTGACGCCGCGCGGCGCCGGGGCCGCCCCGCCCGCGCGCCGTCCCCGGGCCCGGCCGGGCCCCTCGTCGGGGTCCGGCCAGCGCGGCGACCGTCCCGACGAGCGCAGCACCGCCTCCCACGGGTCGCCCGGCTCCAGCGGCAGGTGCGGCACGCCCCGGTGCCACGCCGACACCAGCAGGTCCGGGTCGCGCGGCCGGTAGGTCTCCCCGATGGCGCGGGCCATGTCCCAGGCGTGCAGATGCCACTCCACGCACGCGGCGCCCGCGTGGTCGCCGACCGTGTACTTCGTCCCCCGGTAGATCAGGTGCGTGCGGTCCCACATGTCCGGCAGCAGGTCCGCGTACGCCCCGGCCGACACCCCGAACGCCATGATCCGGTCCGGGCCCGGCTCGGGCGGAAGCACCGCGAGCTCGGCCGCGTTCTGCCGCGCCTGCTGCCTGACCAGCACCGCCGCCGCCGCGTCCCGCGCGAACAGCGTGGCGAGCCTGCTGTCCGGCGCGTCCTGGAGGTACTCCAGGAAGTTCTCCGCGACGCACCGCAGATGCCCGGCCAGGTCGATGAGCCGCCACTCCGTGCAC
>DATCLF010000324.1:0-7108 GCA_036564055.1 Spirillospora sp.
CGACATACCCCGCGACTCGCTCACGGACCGCCTCGCAACGCTGTGGTGCGACGTCATCGTGAGATGTGTCCTGCGGGGCGCTGGGCGCAGGCTCGGCAGAGGGCTGTGTCGTTGCGTGTGCCATGTCCATGACGCGAGGTGGTGGCTTTCGCAGGTCGGGTCGTGATGGGCAAGTTTTTCGAAATATTTCGGTGATTTCTTGGGGTGGCCGTAACGTACGTCGCTTCGGGAAGTCGGTCAAGGCATTGTCCGTCCGGCGGAAGACGCGGTCCCAGAGGGCGGTTCACTGGCTGAAGTGGAGTTCTTGACGGGATGATCGGACCGGCGTACCTTCTTCGCAAGCTCGAAACTCTTCGAAAATTTCGACACTCCCTTGGCGGCCCGGGAGGCGATCGGAGGTTCGTGGTGAGACGCTTCCTCCCGGGATCCCCGACGGCGAAGCGGTGGCGGACGCCGGACGTGTCCGGCGTCGCCGGTCACCGCCGGACGCCGATGCGCGGCTGGGCGGCCGCGGGAGCGGTGTCCGCGGTCGTCGTCGCGGTGTCGTCGTTCTCTCTGGCGCGGAAACAGGTCGCCGGCCGACTGATCGCCGCCTACGAGCAGATCATCACCCGTGCCCATGCGCAGGGCATCCGCGTGTACGGGGCGACGCTCACCCCGTTCGGCGGCAACACCATGTACGACGACGAGAACGGATACCGCGAGGAGGCGCGCCAGACCGTCAACAGGTGGATCCGCACCAGCCGCCGTTTCGACGCGGTCATCGACTTCGATCGCGCGGCACGCGACCCGGCCGACCCGCGTCGTCTGCGTCCGGCCCACGACACCGGCGATCATCTTCACCTGAAGCCCGCCGGCTACGGGTCCCTCGCCGACGCCGTCCCGGCCAAGCTCTTCCAGCACCCCCGACCGTCCACCTCCGGCTTCAGATGACGGACCCGGGATAGGAGGCCCGTGACAGGACGCTGACCGCGAGCCCGCCGCAGGCCAGGGTGCCGGCCGCCGCAGGATCGGGCGCGGCCGTGATGAGGAAGCACCACCGGCCGTGTGCCGGCGGCCGGCGCCCGCCCTCGCCCGCGGGCGATGACTGAGATGCGAATATCGTCGGATCCATGAGCGATGTGGCGTATGACCCCTGGTCTCCGGAATTCGTCGCGAACCCCTACCCGGTGTTCGAGCGGCTGCGCGCGGAGCGGCCGGTGTTCTACCACGAGCCCACCGACCAATGGGTGATCAGCCGGTACGAGGACGTCGACGCCCTGCTCCGGGACCGGGGGCTGGGACGGTCCTACCTCCACGTCGCGACACACGAGGAGTTCGGACGGGAGCCGGAGCCCGAGTTCCTCAAACCGTTCTGGGATCTCATCCGCGCCGGAATGCTGGACGTCGAGCCTCCCACGCACACCCGGTTGCGCCGCCTGGTGTCCAAGGCGTTCACCGCACGCAGGGTGGAGGGTCTGCGCCCGACGATCAGACGGCTCGCGGAGGAGCTCACCGGCGCCCTGGTCGCCGAGGGCGGCGGCGACCTGATCGCCCAGGTCGCCGAGCCGTTGCCGGTGACGGTCATCGCCGAGATGCTCGGCGTCCCCGAGGAGGACCGGCATCTCCTGCGTCCGTGGTCGGCCGACATCTGCGGCATGTACGAGCTGAACCCGCCGCCCGAGGTGCAGCGGACGGCCGTCCGCGCCGCCGTCGAGTTCTCCGACTACCTGCGCGACCTCGCACGGACCCGGCGTGACGATCCGCGCGACGACCTCATCACCGCCCTCACCCAGGTCGTCGACGAAGGCGACCGCCTCACCGAGGACGAGCTGATCGGCACCTGCGTCCTGCTGCTGAACGCCGGTCACGAGGCCACCGTCAACGCGACCGGCAACGGCTGGTGGGCGCTGTTCCGCAACCCGGGCGAACTGGAACGTCTCCGAGCCGACCACTCGCTCGTCCCCACGGCGGTCGAGGAGCTGCTCCGCTACGAGACCCCGGCGCCCATGTTCGAACGCTGGGTCCTGGAGGACATCACGGTCGCCGGTGTCGACATTCCACGAGGCTCCGAGGTCGCGCTGCAGTTCGCGTCCGCCAACCGCGACCCTGAGGTGTTCGCGGACCCCGACAGGCTCGACCTGTCCCGCGAGCCGAACCCGCACATCACCTTCGGCCTCGGCATCCACTACTGCCTGGGCGCCCCCTTGGCCCGCATCGAGCTCACCGAGTCCTTCGGCGCACTCCTCCGGCAGGCCCCCAACCTTCGGCTGTCGACAGAACCGAAGTGGAAGCCCGGATATGTGCTGCGCGGCCTGGAGGCCCTTTACGTGGAGTGCTGACCCGGCCGGCTGGATACCGGGGCAAGGGGTCTTCCCAACCCCGGTATCCAGCTGGGCGGCCCGTGTCCGGTTCAGGAGGCGAGGATGGTCGGGATCGGGATGTCGACCGCTTGTGCCAGCCAGCCGAAGCCGCCCAGGCCGGATGGGTCGGTCAGTTCGGCGTCCTCGCCCGCCTTGCACAGGGCGGTGAGGTAGGCGCGGGGATCGCGGTCGGCCAGGTCGAGGGGCGGGCGGGTTCCCGACAGGCCGAAGTTGCGCAGGGCGTCCCGCTGGGTCGTCAGGAGGGTGGAGGTGGCGCCGGCGCGTTCCCCGGCGGCGGCGCAGGCGTCGAGCGCGACGTGGGCGGTGACGTCGCAGGATCCGTCGGGGACGGCGGGAACGGCCGAACCGTCGCGGTACCCGGCGAGCGTCCCGTACACGGGACGAGACTCCCGCGAGTGCGAGTAGTCGACGGCGAGCGCGAGGCCACGGGAGAGCCGCCCGACCACCGAGGCCCAGGCGGAGCAGCGCGGATGGCCGATCTCGGCGCGGTCGCCGGGTTCGCGCAGCGGCCACCAGCGCTCCAGCCACTCGCGGTCCTCGTCGGAGGGGGGAGGGCCCGGCCGCTCGGCGCCGGTGGACGGGTCGACCAGCACGGTCCTCATGCCGTCCGGCGTCCGCTCCACGACGTCCAGCGGGATGTTGTCGAGCCATTCGTTCGCCACGGCGAGCCCGGTGATGCGCTCGGGCAGGTCGGAACGCCAGACGATCCGCGGGGAGATGTCGGCAGGCCGCGGCGCGATCTCCACGGCGGTCGGGACGAGCCGCGGCGCCAGGTCGGACGGCGCGCAGGCCAGGATGTTGCCGAGCAGCCGCCCCGACCCGGCGCCGATGTCGACGACGTCGACCCGTTCGGGATGCCCGAGCAGGACGTCGACCTCGGCCAGGAGGCGGGCGATGGCGGCGGCGAAGCGCGGCGAGGCGTGCACCGAGGTGCGGAAGTGCTCGGCGGGACGCTCCCCGCGCCGGTAGAAGCCGTTCTCCCCGTAGAGCGCCCGTTCCATCGCGGTGCGCCATGTCAGCCATTCGGAAACCAACGCCGCCACGACTGCGACGTTACCCCGAGCGGCCGCGTCCGCCGTGCCGTTGCGGCATCACCGGGGACCCGCGCGCCGCACGAGGCGTCCGGGGTCCCCGGATCCCCGGATGACGTCCGCGCCGAGCTCGAAGGCCGAACCGTCCCGAAGCCGTCGGCGTCTTCTCTTCCCCACGGGGGAGGAAAGGTCCGACCTGCGGCTGATCCAGGGTCGGCCTGCCCGTTCGTACTCTGTCGGCATGGTGGCGAGCGCTTGGGAGTGGCTGCGGCAGAAGAAGCCGCTCGTCGACGCGTTCTTCGCGTCCCCGCTCCTCCTTGTGTCCATACCGTGGATCGCGATCGGCGGGCAGCAGCTGGGCACGTGGCGGGCCACACTGCTGACGATCGGGCTGCTGGGCCCGCTCGTCCTGCGCCGCACCTTCCCCCGGGCGGTCCTCGCGACGGTCGCGCTCGTCTCGGCCGTCCAGTGCGCGATGGGCGTGCCGCCGACGGCGGGGAACATCGCCGTCCTGATGGGGATCTACACGGTCACGGCCAACTGTTCGTTCCGGTGGGGTCTCGCCGCCGCGTCGGTCGGTGAGCTGGGCGCGGTGCTCGCGACGCTCCGGTACGCGTTCGACAGGGACGCGACGTATACGGGGGACGCGACGTATACGTTCGTCATCCTCGCCGTGGTGGTGGCGGGGGTGTGGCTTCTCGGCCTGCACATGCGCACGCGCCGCGCCTACCTGCGGTCGGTGGAGGAACGCGCGGAGCGCCTGGAACGCGAGCGCGACAACGAGGTCAGGATGGCCATGGCCAGCGAACGCGCGCGCATCGCCCGGGAGCTGCACGACGTCGTGGCGCACAACGTGAGCGTGATCGTGGTGCAGGCGGACGGCGCGTCCTACGCGATCGACACCGATGTGCGGCGGGCGAGGCAGGCGCTCGCCACGATCTCCGCGACGGGACGGACGGCGCTCGCCGAGATGCGGCGGCTGCTCGGCGTCCTGCGCGAGAACGACGACGTCGGCGTGTACGCCCCGCAGCCCGGGGTGGCGGACCTGGACGACCTCATCGACCAGATGCGCGCGTCGGGGCTCCGGGTGGAGTTCGACGTCGAGGGGACCCCGGCCCCCATGTCCGAGGGGCGGCAGCTTACGGTGTACCGCGTCGTCCAGGAGGCGTTGACCAACGCGCTGAAGCACGGCGGTCCGCATGTGACGGTTTCCGTCCGGCTCCGTTACACCGGCGACACGCTGGAGGTTCGGGTGGTCGACGACGGGCGGGGCGCGGCGGCCCCGAACGACGGGCGGGGCCACGGTCTCGTCGGCATGCGCGAGCGGGTCGCCGTGTACGGCGGTTCGGTGCGGGCGGGGCCGCGTGCGGGCGGCGGGTTCGAGGTGGTCGCGCGGATCCCGGTGCGCGAGGATGCGGGTGCGGTGGGCGGACCGGCACGGGGCGTGGACGCGGCCCGCGCGGCGTCCGTCTCCGCCAACGGCGCATCATGACGGAGCCGAACGAGGGCGTGGGCGCCGCGTCCTCCCGACGGGAGTGTGCATGACGGAGGTTGAGGACGTGACGGCCCCCATCCGGGTCGTCCTGGTCGACGACCAGGAGCTCGTCCGGGCCGGGTTCAGGATGGTTCTGGACGCGCAGCCCGACATCGAGGTCGTCGGTGAGGCGAGCGACGGCGCGCAGGCGCTCGAGATGCTGCGGCGCACGCCGGCGGACGTCGTCCTGATGGACGTGCGGATGCCCCGGATGGACGGCATCGAGGCGACCCGCCGCATCGTGGCGCAGTCGGGTCCGAAGGTGGTCATCCTGACGACGTTCGACCATGACGAGTACGCGTTCGCGGCGATCAAGGCGGGGGCGGGCGGCTTCCTGCTGAAGGACGCGGGCCCTGCCCAGCTCATCGAGGCGATCAAGGCGGTGCATTCGGGGGACGCGGTGGTGGCCCCGAGCACGACGAAGCGGCTGCTGGACCGGTTCGCGGTGCACCTGCCGGACTCGGAGAGGAAGGCGAGCGGCGCGCTGGAGAGCCTGACCGAGCGCGAGGGGGAGGTGCTGCGGCTCGTGGCCCGGGGCATGTCGAACGCGGAGATCGCCGAGAAGCTGTACGTGTCCGAGGCGACCGTGAAGACCCACATGGGACGGATCCTGATGAAACTGAACCTGCGCGACCGGGTTCAGGCGGTGGTCTTCGCCTATGAGACGGGCCTGGTGAAAAGCGGCCAAACCGACCACCCAGCGTAACGGAGTTATTACCCTCCGATGACACAATGCTTTCGGCGCCGGGCCGTGCATTGAAATACCTGAGGGTAACTGGATAACTACCGTACGCGACACCGCCTCGACGGGCGGTGTCGGCACTGTCAGTCCGGGCCAGCAGGCCCACGTACGGGAGGACCCTCTTGATCAAGAAGCTTGCCGCGACCGGCATCCTCGGTTTCGCCGTGACCGCCTCCGCCCTGTCCGCCGCCCCCGCCTACGCCGGCGGGTACGACGGCGAGGCGTCCCACAACACCACCGCCGGCAACGTCGGGGTGCTCAACGGCACCCAGGTGATCGCGCCGATCTCCGCCGCCGTCGACGTCTGCGGCAACGCCGTCGCCGTCGTCGGCTTCGCCGGCGCGGGCTGCAAGGGCGGCGCGAAGGTCATCGACTGAGCCGGTGAGCCGGCCGAGCCCTTCCGGGGGAGACGGCGCCGGTGTGAGCGGCCGCACCGCGCCGGGCGGACGTCCACCGCCGATCTCCTGAGGCGGGTGTCCCCGCCCCTTGCGTGAACGCCGGAGACCCGGACGGGTCTCCGGCGTTCGTGCTTTTCGCGTCTCCTTGCCGTCGGCCGTCCCCGTATCTCGCCGCCACCCGGTGCCGCGTGTTCTACCCGCGTCCGACCCCGGCCGGGTCCGTCCGTCCAGGTCGGGGGCGGGGGCGCTCGGCCGGCGTCCGCGAGGCCCGGCGGCGCGGTCGGCGCGAGGTCCGACGGGCCTGTACGACTCAGGTCGTACCCGGGCGGGACCGTTGACCGTGGGTCGTATGCAGAGCGTGGCCGTCAGAGCGATGGCAGGCCGCACGCCGCTTCCTAGCGTGGTTCCCGCATCGATCAGTTCCTGACGACACCATGAGGGAGCCATCGTGACCAGGACATTCACCGATCCGCCCGGGCCCTTCCCGGCCGTCGCGCAGCCCGCGCCGGCCGTCGTGGCCGAGGGCGTGTCGAAGGTGTACGGAAGCGGGGACGCGGCCGTGCACGCCCTGCGCGGGGTCAGCGCGCGGTTCATCCGCGGCGAGTTCACCGCGATCATGGGCCCGTCCGGTTCCGGGAAGTCGACGCTGATGCACTGCCTGGCGGGGCTGGACACCGTCACCGGCGGACGCATCGTCCTCGGCGACGCGGAGATCACCGGGATGGGGGACCGGCAGCTGACCCGCCTGCGCCGCGACAGGGTCGGGTTCGTGTTCCAGGCGTTCAACCTGCTGCCGACCCTCACCGCCGAGCAGAACATCCTGCTGCCGCTGGAGCTGGCCGGGCGCAAGGCCGACAAGGCGTGGTTCGACCGCGTCGTCGACGTCGTGGGCCTGCGCGACCGGCTCGGCCACAGGCCGGGCCAGCTGTCGGGCGGGCAGCAGCAGCGGGTGGCGTGCGCCCGCGCGCTCGTCACCCGGCCCGAGGTGATCTTCGCGGACGAGCCCACCGGGAACCTGGACTCGCGCGCGGGCGCCGAGG
>DATCLF010000325.1:0-5866 GCA_036564055.1 Spirillospora sp.
GATCCGCTGCTCGGACAGCACCTCGCGCAGCAGGCTCTCGCTGGTCGCGAACGCCTTCACCTGGCTGACCACGATGCTCGCGCCCGCCTCGCCGGCCGACGCCTCGGCCGCCACGCTGCCGGCCTGCAACCGCGACTGTGCCACCGACGTCGGCTCCCGCCCGCTCATCACCAGGGCCACCAGGGTCAGCGGGATGACCGTCATGACCACCAGGAGCACCCAGTAGGTGCGGAACACCCGCGCCGCGACTTCGTCGAGCTCCACGTTCGTCCCCCTCGGCTTCGTCACGGCGAGAGTAGGAACGCCGGTCGCGCGGGCCATCGCCCAAAAGACGACCCCCGCCTACGCTGTTTGCACCAGGGAGCCCGCCGCGGCGGCGCGCTCGGAGCGCGCGTTAGGAGGCGCGTGCTCAGGACGTGCGAGGTGTGCGTTCAGGGGTCACTGGGACGCATCCCGGACCGCATCGCGAGCGTGATGGCCTCCAGCGCGGAGTGCGTGCCGAGTTTCGCCAGCAGGTTCTGGGTGTGGGTGCGGACCGTGTTCGCCGACAGCCCCAGCCGTTCCGCGATCTCCGCGCGGCTCAGGCCGTCCACCATGCACTGCAGCACCTCGCGCTCGCGCGGCGTCAGCCCGGCCGGCGGCCCCGCCTCGTCGTCCGGCTCGGTGTCGTCGCGCACGAGGCGGCGCAGCACCTCCCCGAGGGCGTCGGGCGGGATCCAGCCGCCCCGCCGAGCCGTCGACCGGATCACCCGCGCGACGTGGTCGGCGCTCTCGGTCTTCTCCAGCCAGCCCACCGCGCCGCGCCGGACGGCCCGCACCAGGGTCTCCAGGTCGCTCGTCGCGGTCAGCACCACGACCCGCACGTCCGGGTGCTCCTCGCGGACCCGGTCCAGGACGTCCAGCCCGCTCTCGGCACCGAGCGTGAGGTCCAGGACGACCACCCGCGGATGTTCGGTGGCGGTCAGCGCGAGGGCGCGCCGCGCGTCGGACGCGACCGGGAGGACCACCAGGTCGGGCTCGCGTCTCAGCCGCGCCGCGAGGGCCTCGGCGGAGATCGCGTGGTCGTCGACGACGAGGACGCGGATCGGCTGCATTCCCTCGACGATGACCGACGTCAGCGCGAGACGGATCCCGCAAATGCTGTATTCGCCCGAACACCGCTGTGCTCGCCCGGGCTCCGCGGTTTTCGGCCGTCCGGTATGCCCGGCCGCGGGCTTCCGCGATCCGCGCCGGTGACGGCCGCAGAGGACTCGTGCGCGGACGCCCGGTCGGGGCCGGCAGTTCACCGGCGTCCAGAGCCGGTCACTCCGGGTTGGGGCCGTTGACGCTCTGCGACGGCCTGCTGATCCTGTGCGTGACATCTCAGGGGACGCACTGGCAATCAGGGGAAGCCAATGAAAGTGCTGATCACCGGGGGAGCCGGATTCATCGGCAGCACCGTCGCCTCGGCTTTCGCCGAGCGCGGGGTGACGCCCGTCGTGCTGGACAGCCTCGTCACCGGACGGGAGGAGTTCACCGACGGGAGGATCTTCTACCGGGGCGACATCGGCGACGGGGAGCTCGTGGACGAGATCTTCCGCGACCACCCCGACATCGTCGCGACCGTCCACTGCGCCGCGCTGATCGTGGTGCCCGACTCGATGACCGATCCGCTGCGCTACTACCGGGTCAACCTCGGCAAGACCCTCGATCTCGCCGGTCACCTCATCCGCAACGGCTGCGACCGGATGATCTTCGCGTCCACCGCCGGGATGTACCGTCCCGAGCCCGACCTGTCGGTGTCGGAGACGTCCGCGCTCGAACCGAAGAACCCCTACACGCGCTCGAAGATGATGGCCGAGCTCCTCCTGCAGGACCTCACCGAGGCCTACCGGCTGCGCGTGATCTCGCTGCGCTACCTCAACCCCATCGGCGCGGACCCGCAACTGCGCACCGGCCTGCAGAACAGCAAGCCCACGCACGCGCTCGGCAAGATGATCGAGTGCTACGAGCGCGGTGTCCCGTTCACGATCACCGGTGTGAACTGGGCGACTCGCGATGGCACGGCGATCCGCGACTACATCCACGTCTGGGACATCGCCCGCGCCTTCTACGAGGCCGTGCTCCGCTTCGACGCGATCATCCCGCCGCTCGGGAACCGGCCCGGTTACCAGGTCATCAACCTCGGCACCGGCGACGGCACCACCGTCCGCGAGCTCGTCGAGGCGTTCCGGGAGGTCGTCGGCGACGCGTTCCGGGTCGAGGAGGCCCCCGCGCGTCCCGGCGACGTCGTCGGCGCCTACGTCGACCCGGCCAAGGCCCGTGACCTGCTCGGGTGGAAGCCCGAGTACTCCCTCCAGGACGCCATCCGCCACTCCCTCCAGTGGGCCGAGCGCCGCCGCGAGCTCACCGCCTCCTGACCGTCCCGGCGGCCCCGGCCGTCCTCGTTCGTCCCGGCCCGCCGGGCCCTTCCGTGATCGTCCGCGGAAGGGTCCGGCGGGCCGGTTCGTCATGCCCGTTTTCGTCGTGCCCCGGTGTCCGGACCGCCCGCCGGTCGTCGTCCTGACGCGCGGACGGCACCGCTCGCAAGCACATACCCGGCGGACGTCGCATGTCGCGTAAAGAACTCGGTAGTTGCTCTATGTGTTCATTTGGATGCGTATCGTTATAGTGTCGCTGTCTTGTACGGGGGCGAGGACACCTGGGCAGAGGAATCATGAAACGTGCGTGGAGAGACAGGCGATCTCGGCTCGTCGTGGTGTTCGCGATCGTCGTGGCCGCGTCGGAATTGCTGTTCGTCCAGACGGTGCGGGCGGACTCGGTTTCCGTGTGCGGCTGTGCCGCCGGTTCGTCGTGTTCGTCGCCGAAGCCGCCCGGCGAGAAAACGGAGGAAGTCGCGTCCTCCGGCTCGTCGCCGTCGCCGCGGGAACATTCCGGCGGGAGCGCGGATCTATCCCGGCACGCCATTTCACTGCCCATGGACGGTGTCGCCGTCAAAATCAGTTACTACCGCGGTCTCGGCGGCGGCGTGACGGGATCGTTCACGCGGGACGCCGTGACCCTTACCGTCGAAGGCGGAGCGGGCGTCGGCGGTTCCTTCTCCGTCGGCTCGCTCGCGGGGCGCCCGGAGTCCGGTCTCTCCTTCGAGGCTCGGGCCTCGACGAGCGGGGGAGTGAGTTTCGTGCGCTTTCCCGATTTCGGCCTCACGGTCTCCGACGACGGTCTGCTGCAGGGTTATCTCGACGCCAAGACCGACCATTTTCGCACGCGTTTTCGAACCAGGCCGTATTCGCTCGCGGACGGGGCGGTCGAAGGGCCGGCCGAGGCCCCGGTGACACGGCGGTCATGGAGTCTCGGCACCGAATTCAAGGTGGCCGCCGCGTACACCGTCAGGGTTCCCCTGCGGGGTTTTCTCGACCTGGTGGCCTGGATACTGGGCGCAGAGCAGGGCGGCCGCGATTTCCGCTCCCCGCCGTCCACCCCGGCTGACCGTGCCGGCGGCCCGATGGTCCTCGGCAGGGCGATGTTCCGGCGTTCTCCGGTGGTCCGCCCGCGGAGAGCGCGCCACCGACTGGCCGCCGTGGACCGGCACTCCGGGTCATGGGTGTTCCGCGTCCTGCGCCTGGTGAGGGCGGTCCGCAGCGTCCGTTCCGCCCGGCCGCGCGCACCCGGGTCGCCCGGAACGGCGTCGACCGGAACGCCACGGACGGGCTCGCGCGATCGAGGGGCCCGCGCCGTCCCCGACGGCGGACGATCCGCCGTGTGAAGCGTCCGCCCGGTCCGGGCGGACGCTTCACACGGCCGCGAGTGCCTCGCGGACACCGGCCGCGATCTCCAGGTCCTCGCGGGCCCGGACGACCAGGGTGCGCACCCGCGCGTCATCGGCCGTGATCTCGGTGTCGCCGTCCACGGCCGCGTTGCGCCCCGGGTCGACGGACACCCCGAGGTAGGCGAGGTCGTCCGCGAGCCGCATCCGGACCGATGCGTCGTGCTCCCCGACGCCGCCGGTGAACACCAGCGCGTCGAGCCCGCCGAGGGACGCGGTCATGGCGGCGGCGCAGGCGCGGAGGCGGTGGTGGTAGACGTCCAGCGCGGCCAGGGCGTCCGCGTCGCGTTCCGCGGCCAGGTCCCGCACGGCCCGCATGTCGCCGGTGCCGGTGAGGCCGCGCAGCCCCGACTCGTGTTCGAGCGCGGCGTTGACCTCGTCCGCGGAGTACCCGTGCCTGACCAGCCACAGCGGGATGCCGGGGTCGATGCTCCCCGCCCGGGACGCCATGACGAGCCCCTCCAGCGGCGTGAACCCCATCGTGGTGTCGACCGAGCGTCCGTCGGCGACCGCGCACAGCGACGCGCCCGCCCCGAGATGGCACACGACCGTCCGGGACGGCACGCCGCCGAGCAGCTCACCGGTCCGGCGCACGGCGTAGGCGTACGACAGCCCGTGGAACCCGTGGCGACGCAGCCCGAACCGCCGCCGCCACTCGCCGGGAAGGGCGTAGGTGGAGGCCGCGTCCGGCAACGTGGCGTGGAACGCGGTGTCGAAGCAGGCGACGGCCGGGACGCCCGGCAGCACGGCGGTGATCTCCTCCAGCGCGTCGAGCGACGCGGGCTGGTGCAGCGGCGCCAGGTCGGCCAGGGCGCGCAGCCGCTCGGCGACGCTCGCGTCGATGAGCACCGGCTCGGTGAAGTCGGTGCCGCCGTGGACGAACCGCACACCGATCGCGTCGGGCTTCGGCATGTCGGCGACCATCGCGCCGATCTCGTGGCCGACGCCGGACTCCACCGCGAGGACGGTGTCGTCGGGATCGAGGAGGCTCACCTTCAGGCTGCTCGACCCGGGGTTGACCGTCAGTACCCGCATCTCGCTGCTCTCCACATGTTCCGGCCTCAGTAAGGCCAGGTCCAGTCGCCGACCTCCGGGGCGTCCTCGCCGTACCGGCGCGTGTGGGCGCGCGCCGCGAGACGCAGGTCGGCCATCCGCTGCCGGACGTGCGCGGCGCGCTCGCCGAGCGAGGGGACGCGGTCGATGACGTCCATGACGAGGTGGTAGCGGTCGAGGTCGTTCAACATCACCATGTCGAAGGGCGTGGTCGTCGTGCCCTCCTCCTTGTAGCCCCGGACGTGCAGGTGGGGGTGCCCGGCGCGGCGGTAGGTGAGCCGGTGGATCAGGTACGGGTAGCCGTGGAACGCGAAGATGACCGGCTTGTCGGTGGTGAACAGGGCGTCGTAGTCGCGGTCGGGCAGTCCGTGCGGGTGCTCGCTGTCGGGCTGGAGCCTCATCAGGTCGACGACGTTCACGACCCGGACCCGCAGCTCGGGGAACGACCGCCGCAGCAGGTCGACGGCGGCGAGCGTCTCCAGCGTGGGAACGTCGCCCGCGCAGGCGAGCACCACGTCCGGGTCCGCGCCCTCGTCGGTGGACGCCCACTCCCAGATGCCGATGCCGCGGGTGCAGTGCGCGATCGCCGCGTCCATCGGCAGCCAGTTCAGCGCGGGCTGCTTGCCGGCGACGATGACGTTGACATAGTCGCGGGACCGCAGGCAGTGGTCGCCGACCGACAGCAGCGTGTTCGCGTCCGGCGGCAGGTACACGCGGACGATCTCCGGCTTCTTGTTCAGGACGACGTCGAGGAACCCGGGGTCCTGGTGGGTGAAGCCGTTGTGGTCCTGCCGCCACACGTGCGAGGACAGCAGGTAGTTCAGCGACGCGATCGGCGCACGCCACGGCAGGTCCCGGGTGACCTTCAGCCACTTGGCGTGCTGGTTGAACATCGAGTCGACGATGTGGACGAACGCTTCGTAGCTGTTGAAGACGCCGTGCCTGCCGGTGAGGAGGTAGCCCTCCAGCCACCCTTGGCACAGGTGCTCGCTCAGCACCTCCATGACC
>DATCLF010000326.1:0-8461 GCA_036564055.1 Spirillospora sp.
CCCCGCCGACGGAGAGGCCGGCGGCCTCCCCGCAGGAGTCATCCGCCCCGGAGACAGCGTCCGCTCCGGAGACATATGTGCGGTCGGCGGCGCTGCGTCCCGTCGGGGAGGCGTGGCGGCAGTCGTGGGAGGCGGAGGTCCGCCTGCTGCGCCGCGGCCTGATGTGGCTGGAGCAGTGGCCGAGGGACGCGGCGACGCTGAAGTCCGTGGAGGCCGAGAACCTGCGGCGCGGCGAGGAGCTGGAGGCCGAGCAGGCCGCCATGCGCCGCGCGATCGAGGCGTTCCGCGGCACGGCCGCCGCCGCCGAGCGGGCCGCGGCCGAGGCGGAGGCGGAGGCCGAGCGGCTCGCCGCCGTCCAGCGCGAGGCCGAGGAGGAGCTGGCCGGCCCGCGCGAGGAGGCGCAGCGGCTGCAGGCGCTGGCGTCCGAGGCGTCGGCGCAGGCGAGCGCGCTGACCCGCGCGGCCGACGCGTCCTACGCGCGCTGCCTCCAGATCGACGAGCGGACCAAGACCGCGCAGGCCGAGCTGCAGGCCGCGCGGCAGACGGAGGCGTCGCTGAGCGACCAGCTCGCACGGGCACGCGAGGCGCTGCCCGCCGCGGAGGAGGAGGCCCGGCGGCTGGCGCAGGCGGACGCGGACGCGGCGGCCGAGGGGCACTCGGCCTACTACCGGCTGGCCGCGGCGGAGTCGGCCCTCGCGGCGGTGCGGCGGAAGATGACGCTCGCCCAGCGGATGCACGTGGCGTCTCCGCCGTCGGACCTGCGGAGCCTGCGCGCCGAGGTCAAGGCCCGCACGCGGGAGGCGGACGAGGCCGCGAGTAAGGCGCGGGAGGCCAAGGAGGCCGCCGAGAACGCCGAACGGGCCCGGCAGGAGCTCGCCGCGTTCGTGCGGGACGGCGGGGCGCGGCTCGCGGCGGCGCAGGAGGCGCAGGAACGGCTGACCTCGGAGCTGGCCTGGCTGGCGACGGAGCGGGAGACCGCGGGCGCCGAGCACCAGGAGCAGGCGCGGCGGGCGTCCGAGGCGGTGGAGCGGGCCACGCAGGCGGGCATGCGGGCGCGGGCCGCGGCGCAGACGGCCCAGGCGATCGAGGACCGGGTGAACGCCGCCCGTTCGTCGCGGGAGCAGGCCCTCGCCACCGCGTCGCGGGCCCGGACGGACGCGCAGAACGCGGCGGCGCGGGCGGACGAGACGCAGGAGGCGCTCGAACGCCGCACCGCCGAGGCGGCGCAGGAGATGTCCGCCCGCGCGTCCGACCTGGAGGACGCGCGGCGGGCCGAGGCGCACTCGCGGGAGAAGGTCCGCGAGACGTGCGGCTCGGACCCCGTCGACGACCCGGGCGTCGTCCCCGAGTACCAGCGGCGCGCGATGGCGCGGATCGAGGAGCTGACCGGCTACCTCGGCGGAGAGCGGACCGCGGCGAGGGACGTGCTGCTCGGCACGGCCGACGTGGTCGTCGGGACGCCGGCCGGGATCGGGCTCACCGTCCGCGACGAGGAGTTCGACGCGCTGGTCGTCGCGGACGCGGGGCGGCTGACCGACGGCGAGTTCCTCATCGGCGCCGTCCGGTCCCGCCGGTGGATCCTCGTGGGCGCGCCGGACGAGGAGCCGCCGGCCTACCGGGAGTACGCGGACGCCCCGTCGGACAGGCTCTCGACCAGTCCGTTCGGTCGCGCCGCCGCGGCCGCACCTCACCTGTTCGACGCGCACCCGCCCGAGGAAGGGGAGGCCGGCACGTCACAGCGGTGAGCGGCGCTCGTCAGTCCTTCCAGGTGAAGAAGGGGGAGGAGCCGGGGTTCTTGGGCGCGACACGGGTGGCCTGCGCGGCGCCGGCCGCCTCGCGCCGGGGAAGCGGGCCGGTGTTCCCGGACGGCCCGGAGCGGCCCGACGGCCCGGCGGGTCCGGCGGGTCCAGCAGGTCCGGCGGGACGCGCCGCCGCGGCGCGGGCGGCCTGCCGCGCCTCGGCGAGCTCGCGCTCCAGGCGCCGCTTCTCCGCGACCAGCGTGGTGATCGACTCCTCGTGCTCCTCGCGCAGGTCCCGCAGGTCGCGGCGCGCGCGCAGACGCCGGGCGATGCCCTTGACGGTCAGCAGAATCCCGCAGAACAGGACGAGGGCCACGACGGCGCCGGAGCCGAAGACGTGCCACTGCTCGGTGACACCGGGCACGGTCGTGCCGAAGACGACGAGCTCCGCGGAGCCTGTGTTGTCGAGGACGACGCCGGCTCCGGCGGCGATCGCCGCCGCGACCAGCAGGAAACCGATGAACGCCATGGGCGAATCTCCTCTGCGTCGGCTCCGGAGGGGGTCGGAGGATCACCACGATGCCAGACCGCGACCCGATCGTGTCGCATTCGCCGGATAAATACTGATCAGAGGCATTCGCCCGAACCGATGCGCAAGGTTCCCCGGTGAATGCACGGGGTAATGGTCTGGGCCTGGGATACATGTCCGATCCAGGAGGACTTCATGCCCGTGGAAGCCGTCGTGTTCGACCTGGACGGCGTGCTCATCGACTCGGAGCCGGTCTGGGAAGAGGTGCGCCGCGCGTACGTCGCCGAGCACGACGGACGCTGGCTGCCCGACACCCAGGAGCGGCTCATGGGCATGAGCACCGACGAGTGGGCCGAGTACCTCGCCACCGACCTCATCGGCGGGGTCACCGCCGAGCAGGTCGCCTACGAGGTGACCGACCGCATGCTCACCCGCTACCGGGAGGGTCTGCCGGTGCTGCCGGGGGCGCGGGAGGCCGTCCGCCGGATGGCCGACTACCGCCCGCTCGGCCTCGCCAGCTCGTCCCCGCGCGCCCTCATCGACGTGGTGCTCGGCGAGCTCGGCGTGGCCGGGCTGTTCCACGCCACCGTCTCCACCGAGGAGGTCGACCGCGGCAAGCCCGAACCGGACGGGTACCTCGTCGTGGCCGCCCGGCTGGGGGTGCCCGGCGGCAACTGCCTCGCCGTCGAGGACTCCTCGAACGGCATCCGCTCGGCGCACGCCGCGGGAATGACGGTGATCGCCGTCCCGCGTCCGGCGCATCCGCCCGCGCCCGACGCGCTGGACCTCGCCGCGTACGTGGCCGACGGGCTGGACGAGGTGACCCCGCAGCTCGCGGAAGACATCCACAGGTAGATATCCACAGGCAGCGGTTCGCGGGCGGCGCGTCGGCGGGCGCTCCTACTATGGCCCGGTGACTTCCCCCGAGATCCCGGAGACCCTCGACACCCTGCGGCGCGTGTTCGGGTACGACACGTTCCGGGACGGCCAGCAGGAGATCATCGAGCACGTCGTGTCCGGCGGCGACGCCCTCGTCCTGATGCCGACCGGCGGCGGGAAGTCGCTGTGCTACCAGATCCCGGCGCTCGTCCGCAAAGGCACCGGCGTCGTCGTCTCCCCGCTCATCGCCCTCATGAAGGACCAGGTCGACGCGATGCGGGCGCTCGGCGTCCGGGCGGGCTACCTCAACTCCACGCAGGACCTCGACGAACGCCGCGTCGTCGAGGCGCAGTTCGTCGCCGGCGAGCTCGACCTGCTCTACCTGGCGCCCGAGCGGCTGCGGCTCGCCTCGACCGTCGAGCTGCTCGACCGCGCGGACGTGTCGCTCTTCGCGATCGACGAGGCGCACTGCGTGTCGCAGTGGGGGCACGACTTCCGTCCCGACTACCTGCTGCTGTCGGGGCTGCACGAACGCTGGCCGCACGTCCCGCGCATCGCCCTCACCGCGACCGCCACCGAGGCGACCCGCCGGGAGATCGCGGCCCGCCTCGACCTCGAACGGGCCAGGCACTTCGTCGCGAGCTTCGACCGCCCCAACATCCAGTACCGGATCGAGCCGAAGACCGACCCGAAGCGCCAGCTCCTCCGCTTCCTGCAGACCGAGCACGAGGGCGACGCGGGCATCGTCTACTGCCTGTCCCGCAGCTCGGTGGAAAAGTACGCCGCGTTCCTCACCGAGAACGGCATCGAGGCCCTCCCGTACCACGCGGGTCTCGACCCCGAGACGCGCGCCGCGAACCAGGCGCGCTTCCTGCGCGAGGACGGCCTGGTCATCGTCGCGACCATCGCGTTCGGGATGGGCATCGACAAACCCGACGTCCGCTTCGTCGCCCACCTGGACCTCCCCAAGTCCGTCGAGGGCTACTACCAGGAGACGGGGCGCGCCGGACGCGACGGCCTGCCGTCCACGGCCTGGCTCGTCTACGGCCTCCAGGACGTCGTCCACCTGCGCAAGATGATCGACGCCGGCGAGGGCGACCCCGCGTTCCGCCGCCGCCAGGCCGTGCACCTCGACGCCATGCTCGCCCTCTG
This sequence comes from Spirillospora sp., assembly GCA_036564055.1. Lineage (GTDB taxonomy): Bacteria > Actinomycetota > Actinomycetes > Streptosporangiales > Streptosporangiaceae > Spirillospora. Next base: position 4,300 of record DATCLF010000326.1, read on the forward strand.
CGAGACGGTCGAGTGCCGTCGCGTCCACCTGCTGAACTACTTCGGGCAGTCCGCCGAGCCGTGCGGCAACTGCGACACCTGCCTGTCGCCGCCCGAGTCGTGGGACGCGACCGTCCCCGCCCAGAAGGTCCTGTCGGTGATCGTCCGGCTCGACCGGGAGCGGCGGCAGAAGTTCGGCGCCGCGCACATCATCGACATCCTGCTCGGCAGGAAGAACGCCAAGGTCATCCAGTTCGACCACGACTCGCTGAAGTCGTTCGGGGTCGGCAGGGAGCTGCGCGAGGCCGAGTGGCGCGCCGTCATCCGCCGGCTGCTCGCCCAGGGTCTGGTCGCCGTCGAGAGCGAGCACGGCACGCTCGTCCAGACCGAGGCGAGCGCCGCCGTCCTGCGCGGGGAACGCCGGGTGACGATGCGCCGCGAGCCGGAGCGCACCGCCCCGAAGGCGGCCAGGGCCGCCAAGGAGCGCAAGGCCCCGGCGGAGCTGCCGGCCGAGGCCGCGCCGGTGTTCGAGCGTCTGCGCGCCTGGCGCGCCGCCACCGCCCGGGAGCAGGGCGTCCCCGCCTACGTCATCTTCCACGACGCGACACTGCGGGAGATCGCGACCACGCTGCCGTCGTCCCTCGACGAACTCGCCCGCGTCAACGGCGTCGGGGAGAACAAGCTCGCCAAGTACGGCGCCCAGGTCCTGGAGACCCTCGCCTCCCCCGGCTGACCCGGCCGTCCGGCTGATCGTTTTCTCAGGTTTTTCTCAGACTTCCCCGGGGGCTTCTGCCAGGCACCGCGGGTTCGATGGGCGTCATGCGAACCGACCGCACCACCATCGCCGCGGGGCTGGCGGCCGCCGGGCTCCTCGGGCTCGGCCTCTACGTCGCCGTCCCCGCCATGGCCGACGATCCGTCCACCTCCGCGTCCCCGTCGCCGTCCGCCACGGACGAACGCCACGACCGCGGCGACGACCGCCCGTTCTTCGGGTGGGGCCACGGCTGGCGCGACCGGGGCGACCGGGGCGACCGCCGCCCGATCCGCAGCCGCGGCGTCCACGGCGAGTTCACCGTCCGCGACTCCGACGACCGCTTCCGCGTCGTGACCTTCCAGTCCGGCGAGATCACCGCCCTGACGTCGACGACGCTGACCGTCAAGAGCGCCGACGGCACCACCTGGACCTGGACGGCCGCCGACGACGTGAAAGTCCGCAAGAACCGCGACAAGGCCGCCTTCAAGGACCTCGCGCAGGGCGACGACGTCCGGGTCGCGGGGGAACGGTCCGGCGGCACCCGCACCGCCAAGGTCGTCCGCGCGCTGAGCTGACCCGCCGGGTGTGACCGGGGTCATGGGCGCAGACTGTATTTTCGGAAGACGGGGATCGCCGACCGGCCGGGGGCACGCCCGACACGACGTCCGGCCACGATTCATGGGACGGCATGAACGAGGGCAGACGCGTACTCATCGTCGACGACGAGGCCAACATCCGTGACCTGATCGAGGTCGCGTTGCGGTTCCATGGCTTCGCGACGGTCACCGCCGAGACCGGCGAGCAGGCCCTGAGCGCGGCCGCCCGCGAACGACCCGACCTCGTCCTGCTCGACGTCATGCTGCCCGACGTGGACGGCTTCGAAGTCTGCCGCAGGCTGCGCGCCGCCGGCGACGACGTCCCGGTGATCTTCCTGACGGCGCGGGACACGCCGTCCGACACCGTCACCGGGCTCACCCTCGGCGGCGACGACTACGTCACCAAGCCGTTCTCCATCGAATCGCTGGTCGCGCGGGTGCGGGCCGTACTGCGCCGGACGGCCCCGCCCGCGTCCGGCGGGTCCGCGTCCGAGCCCGACGGCGTCCTGCGCGTCGGCGACCTCGAACTCGACGAGGCGCAGTGGACGGTCCGGCGCGGCGGCGTCGAGGTGGACCTGTCGCCGACCGAGTTCCGCCTGCTCGCGTACCTGATGCGCAACGCCGGAATGGTGCTGTCGCGCAGCCAGCTCCTCGCCGCCGTGTGGGGCTGGGAGCACGGCAACCCGCAGGTCGTCGAGACCTACATCAGCTACCTGCGCCGCAAGCTGGACCCGCTCGGCACGCCGCTCATCCACACCCGCCGCGGGGTGGGCTACGCGCTGCGGCCATGAGCCTCAACGCCCGGCTGCTCACCGGCCTGCTCGGCGTCACCCTCGCCGGGTTGATGATCATGGGTGTGGTGAGCGCGGTCGTCCTGCGCGGCTACCTGATGCACCGGGTGGACGAGGAGCTGAGGTCCGCCCCGGGTTACGCCATGGCACGGCTGGTGCGTCCGGGAGCACCCGAACGGGGCGTCGCCCCGTCGCGGTTCGTGGTGCTCGCCGTCGACCGGGCGGGGGGCGTGCACGTCCTCAGCGGCGACTCCCCGGACCCCCGCAAGACCGTCAGCGAGGTGGAGAAACTCGACCGGAGCGACCTCACCGCCCACGCCCGCGCCCGCGAGCCGTTCTCCCTGCCGGGGGTGCGCGCGGTGGCCCACCCGTGGCGGTTCGGCGTCCTCGTCATCGCCTCCCCGCTCGACCAGGTCGACGCCGCCGTGCGGAACCTGGTGCTCTCCGAGATCGCCACGGGCGTCGTCCTGCTCGGGGTGCTCGCGCTGCTCGGACGCTGGCTCATCGCCCGCGGGCTGCTGCCGCTGGACCGGATGGCCGCCACCGCCCACGCCATCACCGCGGGCGGCGACCTGCGCGCCCGGATGCCGGGCGCCGGCCGCCGCACCGAGACGGCCCGGCTCGCCGCCGCGATCAACGTGATGCTGGAGCGGATCGAGCAGGCGTTCCGGGCGCGCAGCCGTTCCGAGGCCCGCGTCCGCGAGTTCGCCGCCGACGCCTCCCACGAGCTGCGCACACCGCTGACCACCATCCAGGGCTACGCGGAGCTGTACCGGCACGGCGCGCTCGGCCCCGCCGAGCTGCCGGACGCCATGCGCCGCATCGAGGACGAGGCGCGCCGCATGAACAAGCTCGTCGGCGACCTGCTCGACCTGGCCCGCCTGGACCGCGAGGCGTCGCTGCGGCCGCTGCCCACCGACCTCGTCGCCCTCGCCCGCGACGCCATCGCCGACGCGACCGCCGCCGACCCGGACCGCCCGATCGAGCTGGACGCCCCGGACACGCTCGTCGCCACCGTGGACGAATCACGAATACGCCAGGTTTTCGCAAATCTCCTCGCCAATATCCGCGTCCACACACCCCCGGGAACACCGGCCGGTATTCGTCTCGCACCCGGCCTCATCGAGGTGAGCGACGCGGGGCCCGGCATGTCCGCCGAAGACGCCGCCCGTGCCTTCGAACGTTTCCACCGCGCCGAGCACGGATCGGCCGGCGCGGGCCTCGGCCTGCCCATCGTCGCCGCCATCGCCGCGGCTCACGGGGGACGCGCCGAACTGTTCTCCGAACCGTCGAAGGGAACGACGGTGCGGATCGTCCTTCCGGAATCGCCGCGTCAAAGCCAGGCCGAAAATGGGGAAACATCCCAATAAGAGGGCCTAATTGCTAACTCTGGCGGAGTTAGCATCACCTTTTATGGAGCCCAATCCGGGAGGAGGCCCCATGACGCAGGTCGAGCACGAATCCGCCCGGCGGACCGGGGCCACGGCCGCCGACTCCGTGCCGCTGGGCCTGGCGGCCCTCGCCGTGACCCTGTTCCTCTTCTCCGCCAGGAACGCCGACTGGACCGACGGCACCGACGCCTGGCTGGGCAGCGCGCTGGCGTTCGGCGGTCTCGTCCAGCTCCTGGCGGGCATGTGGGCGTTCCACAACCGGAGCGCCTTCTGGGCCACGGCCCTCTCCTCCTACGGCGCCTTCTGGCTGGGCCTCGGCCTCTACGTCGTCCTCCTCGCCGGCGCGGCCGGCCCCGGCGCACAGGCCGACGACCTCGGCTGGATCATGCTCGCGTTCGCGATCTACAACGTGACCCTGATGACGCTGAGCTCCCAGGTCAACCAGATCGTCCTCGCGATCTTCGTGGCCCTGGAGGCCACCCTGATCATCCTGTTCGTCGGGTACCTGACCGAAACCGACACCACCCTCCGGGTCGGCGGCTACATCGGCGTCCTGACCGCCCTGTGCGCCTGGTACGCGTCCGCCGCGACCCTCCTCAACGCCATGGCCGGCCGGCCCGTCGTCAACCTGGGCAGACCGCTCTTCCAGAG
>DATCLF010000327.1:0-2024 GCA_036564055.1 Spirillospora sp.
GATCATCGTCTCGATCACCACGGCCCGCGCCCTCGTCCGGCAGCTGGAGCGGCTGCGCGACGCCGCGTGGGAGCTGGCCGAGAAGCGCCTGCCCAGCGTCGTCGAACGCCTCGGGCACGGAGAGAAGGTGGACGTCGCGGCCGAGGCGCCGCCGCTGCGGTTCGGCTCCGACGAGATCGGCCAGGTGGGACGCGCCTTCAACGCCGTCCAGGAGACCGCGATCCGCACCGCCGTCGAGCAGGCCGAGCTGCGGCGCGGCGTCCGGGACGTCCTGCTCAGCCTGGCCCGCCGCACCCAGGCCCTGGTGCACCGGCAGCTCGCGATGCTCGACAAGATGGAGCGCCGCCGCGACATCGAGGTCAAGGAGCTGGAGGAGCTGTTCCGGCTCGACCACCTCGCGACGCGCATGCGCCGCAACGCCGAGAACCTCATCGTCCTGTCCGGCGCCCTGCCCGCCCGCGGCTGGCAGAAGCCGGTCCCGATGGTGGACGTGATCCGCGCCGCGGTCGGCGAGGTCGAGGACTACACCCGCGTCACCGTCATGCCGTTCAGCCCGGTCCGCCTGGTGGGCCGGGCGGTCGGTGACGTCACCCACCTGCTGGCCGAGCTGATCGAGAACGCCGTGTCGTTCTCCCCGCCCGATACCGTCGTCCAGGTCGGCGGGCACCTCGTCGCCAGCGGCTTCGCGATCGACATCGAGGACCGCGGGCTCGGCATGACCGACGAGAAGCTCGCCGAGATCAACGACCGGATCGCCAACCCGCCCGACTTCAACATGCAGAGCTCGGTCCAGCTCGGCCTGTTCGTGGTCAGCAAGCTCGCCGAGCGCTACAACGTCCAGGTCTCGCTGAAGCGTTCCGCCTACGGCGGCACCACCGCCGTCGTCCTCATCCCCCGCGACCTGATCGTCGAGGGCGAGGAGACAGGCGCGCCGCAGAAGAGCGACGGGAACAAGGAGAAGGCCGGCGGCCGACCCGCGGCCGAATCGGCGGCGACCGGCAACGGGCAGGCGGCCGAGCGCTCCGACGGCGGCCAGGACCGGGCGCCCGCCCTGGTGGCGGTTCCCGGCCTGGGCCCCGATTCGTCGACCGAGATGGAGGCGTCGGCGTCCACCGCGACCGGCACCGCCTCCGCCGAGCCGAGCACGGACACGGACACCGAGGACGAACCGTCATCGTCCATGCCGAAGCCCCCGCAGATGGAGAGCACCCCGTCCGGTCTTCCCGTCCGGGTGCCCCAGGCGAACCTGGCCGAGCCGCTGCGGACGGACGAACCCATCGTCGCCAAGGAGCCCGAGGAAACCGAGGACACCGGACGTTCGCCCGAGGAGATCCACCGCATCATCGGCGCCTACCAGCGGGGCACCCTGAAGGGCCGCTCCGACGCGGCCAGGGCGAGGGGCGGAGGCGACGAGCCCGACCGCACCGACCCCACCGACGCCGCCGAGAACGAGCACGACGACGGGGAACAGACGAACGAGGATCAGTGACGCAGGGGCCGGCCCGGGTGGTGCCCGGGCCGGCCCGCACGATTTCTGACCCGGTTCACCTGTCGCCGCACACGGCAGCACAAAGCGGAGGTCACGCGCCCCAGCCCCATGAACGGCTGAGCATGTGCTCGTGTCGGCCTGTCCGACGCCGCGAACGGCGGGTGAGCCGACGGCGGTGCGGTCAGCACCCGGCCGACGGCACGCCCGGCCCGTCCTGCGGCCTCCGCCGGCCGCCGCCGGACGCTCCGCGAACCCCTGGCCGCTCCCCAACTCGGATCGGTCACCGCGCTCGCTCATGCGGGTGGCGGCCTTCTCCTGCGTGCCATCACCTCCGAGAGCGCACGCCAGGAGCACCCGGCTGCAACCCGGCGCTTGCGGCCACCGCACTCACCGCGACGGGGGCGACGCTGATCGACGCGGCGCAGGCGCCCGTCGGGCCGGAGGCAGCCGGGCCCACGGCGCGCGGGGCAAGGCGGCCAGCAGATCGATCGCCGGAAGCCTGCTCAGGCCCGTCTGGACGCCATGACGCACGAAC
>DATCLF010000328.1:0-2991 GCA_036564055.1 Spirillospora sp.
CGCACAGGACGGCCATCACCGCGATCATCAGGTCTCCTCGTGTCGCCGGACACGCGACGGGCGCGCACAGGTGCAGGTCAGTGCGGGGACTCCGCGGACTTGGCCAGGCGGCGGGTCCAGCAGAGGCCGGTCAGGTTGAGCGTCGTGCCCATGAGCAGGCACGCCAGGCCCGGGAGGGTGCCGAAGAGGAACGCGAGCGGGTGGGCGCCGAGGGCCGCCGCCATGGCCACGCCCAACACGGGGAGCGCGGCGAGGAGCCGGGCCGTGGCGCGGGGCCCGGCGAGCTGGACGGCAACGTCCTGGCGCTGTGCCTCTTCGTCGCGGAGCGCGGCGGCCAGGCCGTCGAGGACGGTGGCGAGGGCGCCTCCGCGTTCGGAGCCGACGCGCCAGCAGGCGGCCAGGAGACGCAACCCTTCGGCCCCCGGCCGGGACGCCAGGTCGTCCAGGTGGTCGGGAGGCGGGCGGGGGACACTGAGGAGTTCCTCTGCGACGTGCGGGTCGAGGACGGTCGCCGCCGCCGTGAACGCCTCGTCCGGGGAGCGCCCCGCGGCCAGCTCGGCGGACATGGCGTCGCAGAGCTCGATGACGGACGTGCGCCACCGCTGCGGGCGGGTCCGGTGTGCATGGAACGCGCCGGCCACCTCTTTGATCAGACGTGACGGATGCACGGTCGGGCGGGGCCGCAGCCCGCTCAGGCGGACGACGGCGGCGGGCGGGGTCAGAAACGTCCAGACGGCCGCCCCTGTGCAGAGGACCGCCAGCATGCCGATCATGGGGTGCCTCGCAGCCGTGTGAAAAGGGACTCGGCACCGGCTGCAAGGACGGTCTCGCCGGACGCCGTGAACGTGACCGCGGGGACGACGGCCACCAGCCCGTCGGAGGCGCGCCGGAGACCGCAGATCTCCGCCACGCGGCGACGGCCTCCGCCCGGGTCGCGGACAAGGTGCACCACGACGTCCAGGGCGGCGGCGAGCTGGCTGTGGACGGCCTCGCGGCTCAGACCCGCCGCGCACGCGAGGGCTTCGAGGCGGGCGGGTACGTCGGCGGCCGTGTTGGCGTGGAGTGTGCCGCACCCGCCCTCGTGCCCCGTGTTCAACGCCTGCAACAGGACCACGACCTCCGGCCCGCGGACTTCGCCGACCACCAGACGGTCGGGCCGCATGCGCAGCGCCTGGCGGACGAGGTCGTTCAGCGTCACGCCCCCGGCTCCTTCCAGGTTGGGCGGACGCGCCTCCAGCCGGACCACGTGAGGGTGGGACGGTTTCAGCTCGGCGGAGTCTTCGACGAGGAGGAGGCGTTCGCCCGGGTCCGCACGGGAGAGGAGCGAGCTCAGCAGGGTCGTCTTGCCGGTTCCGGTCCCGCCGGTGACCAGGAAGGCGGCGCGGGACCTGATCAGGTCGGCGAGGAGCTCGGCGCCCTCGGACGGGACGGTGCCCGCGGCGACCAGCTCGTCCAGGGTGAAGGCGCGGCGGCGGGGGAGCCGAAGGGACAGGCAGGTGCCGGACGCGGCCACGGGCGGAAGGACCGCGTGCAGGCGGATCCCTCCGGGAAGCCGCGCGTCCGCGTACGGGGCGGAGTCGTCGAGGCGGCGGCCGGCGGCCGCCGTGAGGCGTTGGGCGAGACGGCGCAGGGACGCCTCGTCCGGGAAGCGCAGATCGGCTCGGGACAGGCCGGAGCCCGTGTCCACCCAGACCTCGTCCGGGCCGTTGACCAGGACGTCGGTGACGTCGGGGGAACGAAGGAGCGGTTCGAGCGGCCCCGCGCCCGCGAACTCGGCGTGCAGTTCGTCGGCGAGTGCCAGGACCTCCCGGTCGCCCAGGAGCCGCCCCTCCGCGCGCAGCGCGGCGGCGACCCGGCCGGTGGTGGGTTCGGCGCCGGAGCCGACGAGCCGGTCCCGGATGAGGTCGGACAGGCTCGTCACGACCGTCGCCCTCCCCATCGGGGCACGGCACCCTCACGACGGTGTACGGCGTGAACGGTGAGACCGCGCGAGCCGCTGCCAGGACCCGGGAACGTGCGCCGCCGATGGACGGGCCGGCCCCCGGCGACCTGTGACGACCTCGGCCACGGCACGCCACGAACCCGCCCGTCAGGTGTCGGCTCGTTGCACGCGGGCATCAGGCGGCCCGTTCCCGGTAGGCGTAGGGCTGGAGGGCGAGGTCGGCCAGGACGTCGGCGCAGAAGTCGGTGAGGGGGCCGCGGCGGCAGACCCGTTCGAGGTCACCCTCGTCGATGGCGCCGGGGAGACGGCGGTCGCGGTCGAAGGAGCCCGCGGCGGGCAGGTCGAGCGCCTGGACGACCGCGTCGGCGGTGAGGCCGCCGGGTGCGGGGCCCTGGACGACGAGGCGCACGTCGGCGCAGTCGCGGCGGAGAGCGGCGGCAAAGCCGTCGGCCGCGACCGTCGCGCGGACCTCGGCGGGGACGAGCAGGAACGTGGTGGCGGCCGCGCGGAGCGCCGCACGCCCGATGTCGCCCGCGTGGCGGGGGACGTCCGCCACGACCAGGTCGAAGCCGCGGGCGGCGGCGTCGAGCAGCGACCCGACCGCCTCGTCGGAGACCGGGACCGGCTCTCCGCGTTTCCAGGACAGGACGGACAGCTCACCCGTCCGCGGCAGGGCCTCCCGGAGCGTCGCGATGCTGAGCCGCCCCCGCCGTTCGGCGAGGTCGTGCCATCGGACGCCTTCGTGCTCCTCCAGCCCGAGCATGAGGTCGACGCCGCCGCCGTAGGGGTCGGCGTCCACGAGGAGCGTGCGCAGCCCCTGCCCCGCCGCCGTGACGCCGAGGGCGGCGGCGAGAACGCTGGCGCCGGCGCCGCCGCGGGAGCCGGTGACGCAGACCGTGGTCGCCCAGCCGTTCTCGGGTTCGCACGCGGCCTCGAACGCGTTGATCAGCCAGTCCTCGTGGTCGGGCAGGACGGCGACGTCCTGCGCCTTGGCCTCGACCGCGAGCCGGTAGGCGTCGGACGCGGCGTCGGCGACGGTGACGAGGACG
>DATCLF010000329.1:0-29371 GCA_036564055.1 Spirillospora sp.
GCTGTTCCTCAACAGCCCGTTCCTGGACATCGCCGAGCCGCTGGTGCTGCGCAAGACCGGCGCCGGCATCGCCAGGGCGCTGCGCTCACGGTTCCCCAAGGCGAAGCTCCCGGCGGGGGTGTCCGACCGTTATCCGCGCAGCATCCACCGCGACCACGAGGGCGAGTGGGACTTCGACCTGAACTGGAAGCCGATCGACGGGTTCCCGGTGCGGGCCGCGTGGCTGGCGGCCGTGCGCCGGGGCCAGCTCCGTCTCCACCGGGGCCTGGACGTCGACGTCCCCGTGCTGGTCATGACGTCGACGCGCAGCGTCCGGCCCACCCGCAAGGTGCTGGACGTGACCGGCGCCGACGCCGTCCTGGACGTGGAGCAGATGGCACGGTGGGCGCCGAAGATCGGGCGGCACGTCACGCTCGTCCGGATCGAGGGCGGGCTGCACGACCTCGTGCTGTCGCCCGAGCCCGTCCGCTCGCGGGTCTTCGAGGAGCTGGCCCGCTGGACGAACGGCTACCTGCCCGCCGCGTCCGGCTGACGGCGGCCGCGAGCGGATTCGGCCCGCCCCGGCTCCGGCCGGAGCCGGGGCGGCCCGGGAGGGGTCCGGTCAGTCGAGGATCTTCGACATGTCGAAGTCGTCGAACATGACCGTGACCATCTGGGTCTTGTTCCCGCCGCGCACGGCCGCGAGCCCGACCTTTCCGTTCCCGATCGGCTGCTCCTTGTCGGTGACGTCGATGACCTCCTTGCCGTTCACCCAGAGCCGCAGCCTGACCGTCTTCCCGTCGTCCTGGCTCTCGCAGCCGATCTGGAGCTTGTTCGGGCCCTCCTCGGAGAACCCGGACACCGAGTCGGTGGCCTTCAGCTCCCGGTTGCCCCGATCGCCGTCGACCTTGCGGACCACGGCGCCCTTGCCGTCGTTGCGGATCAGGAAGTCGTAGCGCTGCTCGCCGTCGTCGACGCTGCGGCACATCATGCCGTACTGCGCGTCGGGCGACCCCTCGGTGACCTTGGTCGTCACCGTCGCCAGCAGCGGGTCGGGGAAGGACTCCACGTTGTCCTTGGGCACCCACCGGATGACGGTCTCGTTGAACTCGGTCGTCCGCAGGAAGTACTGGCCGTCGCGGTAACCGTACTGCTCGTCGAAGCTCTGCCAGCCGGACTCGGCGTTGGAGAAGTCGTCGCTGAACACCGGGGCGAGGTTGTCGGGGGGTCCGCCCGACCGGAGCACCACGACAACGACGATGACGAGCACGGCGACCGCCGCGGCGGCCGCCCCGACCACCATCGGGCGGGAGCGCCCGGCCGGGCCGCCGGAGGGGGACGGGCCGGAACCGTGCTGGGCGACGCCCTGTGCACCGAACCCGTGCGGCCCCGCTCCCTGCGAGCCGACACCCTGCGGACCTCCGCCGTGGGGGCCGACACCGTGCTGGACGGCACTCTGCGGGAGCGTGGCGTCGTCACGCGTGGGGTCGGACACGCCGGAGGCGACCGGCGGCACGACGGGACCGCTCCGCGCCTGCACCGTCGGGTCGGTCGGGGTCCTCAGCCAGGTCGCCTGGACGGTCTGGGCGAGCGTCGCCGGGTCCGTCGTGCCGTTGCCGACGAGCCGGGCGAGCAGGTCCTGGACCGACGGGCGGCTGCGCGGGTCCTTGCTGAGCGCGGCGGCGACGATGTCGCGCAGGCCGGGGTCGAGCCCGTCCAGCTTCGGCTCCTCGTGCGCGACCCGGTAGAAGATCTCGGGAACGGTGTTGCCGGCGAACGGCGCCTGACCCGTCCCCGCGTAGGCGACGACACAGCCCCAGGAGAACACGTCGGAGGCGGGTGTCACCGGCTCGCCGCGCAGCAGCTCGGGCGGCAGGTAGTTCGGCGTCCCGACGAACTGGCCGGTGCGGGTCGGCCCGTCCGGGGCGTCGAGGGCGCGGGCGATGCCGAAGTCGATGACGCGCGGGCCGGTGGACGACAGCAGGACGTTGGCGGGCTTGAGGTCGCGGTGGACGATGCCCGCGCCGTGGATCGCGGCGAGCGCGGTGGCGACCCCGACCGCGAGGCCCTCCAGCTCGGACCCGGGCAGCGGGCCGCGCTCGGCGACGGCCTTCTCCAGGCTCGGCCCCTCGATGTACTCGGTGACCACGTACAGCGGGTCGTTGTCGAGCTCGGCGTCGATCACCGGCGCGGTGCAGAACCGGCGGACCTGCCGCGCGGCGGTCACCTCGCGGCGGAACCGCTCCCGGAACGCGGACTCCCCGGCCAGCTCACGGTTGATCACCTTGACGGCGACGCGGCGGCCGGTGCCGTCCTCGCCCAGGTAGACCGTCCCCATGCCCCCGCGTCCGAGCCGGCCGACGAGCCGGTACGGGCCGAGCATTTCGGGATCTCCCGGGCGCAGCGCCTCGCCGTTTTCTCCTGTGTGCGTGGTCATCGTGGTCCTGAACGGGATTGGTGGTGGTTTTCGCGTAGAACCCTAGCGGTCCACGCGGTCTACGGCTTTTGTTCGGGTGTCGCTCGTCCAATGATTCATGGACGCGATACCGGATCAGGGAAGGCGACACTGATTCATGGACGCAATCGGGTTTCGGCACGACACGGATTCTGATGCGTCACTGACTCTGATGCGGCGCGGCGTCACCGCGTTCGGCGGGCCGGAGGAAGAGTCCGGAAGGGCGGCATGACCTCGTTCGTCAGCCCGAACGCGTACGCCACGACCCGGCTGGACCAGCGCTGGCAGCCGACGACGAGCGCGTACAGCCCACGGGGGTAGCGTCCCGTGAACGGAATGACGAACCAGCTCAGCAGCATCACCAGAACCAGCGCCGTGTGCATGAACAGCATCACGACCAGGTGCGGGATCACCAGCAGGCCCCGCAGCAGGGTCAGCCAGCGCCGCGGCCCCTGCCAGGAGTCCGGGTACGGCAGGTCGACCACGACGGTCGTCGCGTCCGCGGGGGCGTCCGGGGTGCGCGCGTCCTCGCCGTCCGGGACGGGCTCGGAGGAGACCGGTGCGCGCGGGGCCTCGGCGGGCACGGTCCCGGGGCCGGGGTCGTGCCGCTGACCCGTCGGCTGCGCGTTCTCCGTCGCCTTCGGGGGAGCGGACTTCGGCCCGGCCCCGTTGATCTCGGGGCCCGCCCCCGGACCGGCCTGCGAACCGGCCTCCGGGCCCCGGCCCTTCTGCGGGCCGGGTCCCGGCTCGGCGTCGGGGACGTGCTCCGCCCTCCGCCAGGTCGCCGAGAGCGTCTCCGCGGTGCTGCGCGGGTCGGCCTTCTCCTGGCCGACGAGGCGGGCGAGGAGGCCCTGCGCCGTCGGACGCTTGCGCGGATCCTTGTCGAGCGCGGCGGCGACGATGTCGCGCAGCCGCGGGTCGAGGCCGCTCAGGTCCGGTTCGGCGGTGGTGATGAGGCGGAACGTCTCGGCGACCGTCCCGGCCTGGAACGGGGGACGTCCCATGCCCGCGTAGGCGACGACGCAGCCCCAGGAGAACACGTCGGACGCCTGCTGCACCGGCTCGCCCCGCAGCACCTCCGGCGCGATGTACGACGGCGTCCCGACGAACTGGCCGGTGCGGGTGGGGCCGCCGGTCCCGTCGAGGGGGCGGGCGATGCCGAAGTCGATGACGCGGGGGCCGGTGGACGACAGCAGGACGTTGGCGGGCTTGAGGTCGCGGTGGACGATGCCCGCGCCGTGGATCGCGGTGAGCGCGGTGGCGACCCCGACCGCGAGGCCCTCCAGGTCGGACCCGGTCAGCGGCCCCTTGTCCTTGACGGCGTTCTCCAGGGTCGGCCCGTCGATGTACTCGGTGACGATGTAGGGAGGGTCCTGGTCGAGCTCGGCGTCCAGGACGGGGGCCGTGCAGAACCGGTGGACGCGCCGCGCCGCCGTCACCTCGCGGCGGAACCTTTCGAGGAACGCGGGCTCCCCCGCGAGCTCACGGTTGATCACCTTGACCGCGACACGGCGCCCGTCCGGTTCGGCGCCGAGGTAGACGGTGCCCATGCCGCCGCGGCCCAGGCGTCCGAGCAGGCGGTAGGGTCCGAGAACACGCGGTTCGTCCTGCTCCAGCGGTACGGCGGTCTTCGTCATGGGGGGTCGTGCTCCTCGGCTGATCATGCTTGCGGGACCACCCTAAGGGAGCGGGGCGGTGCCCGGCGCACCCGTCAGGGAAGCAGCAGGAGCTTGCCCGTGCTGCGCCTCGCCTCCAGGTCGGCGTGCGCGGCGGCCGCGTCGGCGAGGGCGTAACGGTGCCCGACGTGGATCCGCACCTCGCCCGACTTCACCCAGCCGTAGACGTCGGCGGCGCGTTCCAGCAGCTCCTCGCGGGTCGCGACGAAGTGGCCCAGCGACGGGCGCGTGAGGTACACCGACCCGGCCTTGTTGAGGCGCTGCGGGTCGAACGGCGGCACCGGCCCGCCCGCCGCCCCGTACAGCGCCAGCACGCCGCGGCGGCGCACGCACGCCAGGCTCCCGTCGAACGTGGGCGCCCCGACGCCGTCGTAGACGACCGCCACGCCCTCGCCGCCGGTCAGCTCGCGGACCCGCTCGGAGAAGCCGTCGTACCCCATCGTGACGTCGGCGCCGGCCTCCCTGGCGAGCTTCTCCTTCTCCGGAGTGGAGGCCGTGCCGATGACCCGGGCGCCCAGCGCCTTGGCGGTCTGGGTGAGCAGCAGGCCCATCCCTCCGGCCGCCGCGTGCACGAGAACGGTGTCGCCCTTCTGGATCCGGTACGTCGAGTGCGTCAGATAGTGCGCGGTCATGCCCTGCAGCAGTGACGCCGCCGCGTCCTCCAGCGAGACGCCGTCGGGGACGGGGACGACGTCCTTCGCCGGGACGACGGCCCGCTCCGCGTAGGCGCCGTGCACGTTGGCCCACGCCACACGGTCACCGGCGGAGAAGTCCGTGACCCCGTCGCCCACCGCGGCGACCGTGCCCGCCGCCTCGACGCCGGGCACGTAGGGCAGGGCCTGCTGGTAGAGGCCGGTCCGGTAGTACACGTCGATGAAGTTGACGCCCGCCGCCGCCACGTCGATCAGAACCTCGCCGGGCCCCGGCTCCGGATCGGGACGCTCCCCGGCCGCCAGGACCTCGGGGCCGCCGTTCTCGGAGACGGTGATCGCGCGCATGTTCTCTCCCTCCGGTCGGATGTCGCATGGGGAAACCCGGAGCGATCAGAGGGCATTCCGCGTCCGATCGTCCCACTGTGGACGATCTTGCCATCCGCCGGCGGCCGGATTCGGGGAGGGCCCGGTCAGACCCAGTCGTGCATCGTCTTGGCGACCAGGGTGACGGTCTCGTCGACGCGGGACGCGACGGTGCCCGCGTCCCAGATGTCGTGGCGTGCGCAGTCCTCCAGTGCGACCTTGACCGCCGAGAGGAAGAACGCGACCACGATCCGGGGCCGCAGGTCCTTCGCGGGGTCGACGCCCTCACGGCGGGCGATCTCGGCGGCCAGCGCGTCCGCGGTCTCCGCGTGCCGCACGATCTGCGCCGCCATCAGCGACGGCGTCCGCTCGATGACCTGGCGGACGCGGCGGAACCGGGAGCCGTCGGCCGGGTCGCCCTCGGCGATCGTGCGCAGCATCACGCGCAGCGACTCCACCAGCGCGGTGAACGGCCGCTCCCCGGGCGGGCGCGCGGCGAGCGCCTCCCTCATGACCGCGTCGTGCTCGGCGAGGAAGTCGGTGACGACCTCTTCCTTGGTGGAGAAGTAGCGGAAGAACGTCCGCTGCGACACGTCCACCGCCGCCACGATCTCGTCGATCGTCGTGGCCTCGTATCCCTTCGACAGGAACAGGTCCAGCGCGGCGTCGACGAGCGCCGTCCTGGTCTGCTGCTTCTTGCGCTCGCGGAGACCGGACGTTCGCGGTGCGCGCGGCGATGCGGGGGAACGCCCGTGCGCGCGGCCTGACGGATCGCCGGCGGGGACGGCGCTCATCGGCTCGCTCCTTCTGTCCGCTGGACGCCCTTTCACCGAGACCCGGTCGTGGGCGCCACCCAGTTTATGCGTGTCCAGATTCCCCCCGTCCGAATGGAATTTCATGGTATTGGCGCACGGCTTGAAACGCATCGGCCGCGCGGCCGCGGACCATTTCTCCGGAACCGCGGAACGGCGGTCCCACTCTGTGAATTCTTCCTGCACGACGGCCGGTTCGGGGTCATGCTGGGAACGGTCACCAATCGTCGCCGGATGATCGCCCGCGGTGGTCGACGGCGACCCGGACCCTGCTGAGGCGGCTGATGTGTCTGTAGTCGGGCGGGAGATCGACGAGGCGCGCCGGCGTCATCTCGCGATCCTCGCGCGGGAGGTGGAGGCGCGGGGTCTGGCCTGGCGCCTCGTCGGTCCCGGAGAGTCCCTGTTGCGCGTCACGGGCCCGCGTACCCGGCGCCAGATCGTGGTCGTCGCCACCCTCGCGGGGGACGGCTGGTTCTACCTCTGGCCGGGCGGCGGGATGGCCGGGGTGTCCGAGGTCGCCGCCGTGGCCGACCGCCTGACCCGCCTGCTGGGGTGAGCCCCGGGCCCGCCTTGCCGTCGCGTGCGCGGAGTCCCTAGACTCGCTCGCGAACGTTTGTTCGAAAGCCCGCATGTTCTTCCCCCGTGCGGTGCGCGCGAGGGGGAGGCAGATGACACGCGTGTTCGGCGACCCGGTGGACGTCTGGATGAGCGATGGGCGTCCCGTCCGGTTCGTCTGGCGTGGCCGGCTCTACAGCGTCCGCCGGGTGCTGGAGCACTGGGTCACGACCCGTGACTGGTGGCGGGAACGGCATCCCGACGGCGAGGCCACCGGTGAGCGGGAGTTCTGGCGGGTCGAGGCGACGCCCGACCGCGAGATCGGCGTCTACGAGCTGCGCCACGACGTCGCCTCCGACAGCTGGATGCTGTCCCGGGTGTGGGGCTGACGTGCGCGCCTTCCGGCGTTCGCGCGGGCCGGCGGCCCGGGCAGGTCAGGCCCGGCCCCGGGCCAGCTCTTCCGGGGCGGTCTGGAGCCGCGTGATCTGGAAGACGGTGGCCATGCAGAGGGTGGCGGCCAGGGCCTGGCACGCGGCGGCCGCGACGCCGACGTGGACGTCGAAACGGGCGTCGGCCAGCGTGTCGACGCTTCCGTGGGAGAACGCGTAGGCGAGCAGGACGCCGAGCAGCAGGCAGGACCACCAGGCGGCGACGACGAGCCCGGCGGCCTGGCGCTCGGCCGTCCGGTACCGGCCGCTGTTCACCCAGATCTCGTACACCGTCCGCGCGGGAAGCCACAGGTTGACGACCGGGCAGAACCAGCCGAGCAGGACCCACGCCCGGTGGTACCGGTGCGGGCCGGGCGACTGCCGGTAGGCGCGCCAAAGCCAGGTCAGGTACAGCACGCCGGTGACGGACGCCATGATCGCGCTGATCCGGAACAGGTCCGTGTAGGGCGCGATCGCCTTGGCGGTGGCCACGGGGTCGTAGGTGCCGTGCGTGGCGTTGCGGAGCGGCTCGGAGAACCGCAGGAGGCTGAGCCCGGACCCGAGGGAGATGAACGCGTCGAAGCCGAGCAGCATGAAGACGGCCACGCCGACGGCGCGGAAGTCGCGGCGCCGCGTCCAGGCGCCGCACGCGGGGCACCGGGCGACACCGGTCGGGATGATGTCCCCGCAGAGCGCGCACGGCATGGTTCACCTCCGCCGGGTTTGCGCTTCGCTGTATCGGATACTACGTAGCTTTGACTGGTGCGGCCTCACCCGAGTTCGCGTCCGCCGCCGGGTTCCTCGGACGCTGATCAGATGTGAAAGACGAATCGCGTCGTGGCGAGGGCGGCGGCGCCGGTGACGGCGATCCAGGCCGCGAACCGTCCGAGACCCCCGGTGGCCAGAAGTCTTTCGGGACGGAAACCGGTCACCAGCAGCAGCGCCCACCACTCGGCGGCCAGCGCGATCGTCGCGTGCAGGAACCCGAAGCCGATCAGCGAGAACAGCATGACGACGCCCGCGGGCGTGGCGGTGTGCGCGAACAGGACCGGGCCGCGGGCCGGGCCGTGGGTGCCGACGCGCAGGCGGACGAACACGACCGCCCATCCTCCCGCGCACAGCGCCCACAGGACCGACACCGCCGTGGGGAGGCCGTTCAGCGCTTCCGGTGCCAGTGCCCCGCCCCTTCCCGCGTCTGCCGTCCCGCGTGCGCGGGAGCGGGCGCATCAGATCACCGGCCCGGCTCCCGTGTGGTGAATTCTGTCAGTATCAGGACTTCGCGTCCCCGGCGGGAAGGAGGGCGACGACCTCCCAGCCGCCCTCGGGGCGGGGACCGGCGTGCAGCCGTCCGCCGAGCGCGTCGACCCGCTCGGCGAGCCCGGTCAGGCCGAACCCGCTGGAGGGCAGGCGCCGGCTGCGGCCGCCGCCGTCGTTGCGGACCGCGACCTCGACCCCGCCGTCCGCCCGGGCCACTGAGACCCGCACGGACTCGGCGTCGGCGGCGTGCTTGCGGACGTTGGTCAGGGCCTCCTGCACGACGCGGTGCGCCGAGGCCGCCACCTCGGGCGGCAGCGTCCCGAGGTCCGGCGCGAGCGTGAGCGCGGCGGGCGGGTGGGTGAACCCGGCGACCAGCTCGCGGAGCTGCGAGAGGTCGCCGGCGGGGCGCGTCGGTGACGCGTCGTCGCCGCCCGCGGCGGGACGGGCGTCCCCGTCCTGCGCGTCGGCGTTCTGGGCGTCGCGCAGCAGGCCGACCATGCGGCGCATCGACGTCAGCGCCTCCGTCCCGGCCTTCTCGATCGCGCCGAACATCCGGTCGAGCTGTTCGGGCGACTGCCCCGGTCCCGACTGGGCCGCGAACCGCGCCGCCTGCGCCTGCACGACGATGCCCGTCACGTGGTGCGCGACGAAGTCGTGCAGGTCGCGCGCCAGCTCCAGCCGTTCGTCCCGCCGCGCGGCGGCCAGGGCCCGGGCCCGCCGCGCCTCCAGTGCCCGCAGGTAGAGCCCGATGCCCAGGGCGAACGCGGCGAAGATGCCGTTCGGCGCGGAGAAGCCGATCCCGTCCATCACCGACCAGCGCAGCGGGCAGGTGACGACCGCCGCGCAGAGCAGCACGGTCATCGGGACGACCTGCGGCCGCTTCTCCTGCCAGGCCGTCCGCGTGATCAGGATGAGCAGCCCGCCGATCTCGGCCAGCACGCCCGCGAAGAAGTCGGGCGAGACCTCCGCCCCGAGCTCGGTCCTCACCGCCAGGTAGACGCTGGTGACGAGCGACGACGTCCCGGCGGCGATCGTCAGCACGGTGAAGCGGCGCGCGGAGATCACCGCGATGTTCGTCAGCGCGGCGACGACGACGCCCCACAGGGAGGGCGGGTCGCGGTAGACCGAGTAGGTGCACCCCAGCAGGTACAGGAGCGCGAACCCGCCGTACGAGATGCGCACGAGGCAACCGCTCGCGCGGTGGATGCGGTCCAGTCCCGACGCCTTGTCGCTCACGCTGGATCAGCGTAGGGCCGATCCGCCGGAATGCCCTACCCCACGGCGTTTTCCCGCGCTCACAGGGGCGACGGCGCGGCCGTGCCGCTCGAAAAGACGTTCGAGAATGTCAGAGGTCTTCCCTAGTGTTGACCTTGTGATTCGAGGGGCGGCCGGGAACAGAAGTCGAACCGAGCGGCTTGTAAAGACGTATTAAGGGGTATGTGACCCTCGGTGGCTTCCGCACCGGCGCGGGTCCCACCGGGCTCTGGAAGGGGTGTTGGCAGTGAGCGAAGCGACCGACACGTTCCATCTCTCCCACCCGCGGCTCGACGGGCCCGCAGAACGGACCGTCGTGGAACCGTGGCTCACCGATCTTCACGCGACGCTGAACGCCTACGACGAGGCCTCGCCTGCGCCGGCCACGGTCGAGGCACTGCCGATGCGGCCGGCCCGGTCCATCCGGCCCGAGCCCGCCCACGTCGCCGCAGCGGCCTGAGGAACGACGGCGGCCTGAGGAACGATGCGAAAAAGGGACCGGGGCGACCCGGTCCCTTTCTCTTGCCCGGATTTCCTTCGCCCGGAGGTGATCACGATGGCCCCGGCCTACACCCACGGCCACCACCCGAACGTGCTGAAGGCCCACCGGTGGCGCACGGTCGACAATTCCGCCGCCTACCTGGCGGGGCACCTGCGCCCCGGGCTCTCGCTGCTGGACGTGGGGTGCGGGCCGGGCACCATCACCGCCGGTCTCGCCGAACGCGTCGCCCCGGGCCGCGTCGTGGGCGTCGACACCGCCGAGGCGGTCCTGGACGAGGCCCGGCGGAACACCGCCGGCATGCGCAACGTCGAGTTCGCGGTCGCCGACGTCCACGCCTTGGACTTCGACGACGACACCTTCGACGTCGTCCACGCCCACCAGGTCCTCCAGCACGTCGCCGACCCCGTGGGCGCCCTCCGCGAGATGCGCCGGGTGACGCGTCCCGGCGGTCTGGTCGCCGCGCGGGACGCCGACTTCGGCGCCATGATCTGGTACCCCGAGCCGCCCGGCATGGACGCCTGGCTGCCGATCTACTGCGCGGTCGCCCGCGGCAACGGCGGCGAGCCCGACGCCGGGCGCCGCCTGGTCGCCTGGGCTCGCGCCGCCGGGTTCACCGACGTCACCGCCTCGTCCTCGACCTGGTGCTTCTCCACCCCGGAGGACCGCGCGTGGTGGAGCGAGTCCTGGGGCGGGCGCATGGTCGCCTCGGCGGTCGCCGACCGCGCGGTCGAGGCCGGGCACGCCACCCGCGAGGAGCTGGAACGCGTCCGCGACGGCTGGGAGGCGTGGGCCGCCGCGGACGACGGCTGGTTCTCGGTGACCCACGGCGAGATCATCTGCCGCGTGTGACGAGCCCGGCGGTGGCGTCGCGGGCGTCTCAGGGCCCGTCGCCCTCCGGCGCGGCGGCCTCCTCGGCGAGCACGCGTGCGATCCGGTAGACGACCGCGACGAGCGGGACCGCCACGACGGCCCCCGCGATGCCCGCCGCGAGCGTTCCGGCGGCCACGGAGACGATCACCACCACCGGATGCAGGTGCAGCGTCCGGCCCATGATCAGGGGCTGCAGCAGGTGGCTCTCGGCCTGCTGGACGGCGAGGACGGCGGCGAGCACGAGCAGCGCGTCGGTCAGCCCGCCGCTGACGAACGCGATGAGGACGGCGGCGGCGCCCGCGACGACCGCCCCGATGATCGGGACGAACGCGGCGACGAACGTCAGCAGCGCCAGCGGCACCGCGAACGGGACCCCGATCAGCACGAGGGCGAGCCCGATGCCGACGGCGTCCACCAGGGCGACCAGGATGATGCCGTGCACGTACTGCCCGAGCGCCCGCCATCCCGCCCGCGCCGCGTCGTCGACCCGTCCGCGGCGCCGCTCGGGCACCAGGTGCAGCACCCACTCCCACATCCTCCGGCCGTCCTTGAGCATGAAGAACAGCAGGAAGAGGGCGAGCAGCACCGCGGCGATCACACGGGTCGCCATGCCCGCGCCGGCCACCGGGTCGGGCGATCCGCGCTGGAGCGCGCCGAGCATCTCGTCGATCACGCCGTCGAGCTGCCGGTCGGTGATCGGCAGCGCGGAGACGATCTGGTCCTTGGCCCGCGTCATGCCATGGGTCAGGCTGCGGCGCAGCTCGTCCCACTCGGCGGCGACCTGGTTGCCGACGAGCGCGACCGATCCGCCGGCGGCGACGATCACGGTGAGCAGACCGCACAGCGCCGCGACCCAGGCGGGCGCCCGCAGCCGCCGCACCCGCTGCGCGACCGGCGACACCAGCGCGGTGAGCAGCAGCGCGGAGATCACCGCCATGACCAGCGAGGCGACCTTCATGAACAGGTGGACGAGCACCCAGACGGCCGCCACGACGACCAGGAAGCACGCCGCGACCGCCGCGGCGTCGCGCAACGCAGGCGGGACCGCGTCGAATCCTCTGCCGGACGTCACCCAGCGGCACTACCCCGGCACCCGTCCGGCAATCGCCGCCGCGCCCCGCCCGGACGCGCGCTGCCCAGGCGACTCCCGATCATGCCGGGAGGGGGTTCAGAAGGGATCGGTCAGGTCGCCGAGCTTGTCGGTCAGCTCCAGGTTGTGGGAGTAGTCGACGGGGACGGTGATGACCGAGACCGCGTCGTCGGCCAGGGCCTTGCGGAGGGTGGGAAGAAGCTCGCCGGCGGACTCGACGCGGTAGCCGCGCGCTCCGAAGCTCTCCGCGTACCGGACGAAGTCCGGGTTGCCGAACTTGATGTTGGAGCTTTGGCCGAGGTCGAGGTCCATCTTCCACTCGATCAGCCCGTAGGCGGAGTCGTCCCAGATCAGAACGGTGATCGGGATGTTCTCCCGGACGGCGGTCTCCAGCTCCTGGGAGTTCATCATGAACGCGCCGTCCCCGGTCGCGGCGAGGACCTTGCGGTCGGGATGGGCGAGCTTGGCGGCGATGGCGCCCGGCACGGAGAAGCCCATCGACGACAGGCCGTTGGAGACGATCAGCGTGTTGGGCTCGTAGGTCGGGTACATGCGCGCCATCCACATCTTCACCGCGCCGGTGTCGGCGAGGACGATGTCGTCGCGGCCCATGGCGGCGCGGATGTCGGCGACGATGCGGCGCGGTGAGAGCGGGTACCCGTCCTCGTTCGCGCCCTCGGCGAGCTCCTCCTGAAGCATCCGGCGGATCTTCCTGCCGGTTCCGTTGACGTCGAAGCGGCGGTGGACGGCCTCGCCGAGGGCGTACAGAGACCGGGAGATGTCACCCTGGATGCCGACCTCGACCGGGTAGTGGTCGTCGACCTCGGCGGGGAACTGGTGGACGTGGATGATCTTCTTGTCCGCGTTCGGGTTGATCTTCGCGGGGTCGAACTCCTGGGGTTCGTAGCCCACCGCGATGAGGACGTCGGCCTCGTCGAACCCGAAGTTGACGTAGTCGTGCCGCATGAACCCGACCGCGCCGAGGGCGTTGCGGTGGTCGTCGGGGAAGACGCCCTTGCCGTTGAAGGTCGTCGCGACCGGCAGGCCGAGATGTTCGGAGAAGTGCCGGAGCGCCTCGCTCGCGCCGGCGCGGGTCGCGCCGTGCCCGGCGAGGACGATCGGACGCCGCGCGACCGCGAGGACGTCCGCGGCGCGGGCGATCTGCGCCGGCGACGGCTCCTGGGGACGGACGACGTTGACCGGCAGCGGCCCCAGTTCGGCGGGGACCGTCGCGGTCTCCACGTCCTCCGGGATCGCCAGGTAGACCGCGCCGGGCCGTTCGGTCTGGGCCGTCTTGAACGCCTTGCGCACCATCTCCGGCAGGGCCTCGGCGGTCGGGGCCTGCTCGGACCACTTGGTGATCGGGCGGAACAGCGAGACCAGGTCGACGACCTGGTGCGACTCCTTGTAGACGCGGTTGAGGCCCGCCTGCGCCGAGATCGCGACGACGGGCGTGCTGTTGGTGGTGGCGTCCGCCACGCCGAGCTGCAGGTTGATCGCGCCGGGGCCGAGCGTCGCCGACGCCACGCCCGCCCTGCCGGTCAGGCGGCCGTAGATCTCCGCCATGAACGCGGCGCCCTGCTCGTGACGGACGAGCACGTAGCGGATCGAGGAGTCGTTCAGCGCGTGGACGAAGTGGATGTTCTCCTCACCGGGAATGCCGAAGACGTACTCGACCCCCTCGGCTTCGAGCGTCCTGACGAGGAGGCGGGCGGCGTCTTGTTGCGCGGCGTCTTGCTGCGCGGACATCGTGTGTCCTCATCTCCAGACTGCGTGTCACAGGGTTCTGTTCCGTGCAGCACCCTGTGACCCGCCCCCATTCCGCGTGATCGTGTGGGGTTCGTCTCGTCTGGTTCCGGTGCGCGCCCCGGAGGGCGGGTCTCAACGCTCGGGAACGGTGGCCTCAGGAGTCGACCAGTTCCCTGATCGCCCGCAGAGTGGGCTCGTCCCGCACGCCCGCGATGAGGAGGGTGGTGACGGGGCTGTCGCGCCAGAGCTGAAGCCGCTCGCGGATCCGCCCGAGGGGGCCGAGGAGGGAGATGGAGTCGGCGAGCTCGTCCGGCACCGCCTTGACCGCCTCGTCGCGGCGGCCGTCGAGGAAGAGCTCCTGCACGCGCGCCGCCTCCTCGGCGTAGCCGAGCCGGCCGATGAGGTCGAGGTGGAAGTTGCGGTTCCGGGCGCCCATCCCGCCGATGTAGAACGCGAGCGGGATCTTCGCGAACTCCAGGGCGGACGCCAGGTCGTCGGTGACGATCGTGGTGACGGTGGCGGTGATCTCGAAGTCGTCCGGACGGTTCGCCAGGGACGCGCCGAACACCGTGTCGATCTTCTGCGGGTCGACGAACAGGGGGAGCCAGCCCTGTGCGATCTCGGTCGACAGCGCGACGTTCTTCGGCCCCTCGGCGCCCAGGTAGACGGGGATGTCCGGGCGGACGGGATGCACGATCGACTTCAGCGGCTTGCCGAGCCCCGTGCCGCCCGGGTACGGCAGCGGGTAGTGCGGGCCCTCGCTGGTGACCGGGGCCTCGCGGCGCCACACCTGCCGGAGGATGTCGACGTACTCGCGGGTGCGGGCGAGCGGCTTCGGGAACGGCTGCCCGTACCAGCCCTCGACGACCTGCGGGCCGGACGCGCCGAGGCCGAGGATGAGCCGTCCGCCGGACAGCGCGTCAAGCGTCAGCGCGTGCATCGCGGTCGCCACGGGGGTGCGCGCGGAGATCTGGACGACGGCGGTTCCGAGCTTGATCCGGGAGGTGCGGGCGGCGTACCAGGTCAGCGGGGTGAAGGCGTCCGACCCGTACGCCTCGGCGGTGAACACCGCGTCGTAACCGCATCGCTCGGCGGCCAGCACCGTCTCGGTCTGGTCGTCGACGTCGCGCTGCCAGTAGCCGACGTTGATCCCGAGCTTGAGTTCCGCGGTCACGTTTCACCCTCCGGTCGACGAACGTCACCGCATATTAGAACGGGTTCTAGTTTGTTGGGAAGCGTCGGGGCCGCGGCGCGCCCGCCGCGGCCCCGGATCGGTCGCCGCTACTCCTCCTTGAGTGAGCTCACCAGATCCCGCCAGGCGGACGGCGTGAGCACGAGCGCCGGCCCGGAGGGGTCCTTGGAGTCGCGCACCGCGCGAAGACCGCTGGACAGTGGCGCCACCTCGACGCACTGGTCGCCGCTTCCGCTGTGGGAGGACGTGCGCCAGGGGGCACCGGTGAGTTCGCGCTGCAGGTTGGTCACGTGCTGCTCCTTGCTGCCTCGAGGATGAGGTGCGCGGATTCCTCAGGGGACAGGGCCGCCTCCTCGATTCGTTGGAAGCGATCCCTATGTTTTGCTATTGCCTCGGCGCTCTCGAGGTAAACGTCGCCCATGGTGCCCTCTACGTAGGCGATATCTGGGTCTGCGGGGTCTGGATACGACAATATGGTGAATCGTCCGTCTAGGCCCGCATGCTCCGCTGCTGTAAACGGAAGTACCTGAATTGACACGGTTGGGCGGGTTTCCGCGGCGGTGACGAGGGCTTCGAGCTGTTCGCGCATCACCTTCGGGCCGCCGATCGGACGGTGCAGCACCGCCTCGTCGAACACGACGTGCAACTTCGGCGCGTCCGGCCGGTCCAGCAGCGACTGACGGATCTTGCGGGCGGCGATGCGGCGCTCGATGTCCTCCTTGTTGGGCAGCAGCCGGCCCGCCGTGATCACGGCGCGGGCGTAGTCCTCGGTCTGCAGCAGCCCGTGGATGAGCTGGGGATCCCACGTCCGGATGTGGGACGCCTCGTCCTCGAGGGCGACGTAGCTCCCGGCGAAGACGTCCTGGTAGGCCGTCCACCAGCCGCGCTGGCCGGCCTGGCGGGCGAGGGTGATGAGCGCGTCGCGATCCGGGCTCGGCACGCCGTACAGGTCGAGCATGTCGGCGATGTCGCCGGGCTTCGGCCGGGTCTGACTGGTCTCCAGACGTGAGACGGTGGCGCGCGACCAGTCCAGCCGGTCCGCCACCTCCTGCAGGGTCAGGCCCTGCTCCTCGCGGAGTTTGCGGAGCTCCCGAGCCAGGCGGCGGCCACGAACGGTGGGGCGGTAGGTCATGGCAGTGGAGTCTTACCGCTCTCGGCGCCCGCCACAATGCGATTGGCGAACCCGGCAGAAAGGGTGAAGCAAATGTGTGAAGACGCTTGCGGTTGTGAGAATCTCACGTCACGCTGTGCACCGTGACCGTCCATGAACGCTGAGTGACGGCCGGGTTCACCGCTCGCCCGGGACGTCGACCGCGGGAGGAACCCGTGAAGACCACACCAGCCCATCTCACGGCGCAGACCGACACCGACAGACGGGCCGACGCGAGCGTCGGCGCGACGGCCTTAGAGCCCGACACGGCCACCGAGCACGGAGCCGGCACGGACGCCGGCGCCGACGGGGACGCCCCGGCGCGTCCCATGCCCGGCTGGGTCTGGGCCCTCCCCGGCGGCCCCGGATGCGCCGGCCACGCCCGCACCGTCCTGCGCGACGCTCTCGCCTCACTGGGCGTGTGCGGCGACGTCATCGCCGACGCGCAGCTCATGGTGAGCGAACTCGCGACCAACGCGCACCAGCACGCCGGCGACCACGGCCCCCACGAACTGTGGCTCTACGTCGCCGACGACACCGGCGAACTGAGATGCGCCGTCTTCGACGGGCTCGCCGAATCCGTGCTCCCGCGCTACTCGTGGACGTCCGGCGACTGCGGCCGAGGGCTCGGCATCGTCTCCGAACTGTCCGGGGGACGATGGGGCACCCGGCGCACCCAATCGCGGCTCGGACCCGCCGTCCGCGGCAAGGCCGTCTGGTTCACCGTGCCCGGAGCGACCGCCCCCGTCCTCGGCTGACCGGGCGCGGGCCCCGGTCCCGCGCCCCCCGCGAACGTCCTGCACCCGGCCGACGGCCTATGCTCGGCAGACGTGCGGACGGTCCCTCGGCTCGTGGTGGCGGCCCCCTCCACGGGGAGCGGCAAGACGACCGTGGCGACGGGCCTGATGGCCGCATTCGCCCGTCGCGGACTCACCGTCTCCCCCCACAAGGTCGGCCCCGACTACATCGACCCCGGCTACCACGCCCTCGCCACCGGACGTCCCGGACGGAACCTGGACCCGTGGCTGACGCCCGAGGACCTCGTCGTCCCGCTCTTCCTGCACGGCGCCGAAGGGGCGGACATCGCCGTCGTCGAAGGTGTCATGGGCCTGTACGACGGCGCTGCGGGGCTGGGGGCCTCCGACGCGGCCGGCGGCGGGGACTACGCCTCCACCGCCCACGTCGCGACCCTCCTGAACGCCCCGGTCGTCCTCGTGGTGGACGCCTCGGCCGCCGCGGGACGGTCGGTCGCCGCCCTCGTCCACGGTTTCCGGTCGTTCGGGACCGTCAGGATCGGCGGTGTGATCCTCAACCGGCTCGGCTCCGCCGGCCACGAACGCCTCTGCCGCGACGCCCTCGCCGACCTGGGTCTTCCGGTGCTCGGCGCCCTCGGCGAACACGACGAGGCGAAGGTCCCGTCGCGTCACCTCGGCCTCGTCCCCGCCGCGGAACGGCGCGCGGAGGCGGTGGACGGCGTGCGGCGGCTGGGCGACCTCATCGCCGCGTCCTGCGACCTCGACGCGCTGCTCGCCCTCGCCCGCTCCGCCTCCCCGCTGGACGCCGAGCCATGGAACCCCGCCGAAGCCGTCGCGGAGACCGCGGGGCGCGAGGGTGCGGAGCGAGAGCGCGAGGGTGCGGGGCGAGAGAACGCCGGGCGGCGCCCGCGCGTGGCGGTCGCCGGGGGACCGGCGTTCACCTTCGGCTACCCCGAGAACGACGAGCTGCTCACCGCGGCGGGCGCAGAAGTCGTCCGCTTCGACCCCCTACGGGACGAGGAACTCCCTGAAGGGACGCGGGGAGTCGTCATCGGCGGCGGGTTTCCGGAGATGCACGCGGCGGAGCTTTCGGCCAACGAGCCGTTGCGCAACGCCTTGGCGGCCTTCGGTAAGACGTCCAAGCCCGTGTACGCCGAGTGCGCGGGACTCCTCTATCTCGCGCAAGAGCTGGACGGTGCGCCGATGAGCGGCGTCCTGGACGGTGTCCGGGGCGTCATGTCCTCGCGTCTGACTCTGGGATATCGCGCTGCGGTGGCGGTGTCCGACTCGGTCGTCGCCCGCGCGGGTGAACGCGTCCGCGGGCACGAGTTCCACAGCACGATCACCGAGCCGGTCCACGGCGACACCCCCGCCTGGCAATGGGACGCCTCCGGCCCCGTGGGGTTCGTGCAGGGGGGCTGTGTGGCGTCCTACCTTCACCTCCACTGGGCCGCGACGCCCTGGTTCGCGAGCAGATTCGTCAATGCCTGCGCACGGGGACGGCATGCGTGACGCGGCATGGAAGGGGTGGGCGACGTTGACCGTGCTGGAACGGTGCTGACCGTACTTGGAGTGATGCTGATCGTGGTGAAGCGATGCTGAGCGTCGTCGGCCTCGACGGGTCCCCCCTCGGCGAGGCAGCCCGCGTGGCGTTGGAGAGCGCCGAGCTGGTCGTGGGAGAGGCCCGTCTGCTGGACGGCCTTCCTATGGCGCCCGGAGCGCGCAAGGTCGCCGCAACGGATGTCGCCGACGCTCTGCGGGGTGTCGACGTTGCGGACCAGGACGTTGTCCTTGTAGTGGACGGCGACCCAGGGCATTACGGCGTCCTCCGGGAACTGTTGGAACAAGGCCATGCGCCCGAGACTCTTCCTGCCACGCCTCTGGTGACGCGTGCCTTCGCCCACGCGGGACTTCCCTGGGACGACGCGCTCATCGTCTCGGCCCGCGACGGACACCTCCGGCAGGCCGTCAACGCGTGCCGAGCCCATCCCAAGGTGGCGGTGCTGACCGGACCGGGCGCAGGCCCAGCGGAGCTGGCGCGCGCACTGTTCCCCGTGACCCCGCGATCCTTCGTGGTGTGCGAGGACCTGGGCGGGCCGACGGAACGCGTCGTCTACGTCCGTCCCGCCGAGGCGACCACGCGTCCATGGAACGATCCGCAGGTCGTGCTGGTCCTGGACAACCGTCACGCCTTGGGGGAGCCGACCTGGGTGTCAGGGCCCGTCCGACAGCCCGCCGGGTGGGCTCTGCCCGCCGACGCCTTCGGAGAGGGACCGGGTCTGCCCCCCGCGGTCAGGGCCTTCGTCCTGGCCAAGCTGGGCCCGAGGATCGGCGACATGGTGTGGGACGTGGAGTCGGGTGACGGCTCCGTCGCCATCGAATGCGCCCGGTTCGGCGCGGCCGTGGTCGCCGTCGCACGCGACAACGCGACGTGCGAGCGCATCAAGGAGGGCATCCGCCTGCACGGCGTCAAGGCCGCCATGTCGTACGGGGACGTACGGCCCGCCGCCGCCTACCTGCCAAGACCCGACGCCGTGTTCGTCGGCCCCGGGTTCACCGGGCGGGACCTTCCGGAGGCCGTGAGCGCCTGCGCCGAGTTCGCGCCCTCCCGGCTCGTGGCCACCCCCGCGAGAGACGAGGTCCGCGCGACGCTGGACGTGCTGGAGGGACAGGGGTTCACCACCGGAGCCGTCCGGCTCGACGCGACGCCGCTCGGTCCGTCCGACGCGTCCGAGCCGCCCGGCGACTCGGTGATCGTCGTGTGGGGCGACCGGGATCCCGAGATGCCCGGACGCAGGCGGGCCCGGCAGGCCCGCCCGATCGAGACCGTCGCTTCTCTGTGAATTCCTCTGGGAGGCCGAAGACCCCACTCAGGGGCGTACTGCCCTATAAGCCATGAAACCCTGGTGTCCGGTCCGACCCGGAAGCGAAACAGGAGGCGTAGTTGGACGTCCGTCATCTCCGTCCGCTCGAGGTCCGATGATCTCGGGCACCCCCGGCGACGTCGACCTGCGTCACCACGGCGACGCGGAGGTCGGCGCCGGGCTCGCCGACTTCGCCGTGAACGTCCGGACGGGCACGCCCCCGCGCTGGCTGGCCGACCGGATCCGCGCGTCGGTCGCCGACCTCGCCGCCTACCCGGACCCCGGCCCGGCGCGCCGGGCGGTCGCGCGCCGCCACGGCCGGTCCCCCGGGGAGGTGCTGCTCACCGCGGGCGCCGCCGAGGCGTTCGTCCTGCTGGCGCGAGTCCTCACGCCGCGCCGAGCCGTCGTCGTGCACCCCCAGTTCACCGAGCCGGAGGCCGCGCTGCGCGCCGCCGGGCACACCGTCGAACGGGTGATCCTCGCCAAGGACTTCACCTTCGACCCGGCGGCCGTACCGTCCGACGCCGACCTCGTCGTGATCGGCAACCCGACCAACCCGACCTCGGTGCTGCATCCCGCCGACGCCGTCGCCGCGCTCGCCCGGCCCGGAAGGACGGTCGTGGTCGACGAGGCGTTCATGGACTGCGTTCCCGGCGAACCGGAAAGCCTTGCCGGCCGGCTGCCCCCCGGGGTCGTCGTCATCCGTTCCCTGACCAAGACATGGGGCCTCGCCGGGCTGCGTGCAGGGTACGTCTTGGCCGACCCCCATCTGGTCGAGCGGCTCGCAGAAGCACAGCCGCTGTGGGCCGTGTCAACGCCCGCGCTCGTCGCCATCGAGGCGTGCTGCGCACCGGAGGCGGTCGCAGAGGCGGAGGCATGGGCCGTCGAACTCTCCGCCGAACGCGACCGCCTGGCCGCGGAACTGAGCTCACGCGGACTTTACGTCGTCCCCGAGGCGCGGGCCTCCTTCCTCTGCCTGAACGTGCCGGACGCGCTCGGCCTCAGGGCATTGCTCAGGCAACGCGGTTACGCCGTCAGGCGCGGTGACACGTTCCCAGGCCTCGGCCCCGACTGGCTGCGCGTCGCCGTGCGCGACCGGTCGTCCAACGACGCGTTGCTGGACGTACTCGGCGAACTCGGCATCTGATACAGAACGCGGCATCTGATACGGCCAACCCCCTGGAGAGAGAAGACCGTGGATCTCATCGAGCAGACCATCGCCTCCATCGCCCCGCCGGACGAGGCCGCCATGCGGGACGCCCGCGACCACCAGGCCCGGCTCACCAAGCCGCCCGGCTCCCTCGGCGTCCTGGAGGAGGTGTCGATCCAGCTCGCCGGGCTGGCCGGCCGGTGCCCGCCGCCGCTGCCCGAACCCGCCGCCGTCGCCGTCTTCGCCGCCGACCACGGCGTCCACGCGCAGGGCGTCACGCCCTGGCCGCAGGAGGTGACCGCGCAGATGGTGGCCAACTTCCTGGCCGGCGGCGCCGTCGTCAACGCGTTCGCCGGCCAGGTGGGCGCCCGGGTCACCGTCGTGGACGTCGGCGTCGCCGCCGACCTCGACCCCGCCCCCGGGCTGATCCGCCGCAAGATCGCACGCGGCACCGCCGACATGACGCTCGGCCCCGCCATGACGCGCGACGAGGCCCGCAGCGCCGTGACCGCCGGCATCGAGACCGCCCGCGCCCTGGTCACCGGCGAGGGCGCCCGGTGCCTGATCACCGGGGACATGGGCATCGCCAACACCACCGCGTCCGCCGCGCTGATCGCCGCGTTCACCGGCCTGCCGCCCGACCGGGTCACCGGACGGGGCACCGGCATCGACGACGCCACCCACGCCCGCAAGATTGACGTGGTCCGGACGGCCCTGGACCTGCACGGCCTGCCCGCCGAGGGCGACGCGGACCCGCTCGGCGTCCTCGCCGCGGTCGGCGGGCTGGAGCACGCCGCGATCGCCGGGTTCGTCCTCGGCGCCGCGTCGCTGCGCGTGCCCGTCGTCCTGGACGGGGTGATCGCCGGGGCGGCCGCGCTCGCCGCCGCCGCGCTGTGCCCGCGGGCCGTCGGCGCCTGCGTCGCCGGGCACCGCTCGGCCGAGCCCGGCCACGCCGCCGCCATCGAGGCGCTCGGCCTGCGGCCCCTCGTCGACCTGGAGCTGCGGCTGGGGGAGGGGACCGGTGCGCTGCTGGCGTTGCCGCTGGTCCAGGGGGCGGTCCGGGTGCTGCACGAAGTCGCCACGTTCGACGCCGCGGGCGTGAGCGGCAAGGACGCCGGACCCCGTCACCGAACGATCATGGAATGAGTCACGCTCGGCTATCGACTGGGCGCAGGCCCTCTGCACGCACTCGTGAAGCCGAGTACCTTGGTTCACCGAGAACACGTGTCCGACACCGGTGTCCGCACGCCGCCCGCAACCGCCCCCATGTGACCGTCCGCACGCAACCGAAGCACCCGATCGAGAGAACCACCACGTGCCCCCGTACCTGCTTGGCCTGCGACTCGGCGGGCGACGCGTCCTCGTCGTCGGCGGGGGACGGGTCGCCCAGCGCCGCGTGCCCGCTCTCCTGGAGGCCGGCGCCTCGGTGGTGCTGGTCTCACCGGAGGTCACCCCGTCCCTGGAGGGACTCGCCGAGCAGGGGAAGATCACCTGGCACCGGAGGCGCTACCGGCGCGGCGACTGCGCCGGGGCGTGGCTCGTCCAGGCCGTCACCGACGACGCCAAGGTCAACGGAGACGTGGTGGCGGAGGCGGACGCCGCGCGGATCTGGTCCGTGCGGGCCGACGACGCCGAGTCCTCGCCGGCCTGGACGCCGGCGAGCGGCCACGCGGGCGACGCGACCGTTGGCGTCCTGCTCGGCGGCGATCCCCGCCGGGCCGCCGGCATCCGCGACGCCGTGGTCGAGGGGCTGCGCGACGGCGGGCTCGAGTCGCGGCACTCGCGGCGCAAGCCCACCGGAGTCGCCCTCGTCGGCGGCGGCCCCGGCGACCCCGGGCTGATCACGGTGCGCGGGCGCCAGCTCCTCGCCATGGCCGACGTCGTCATCGCCGACCGGCTGGCCCCCGGCGGGCTGCTGGACGAGCTGCCCGCCGACGTCGAGGTGATCGACGCCGCCAAGATCCCCTACGGGCGGACCGTCGTGCAGGACCGCATCAACGCCCTCATGGTGGAGCACGCCCGCGCCGGCAGGTTCGTCGTCCGGCTGAAGGGCGGGGACCCGTTCGTGTTCGGACGCGGCGGCGAGGAGGCGCTGCACTGCGCGCGGCACGGCGTCCCGGTCACCGTGGTCCCCGGCATCACCAGCGCGGTCGCCGTCCCGTCCGCCGCGGGCATCCCGGTCACCCACCGGGGCGTGGCGCAGGAGTTCCACGTGGTCTCCGCGCACGTCCCTCCCGGCCACCCCGACTCGACCGTCGACTGGGAGGCCCTGGGACGGGGGCGGGGCACGATCGTTCTGCTCATGGCGGTGGAGCGCATGGGGCTCATCGCGGCGGCCCTCATGCGCTATGGTCGGTCGTCCGGCACGCCGGTCGCCGTGATCCAGGATGGCACCCTCCCCGGCCAACGGTCGCTGACGGCGACGCTGGGCACGGTGGCCGACGCGATGGCCGCCGGTGACATCCGGCCCCCGGCGATCGTGGTCGTGGGCGACGTGGTCAACGTGGCACGAGAGATCGACATGATTCGAGCCGACATGGGACGGGATCCGTGACACCCCCGGCAGAGCGAAGCGCTGTCCACGACGAACAGGCCGGCCTCGGCCCGGGAGGCGGAGCCGAGGACTCCGCGGCCCCCGTGCAGGACGCCGCGCCCGACGAGCGAGCGCCCGGGCGGGACGCGCGCGACGGGGACGAGGCGCAGGACAAGGGCGGGCCGGAGCGGGAACCCTTCGGGAAGGACGCCGGGGCCGGGCGGGAGACCGCCGCCGGAACCGGCGTTCCCTCGCGCGGTGGGGGCGGCGCAGAGGGTGCGGACGACGCGGGCGCCGCCGCCGGCACGGGCGGCGGGAAGAGCAGGCCGAAGCGCGGCCGCCGCCGTGCCCTGCGTCCCGCTGCCTGGACGGTCCGCCAGGGCGAGCTGATCAGGGCGCTGACCACCCTGCGCGAGCAGCTCGGGGCGTTCGAGTTCCTGCTGGACCTCCCCGGCGTCGAGGAGGCCCGCGAGGCCCGCGACGAGCTGCGCGCCCAGCTCGAGGACTACGTCCTCCCGCGCATCCAGGCCGCCGGCAAGCCGATGCTCGTCGTGCTCGGCGGGTCCACCGGGGCGGGCAAGTCCACGCTCGTCAACACCCTCGTCGGCGCCCGCGTGAGCGCCACCGGCGTGCTGCGGCCCACCACCAGCAGCCCCATCCTGGTCTGCCATCCCGACCACGTCGACTGGTTCATGGAGGGGCCGCTGCTGCCCGGCATGGGACGGGTCCGCGGCCCGGCGCCCGACGCCATCGCCGGCGACCAGCTCGTCGTCATCGCCAGCGACGTCCTCCCGCCCGGGCTCGCCCTGCTCGACAGCCCCGACTTCGACTCCGTCTTCGAAGACCACTACGAGTTCGCCACCAAGCTGATGGCCGCGGCGGACCTGTGGCTCTGCGTCACCACCGCCGCCCGCTATGCCGACGCCCAGGTGTGGCAGATGCTCCAGCGCGCCAAGGAGAACGGCGCCACCATCGGCGTCGTGCTGTCCCGCGTCCCGCAGAACGCCGGGCCGCAGACCGCCGAGGTCGTCGAGCACTTCGGCGAGATGCTGGAGCAGCACGAGGTCGGCGACGCGCCCCGCTTCGTCATCCCCGAGACCCGCATCGAGGACAGCCGCCTCCCCGAGGAGACCGTCGCCGACCTGCGCGAGTGGCTGACCGGAGTCGCCGAGGACACCGAGGACCGCGAGATCGTCATCAGCGACACCCTCGCCGCCGTCCTGGACAGCTTCCGCACCCGCGTCCCCGAGATCGCCCGGCACGTCGAGGCGCAGGTCGAGCAGCGCACCGAGCTGGCCCGGGAGGTCGAGGCCGGCTACGGCACGGCGCTCGCCGAGCTCGACGAGGCCACCCGCAACGGGTCGCTGCTGCGCGGGGAGGTGCTGGCCCGCTGGCAGGAGTTCGCCGGCACCGGGGACCTGCTGCGCTCCCTGCACGTCCCGCGGGGACGCCGCGGACGCTCCGGGCGCCGCAACCGCCGCGGCCCCTCCCGCGTCCGCGCCCTCAAGGCGGCGCTGCGCTCCAGCCTCGAATCGCTGATCATGGCGTCCGCCGAGCACGGCGCCGAACAGGTGATCTCCCGCTGGCGCGACCATCCGTCGGGACGCCAGGTCCTCGCCGGGGCCGGCGCCGACCTCGCGCACGTCTCGCCCGAGCTGTCCCGCCGGGTCGGCCGCGCCGTCAGCTCCTGGCAGGACCACGTCCAGGAACTGGTCCGCACCGAGGGCGTCACCAAGCGCTCGGTCGCCAAGCTCATCTCGTTCGACACCGAGGCCGTGTCGGTCGTCCTGATGATCGGCCTGCTCGGATACGGCACGTCCGACGTGGCCGTCGAGGGCGGCAGCAGCGCCGTCCCGCAGCGGCTCCTCAAGGCCCTGTTCGGCGCCGAGTCGCTGCGCGGCATGGGCGCCAAGGCCCGCGCCGACCTGCGCAGCCGCATCGGGATGCTGTTCGACGAGGAAGCCATCCGGTTCGGGCAGGTGCTCGACGCGGCCGGCATCCCCGACGAGACCGTTCCCGTCCAGCTGTACCAGGCCACCTACAATCTCGAGGTTGCCCGATGACCACCTCGGCCATCCCCGCGAACTCGCCGGCCGGAACCGGCGGGGTCCCGATCGTCCCCGCGGACGTGACCGACGGCGCGCGGCCCGCCGCCGCACAGTCCGACACCGCGCAGTCCGACACCGCGCCGCCCGGCCCGCCCGGGCTGAACGACCGGCTGGCCGCCCTCGACCGGCTCGTCCAGGCGGGCGTCGGCCGGCTCGACCAGCCCGTCCTCGACGACGCCGCCGCGCTGCTCGACCGGGCCGGTCAGCGGCTGCGGCTGTCGGGGGAGCACACCGTCGTCACCCTCGCGGGCGGCACGGGAAGCGGCAAGTCGTCGCTGTTCAACGCCATCTGCGGGCTCGAACTGTCCCCGACCGGGATGCGCCGGCCGATGACGTCCAAGGCCCACGCGTGCGTCTGGGGACTGGACGGCGCGGGCCCCCTCCTCGACTGGCTCGACGTCGACAAGCGGCACCGGTACGCCCGCGCCAGCGCCCTCGACCTGGACAGCGCCGACCACTCGCTGCAGGGCCTCGTCCTCATCGACCTGCCCGACCACGACTCCGTCCAGGCGATGCACCGCGCCGAGGTCGACCGGTTCGTCACCATCGCCGACCTGCTCGTGTGGGTCGTGGACCCGCAGAAGTACGCCGACGCGGCCCTGCACCGCAACTACATCGTTCCGTTCGCCCGGCACACCGGCGTGACCCTCATCGTCCTCAACCAGGTCGACCGCCTCGCCCCCGACGAGATCGACGACTGCGTCGCCGACCTGCGCCGCCTGCTGGAGGCCGAGGGGCTCGCCGACCCGCGCATCGTGACGACCTCCGCGGTCGCCGAGGGCGGCACGTACGGCTTCCGGGAGATCCTCGTCGACGCCGTCGCGGCCCGCCGCGCCCGCATCGAGCGGCTGACCGCCGACGTCGACAAGGTCGCCGAGCGGTTCGCCGACTACCGCTCCCCGGCCGAGCCGCCGGTCACCGTCGACAACGCCCGCCGCGCCGACCTCGTGCAGGCCCTCACCGACGCCGCCGGGGCGCCCGCCGTCGCAGAGGCCATGGAGAGCGCCTACGAGCTGCGCGCCGCCGACTTCGTCGGCTGGCCCATCGCCGCCCTGGTCTCCCGGCTGCGGTCCGACCCCCTGCGCCGGATGCGGCTGACCGAGCTGCGCGAGGAACTCCGCAACGCCTTCACCGGCCCGGTCGGCGCGCAGCAGGGAGACGTGGACAATGCGCTGCACGCCGTCACCGAGGGCCTGTCGCAGGAGCTTCCCGCCCACTGGGGACGGTCCGTCCGCGCCGCGGCCCGCGCGCACGCGACCGAGATCCCCGAGGCCCTCGGCGAGGCGCTCAGGGACGCCCTGCCCACGTTCAACGTTGTGCCCCGCTGGTGGTGGCTGGTCAAGACCTGGCAGTACTTCCTGGTGCTGGTCGCGGGGTTGAGCGTCGTGTGGATCGCCCTCCTCGTCGCCTACGGCGTGGCCGGGCTCGGCGGCGACGACGGCGGCGGGCTCCTCGGGAACGCGGGGCTCATCCCGTACGTCGGCGTCCTGCTGGTCTGCACGCTCGGCATGGGCTGGCTCACCGCGTCGGCGTGCCGCAACCTCGTGGCCCTGTCGTCGGCCAAGCACGGCGAGAAGACCGAGCAGGCCATGCGGGTGGGCATCGAGCGCGTCGCCCAGGAGAAGGTGATCGCGCCGATCGAGGAGGATCTGCAGGTCTACGCCCGGTTCCGTCAGGACGTGGACACCGCCCTCGGCCGCGGCTGACCGATCGCGCTGACCGATCGCGCTGACCGGCTGCGCCGTCTGGCTGGGGCGGAGGCCGGTCGCGGGTCGGCGACGGCCGGTTATCCACATTCTCCGGAGCGCTTCCGCCGGTCACGTTCCGTGCAGCACCGTTGACTCGTACGCGACGCACGAGTCGACGGAGGACGCAGTGAACGAGGCCCACATCACGATCACCGGCTGGGTCGCCGCCGAGCCCCGCTACACCGTCACGCCGAACGGGACGCCGTTCCTGTCCCTGCGGGTGGGGTGCACGCCCCGCCGCTACGACCGGCAGACCGGCCAGTGGCAGGACGTCGAGACGCTGTTCCTGACGGTCAACTGCTGGCGCGGCCTCGCCGACAACGTCAACGCGTCCGAGTTCCCGCGCGGGACGCCCGTCCTGGTCACGGGGCGTCTTCGCATCCGCCAGTACGAACGCGACGGGCAGTGGCGGTTCTCCGCGGAGGTGGAGGCCACCACCCTCGGGCCCGACCTCCAGCGCGGCACCGCCGACTTCCGGCCCGTCCAGCGCGGCGGCGCCCTGAGCGAGGAGGACCGGCGGCTCGCTCGGGAGGCGGCCGACGAGTGGGCGTTGACGGCCCCCGTTCCGGACGAAGAAGAGGAGGTCAAAGCGGCCTAGCACCGTTCTGGGCGTGCGCGCTTCCCGGGGCGTCACGGCGCCTCGCCGCCCGGTCGCCCCGCAGGCGACGGTCATCCGGGCAGAACGGCACCGGCGCGCCGTTCGCACGGCGCGCCGGACCGGGCCCCGCGAACCGGCGGTCCGGGGGCGAGGGCGGGGCGCCCCGGCAGTGGAGTCACCGCCGGCCGGCACCCGCACCACGGGTCTGCGGCGTCAGATCCAGGAAATGCCGCGCATGGTCGTATCCCCCTCAGGATGTGCCGGGTCCGCGCGAACACGGACCCTACGCGTGATGTCCGGACGCCTCACCCGCATGTGCGTTCCCGAACGTACCTGTTTCACGCCCCTTCCGCACACGTTGCAACTATCGTGTTACTCAAGGTGATGCGCGTAAGGGGGAAGGATGACGGCAGTGCAGTCGTCCGCCGAGGACCGCGGTGGGGAACTGGCCCTCCGGCCGAGGCGCCGGACGCTCCTGGGGCGTCCGTCCCTGCTCGTGATCTATGTGCCGGTGGTGGTCGCGGTCCACCTGGCCCTCACCGTCGCCGGGCTCCTCGACACACCGCTGCGGACCGGTGACCTCACGACCTTCGCGGCGCTCCTCGCGGGCGGCGCGGTGTGCATCGAGGCCACGCGCCGCCTCGGGATGCCGGCCGGGGTCGCGCGCGACCTGCTGTCGGCGTGGTGGCTGCCGGTCGTGCTGCTCCTGCCGCCGGTGTACGCGCTGCTGATCCCGCTGCCGGTGCAGGCGCTGCTACAGGTCCGGGTGCGCCGGACGCTCATCTACCGGCGGGTGCTCGTCGCGGCGGCGCACGGGATCGCCGGTGCCTGCGCGTCGGTGATCTTCCACCGGGTGGTGCCCGAGCCGCTGGAGGGCACGCCGGAGTGGGTCGTCGACGCCTACCCGGGCATCCCCGCGGCGATCGGGTGCGCGGCGCTGTTCACCGTGATCAACACGGCGATCGTCGCGGTCGCGGCGCACGCGGCGAGCCCCGAGAGCCGCTGGCGGGACGTCCTGTGGACCCGCGAGAAGCTGCTGCTGGACGTGGTCGAGCTGTGCGTCGGCACCCTCGTGGCGATCACGAGCGCGCTCTCGCTCGGCCTCCTGCTGCTGGCGCTGCCGCCGCTGATGCTGCTGCAGCGGAGCCTGCTGCACCAGCAGCTCCAGGCGGCCGCGCGGACGGACGCCAAGACCGGGCTGCTGAACGCGGCGGCCTGGCAGATGGAGGCCGACACCGAGCTGTCCCGCGCCCAGCGGACCCACGACTCGGTGGCGCTGCTGCTGATCGACATCGACCACTTCAAGCGCGTCAACGACACCCACGGCCACCTGATGGGAGACCAGGTCCTCATAGGGGTGGCCAGCACGCTGTGCCACCAGCTGCGCGACTACGACGTGGTGGGCCGGTTCGGCGGCGAGGAGTTCGTCGTCCTGCTGCCCGG
The DNA here is from genome assembly GCA_036564055.1 of Spirillospora sp. Classification (GTDB taxonomy): domain Bacteria; phylum Actinomycetota; class Actinomycetes; order Streptosporangiales; family Streptosporangiaceae; genus Spirillospora. The sequence continues at coordinate 29,185 of DATCLF010000329.1, forward strand.
CGCCGACACCGTCGAGGCGTGCCGGGTGGCCGAACGCCTGCGCGGCCGGGTCCGCCGGCTCGCCGTGCCCGCGGAGGAGGGCACGATCACGGTGACCGTGTCGGTCGGCGTGGCCCTGTTCCGCACCCACGGCCAGGACCTCCTCGAACTCCTGGCCGCCGCCGACCTCGCCCTCTACCGGGCCAAG
>DATCLF010000330.1:0-3209 GCA_036564055.1 Spirillospora sp.
GGCACGAGCTCGCTCGACGCGGGCGGGGCGCTCGGGTCGCTCACCTTCTGCCCCGCCTTGCCGTCGCCGCCGGAGCCGAGCGCGAGGACGGACGAGACGACCACGATCGCCACGAACAGCGCCGCCGCCCCGGCCAGCACGGCCCGGCGGCCCGACCCCCTGATGCGGCGCCGCGGCCCGCGTCCTCCCCCGTCGCCGGGGGCGTCGGGCGGGAGGGTGTCGGCGGCGGCCCATCCGGCGGGCGTGGAGGGGCGTCCGGCCCGGCGTCCGCTCGCGGCGGTCGCGGCGGGGTCGCGGTCCGGGGCGTCCACTCCCACGTCGGGGAACGCGACGGCGCCCGTCTCCTGGGCCTCCGGGTCCCGGAAGACCGCGTCATCGTCGTAGTCGGCGTCGTCGTGAACGGCGTCGCCGCGGCCCGGGTCGCCGTGACCGGGCTCGCCGCGGCCGGGCGCGTCCTTCGCGAAGCGGTCGTCGTCGCCGAGCGACGGCCCGGCGTCGAACGCGGCGTCATCGAGGTCGCCGAGGTCGGCGTCGTCGAGCTCGGCGGCGCGGACGGACCCGGCGGCGAGCATCGCGGTCTCGTCGGTCGCGTCGGCCGCCCGCGCGGCGGGCGCGTCCGCCGCCGTCCGCGGCCCCTCCTCGTGGCCGAGCAGCCGCATCAGGACCTCGCGGGCGGTCGGCCGGCGGGCGGGGTCCTTGTCCAGGCAGTCGAGCACGAGGTCGCGCAGCGGGCCGCGCAGGCCGCCGAGGTCGGGCTCCTCGTGCAGGATCCGGTTGATGACGGCCGGGATGGTGTCCTGGCCGAACGGGGGCTCCCCCGTCGCCGCGAACACCAGCGTCCCCGCCCAGCAGAACACGTCGGAGGCCGTGCCGACCTCGTCGCCGGCGATCTGCTCGGGCGACATGTAGGAGGGGGTGCCGATCACCCGGCTGGTGAGGGTGGTGCCGCCGCCGATCGCCCGCGCCACCCCGAAGTCGATGACGCGCGGGCCGTCCGGGCCGAGCAGCACGTTGTGCGGTTTGAAGTCGCGGTGGACGATGCCCGCCTGGTGGATCGCCGACAGGGCGGTCGCGGTGCCGACCGCGAGGCGGTCGAGCGCGGGGCCGCGCAGCGGGCCCTCGGCGAGGACGTGCTGGTTCAGCGACGGGCCCCGGACGTACTCGCTGACGATGTAGGGCCGGTCGCCGGTCGCGTCGGCGTCGAGGACCTGCGCGGTGCAGAAGGGCGCGACCTGCTTGGCGACCTCCAGCTCGCGCAGGAAACGGGCACGGGCCTTGTCATCGGACGTCAGGTCGGCGTGCAGCAGCTTGATCGCGACCTGGCGGCCGTCCTCGTCCGTGCCGAGATACACGGTCCCCTGACCGCCCTCGCCGATGCGGCCGATCAGGGCGTACGGACCGAGCCGATCCGGGTCTGCGGACCGTAGCGCCCCAACCTTCATGAGCCGAACCGTCCCTCTCTTGATCGACGAGCCCTGGTGCATGAGCCCGGATCACCCTCCCAGTGTGGGACGCCCGAGCCCCGCGGGGAGTTCACCCGGCCATACGCGGATACGACTGATCTGACCCACCGCATCCGTTCGGACACGTTTGGGCCGGGGCACCAACCATAGAGGTGTCACATGCCCCGGCGACACCGCGTTGCAAACATGTCACCGAAGCCAAAATTGAGCCATGACGATGTTCGAGGGGCGCCGGGTCTACACCCGGGGCGATCTCATGGACCTGCACGGGCTCGGGCGCAGCACCCTTGAGAAGTGGTACCGCGAGCGGGAGTCCAACGGCCATCCCGAGGCGGTGGGGACGGTCGGCTCGCAGCTCGTGTGGGACGCCGCGGAGTGGGACCGCTGGTTCGCCGCGCACCGCTCACGGCGGGTGCCGCCCGGCCTCGTCACCCGCGACCAGCTCGCCGCCCGCCACAACGTGAGCCGCCATCGTCTCAAGCAGCTGTGGGCCGACCGCGCGTCCAACGGCCACCCGGACGTCGCGTACCGCTCGGGCAAGGCCATGTACTGGGACGAAGCCGAGTGGACGGCCTGGTACACCGCGTACGAGAACCGTCCCGTGAAGGAGGACCCGGACGACCTCGTCACCCTGGCCGAGGCCGCCCGCATCCTGGGTCTGGCGCAGACGAGCGTCACCGTCTACCCCAAGCGCCCGCCCGCCGGCTGGCCGGAGCCCGCCCGGGTCGAGCCTCTCGGCGGCGGCCGCGTCCGCCGTCTCTACCGCCGCCGCGACATCCTCGCCTACGGCGCCTCCCGCTCCCGCTGACGTCCCCCGCGCCCGCGGGCGAACGGGTCACGGGGTGAAGTGGGAGAGCACCTCCGGGTTGGCCATGGAGTCGGGGTTGGCGGCCTTCTCGACCGGGGTTCCCTGGAGGATCTTGCGGACGGGGACCTCCAGCTTCTTGCCGGACAGGGTCCGGGGAATACCGGGGACGGCGTTGATCTCGTCCGGGACGTGCCGGGGCGACAGCGACGAGCGGATCTCGCGCTTCAGCCTGTCCAGCAGGTCGTCGGTCAGCGACGCGCCTTCGGCGAGCTGGACGTAGAGGATGAGGCGCCCCTCCTGGCCGAGCCGGCCGGTGTCGATGACGAGGCTGTCGACGATCTCGGGGAAGGCCTCCACGACGCGGTAGAAGTCGGCCGTGCCCATGCGGACGCCGCCGCGGTTCAGCGTGGAGTCGGAACGGCCGTAGATGATGCAGCCGCCGTCCGGGAGGATCTTGACCCAGTCGCCGTGCCGCCACACGCCGGGATACATCTCGAAGTAGGACTCGCGGTAGCGGCCGCCGTCCTCGTCGTTCCAGAAGAACACCGGCATGGACGGCATCGGCTCGGTGATGACGAGCTCGCCGACCTCGTCGACCACGGGCTCGCCCTGGTCGTCGAAGGCCTCGACCTTGGCGCCGAGCCCGCGGCACTGGATGACGCCCGCGCGCAGCGGCAGCAGCGGCGACGGGCCGACGAAGCCCGTGCACAGGTCGGTGCCGCCGGAGTACGACCCGAGGAGAAGGTCCTTCCCGACCGCGTCGTAGACCCAGGTGAACCCCTCGGGGGGAAGGGGGGACCCGGTGGAGCCGATGCCGCGCAGCTTCGACAGGTCGAGTTCGTCGCCGGGGCGGCGGCCCTGCTTGGCCGAAGCCGTGATGTAGGGCGCGCCCACGCCCATGTAGGTGACGCCGGTCTCGGCGGCGAGCGCCCACAGGT
>DATCLF010000331.1:0-8886 GCA_036564055.1 Spirillospora sp.
CACCGCCAGACGACCCTGTTCGTCGTCCCCGTGATGCTCCAGCGCATCCTCGAACTGCCGCCCGAGGTCCGCGCCGCGCACGACGCGTCCTCGCTGCGGGTCGCGGCGGTCAGCGGGGCCCCGATGCCCGGCAACCTCGCCACACGGTTCATGGACGAGTTCGGCGACCGGCTCTACAACGTCTACGGCTCAACCGAGACGTCATGGGTCTCCATCGCCACCCCGCGCGACCTGCGGATCGACCCGCGCACCGCCGGCCGGCCCCCGCGCAACACGTCCCTGGCCATCTTCGGCGACGACGGCCGCAGGCTCGACCCTCCCGCCATCGGGCACATCTTCGCCGCGAACGAGCTGCCCTTCGAGGGCTACACCGGCGGTGAGCCGACCGAGGTCCGCGACGGGCTCCTCGCCACCGGGGACCTCGGTCACATCGGCGAGCGCGGCCTGCTGTTCGTCGACGGCCGCGCCGACGGCCTCGTCGTGTCCGGGGGAGAGAAGATCGTCCCGCGCGACGTGGAGGACGCCCTGCTGCGGCTCCCGGAGATCGGCGAGGTCGCGGTCGTCGGCGTCCACGACCACGAGTGGGGCCAGCGGCTCGCCGCCTACATCGTCCTGCGGCCCGGCGCCCGGCTGGACCCGGACGCCGTCCGCGACTACGTGCACGAGGAGGTCGCCCGGTACGCGGTGCCGCGCGACATCTACTTCGTCCCCGAACTGCCGCGCAACGCCACCGGCAAGGTCGTCTACCGCTGGCTCAGCCCCGACCTCGCCCGCCGCCGGCCGGAAGGCCACGTCGCATGGCCGTCCCTGGGAGCCGGACGCACCGGCTAGGCCGACGTCGCCCCCGTCCTTCCGCGGCCGGGCCACGGCCCCGCGTCGTCACGCGCGGCGGGGACTCACCAGCCCGGACTCGTAGGCGAAGACGACGAGCTGGGCGCGGTCCCGGGCCCCGAGCTTGGTCATCGCCCGGTTGATGTGGGTCTTGGCGGTCGTCGGGCTGATCACCATGCGTTCGGCGATCTCGTCGTTGGACAGTCCCCGCGCGACGAGGGCGACGGCCTCGCGCTCCCGGTTGGTCAGCTCCTGCAACCCCGGGCCGGGCTCCGCGCCGGGCGGCTGCGCGACGAACCGGCTGATCAGCATCCGGGTGATCGACGGCGCGAGCAGCGCGTCGCCGCGCGCGGCGACGCGCACGGAGTGCAGGAGGTCCTCCGGCTCGATGTCCTTGACGAGGAACCCGGCGGCGCCCGCGCGCAGCGCGTCGAACACGTACTCGTCGAAGCCGTAGTTGGTGAGGATGACGACGTGCACCCCGGACAGGGCCGGGTCCGCGGCGATGCGCCGGGTGGTCTCGATGCCGTCCAGGACCGGCATCTGGATGTCGACGAGCGCGATGTCGGGCCGCAGCTCCTTGATGACGGCCACGCCCTCCCGCCCGTCGGCGGCCTCGCCGACCACTTCGATGTCGTCCTCGGCGTCGAGCAGCGCCCGGAAGCCCCCGCGCAGGAGCGGCTGGTCGTCCACCAGAACCACGCGGATCACGACGTTCCGCCCACCGGAAGCTCGGCCCGGACACGGAACCCGCCCTCAGAGCGCGGCTCGGCGGACAGGCGGCCGCCGAGCGCGGTGACCCGCTCGTGCATTCCGAGGATCCCGACGCCCGGCACCGGGGCGCTGCCCGGTTCGGCCTTGCCGTCGTCGTCGACCTGGATCGACAGGGTGCCGGGACGGTAGCTGATGCGAACGGACGCCGTCGTGGCGGCGGCGTGACGCGCGGTGTTGGTCAGCGCCTCCTGGATGATCCGGTACACGGTCCGGTCCACGGCGGCCGGGACCTCGTGCCGTTCGCCCTCGAACGTCAGCGTCGCGTTCAGTCCCATGCCCCGGGCCCGCTCCACCAGGTCCGGCACCTGATCGAGCCCGTGCCGCGGGGGCAGGGCGTCGCCGCGCAGCGTCTCCAGCGTCGCCCGCAGCTCCCGTGTCGCCTCCCGGCCGGCCTCCTGGATCGCCAGAAGGGCCTCCGGCACGTCCTCGCCGCGCTTGCGGGCCAGGTGGACGGCGACCTCGGCCTGCACCTTGACGATCGAGATCTGATGGGTGAGCGAGTCGTGCAGTTCCCGCGCGATGCGCAGCCGCTCCTCCGTCGCGCGCAGCCGCGCGGTCTCCTCCCGGGTGCGCTCGGCCTCCTCCGCCCGCCGTTCCGCCTGCCGCAGCGCCTCGCCCGCTGCCCCTGCGGCCACCAGCCAGGCCAGTTCGAGGGCCCCTCGGGCCTCGGCGAACGCTTCCCCGGGCGTCCCGTCCCGCCCGGAGAGCATGATCGCGAAGGGCAGGGCGACGAGAAGGACCACGCTCGCCGCCACCGTGACACGCCGGTGCCCTGAGCGGACGGCGGCGTACACGGCGACGAGGTAGGCGACCGCGGGCACCTGGAAGCCCACCGCCTGGTACCCCAGTGCGCACAGCCCGGTCACGGCCAGCACGATGAGCGGCGCTCTCCGCCCGGCCGCCAGCACCAGGCCACTGATCACCACCAGCCCGTATCCGAGAAGCCCGAGGCCCGTCGCCGGGTGATCTTCGGTCAGCGCGGTGACGAGCAGCGACGCCGCCACGGCCACCCCGACCACCCAGCCTCTGACCCGGGCCCAGGCGCCGGACAGCCCTGTGCTCATAGGCGCACCCTAGCCCGGCCGCGTTCCCCGCGAATCCTGCTCGTGGACGACCGGACCGCTACCGCGGGCGCAGTAGCGGCCCCGGCGCCTGCGGCGTCCGCGGTAGCGGCGTGCGCCGGCGGCCGCAACGCGAAGTGTCTGCGCACGGCGGACGACCGGAATCGCGGCGGCCAGGCAGGATCACGCCACCAGAAGAACGCAGAGAAGAACCGTCGGAAGGGCAGAAATGAATCTTTTCAGAACACTGATGCGGCGCATCTCGGCCATTGCCGGAACCACCCTTCTCGCGAGCGCCGCACTGACCGTCCCCGCCGCCGCCGACACCGCCACCGGCGGCGGGCGGACCGTGGCCGCGGTGGCGTGGACGGTGGCCCTGATCGGCGCGATCCTCGGCGGGCTGGCCCTCGCCCGTCCCGCCGTCGGTCGGCGCGGTGCCCTGGCGGCCGCGGCGACGGGCCTGGCCGGCCTCGTCCTCGGCGCCGTGCACTTCGCCGGGACCACAGGGGGCTTCGGCACCGGCAGCGGACGGGCGGGCGCCCTCGTGGCCGTGGTCGTGGGACTGGTCGCCCTTGTGCTCAGCGCGCTGGCCCTGACCCGCCTTCGCCGCGTCCGCTGACCCGGGGCGCAAGGAGACGAGCGATGGCCACCGAGACGTCGTCCGCACACGGATATCTGGCGCGTCTGGCGCGCTTTTGCCATCGGCACCGCCGCCTGGTCCTGGCGGCCTGGGTCATCGTCGTGGGTGCGGTCGTATTCACCGGCTTCACCTACGGCGCCGCCCCCGACAACGATTTCTCCGGAGGGAAGTCCGAATCCGCGCGAGCACAGGAGATCCTTGAAGAGCACTTCCCCGAGCAGCAGGGTGACACCCTGACGCTGGCGATCAAAGCCGAGAAGGGCATCGACGACCCCGCCGCGCGGCAGAAGATCGAGAAGGTCGTCGCCGAGCTGGACGCCTCACCCCTCACCGGACCGATCGTCTCGCCGTACCAGGACGACAAGCTGGTGACCCAAGACCGCCGCATCGCCCGCACGACCATCCCGCTGAACGACGGCGACCCGAAGAAGAGCGAGGTCAAACCCCTCGTAGACAAGGTCAAGAACGCCTCGGGCGACGGCGTCGCGCTCGGCCTGGGCGGGTACACGGCGGAGAAGGCCGAGACGCCCCCGCAGGGCCTGGCCGAGGGCGCGGGCGTCCTCGCCGCGGCGGTGATCCTCTTCATCGCCTTCGGGTCACTGGTGGCGATGGGCCTGCCGATCGTCACCGCGCTCCTCGCGATCGCGGGCGGTCTCGCGCTGACGAAGCTGGTGGGGCACCTGGTCCCCGCACCGGACTTCACCATGATCTTCGGCGCGATGATCGGGCTCGGCGTCGGCATCGACTACGCCCTCTTCATCGTGACCCGCCACAGAGAGTGCCTGCAGGCCGGCCACGACCCCGAGGACGCCGCGGTCAGGGCCGTCGCGACCGCCGGCCGCGCGGTGCTGTTCGCCGGCACGACCGTCGTGATCGCGCTGCTGGGGCTGGTCGTCATGGGGCAGCGGCTGATGACCGGGGTGGCCGTCGCCACGTCGATCACGGTGCTGGTCACGATGATCGCCGCGGTGACCCTGCTGCCCGCGTTCCTGGGATTCGCCGGCCACAAGATCAACGCTTTGCGGCCGCCGCGTCGCGCGCCCCGGAGCGTCCGTCGTCCGTCCCTCGCCGAGCGCTGGGCGCGTGCGGTGCAACGCAGGCCACGGGTCTGCGTGGTGCTGGCCGCCGCCGTCCTGCTGGTGCTGGCCATTCCCACGCTGTCGATGCGACTGGGCCAACCCGACGCCAGCGTCCAGCCCCGCGACAGGAGCAGCCACCTCTCGTACGAGATCCTCTCCGAGGGCTTCGGCCCCGGCTACGGCGCGCCCCTCGTCTTCGCCGCCGAGGTCGACGAGGGCACCGATCTGCGTCCTGTCGTCGAAGCGGTCGGCGGCACCGCGGGCATCGCCCACACGACGCCGCCGCGGGTCAGCGGGGACGGCCGGGCCGCCATGTTCATGGCGTTCCCCGCGACCGGGTTCCAGGACGAGGCGACCGCGGACCTGGTGCACGAACTGCGTGACGACGTCCTGCCGCGGACACCGGGCGGCGACAGGGTGCTCCTCGGCGGCCCGAACGCCGGCACCATCGACGTCGCGGAGGAGTTCGCCCGCCGGCTGCCCCTGATGATCGCGGTCGTCATCGCCCTGTCGATGGTGCTGCTCGTCGTCCTGGTCCGGTCGGTCGTGATCGCCCTCCAGGCCGCCGTGATGAACCTGCTGTCCATCGGCGCCGCCTACGGTGTGGTGGTGGCGGTCGTCCAGTGGGGGTGGCTCGGCCCGGCCCTCGGCTTCCCCGCCGCCATGCCGGTCACGACCTGGGTTCCGATGTCGATGTTCCCGGTGCTGTTCGGGTTGTCGATGGACTACCAGGTCTTCCTGATCTCACGGGTGCGCGAGGAGTACGAGCGCTCGGGCGACACCCGGACGGCCGTCACCCGGGGCCTGGCCCGGACGGCCAGGGTCATCACCGCCGCGGCCGCCATCATGATCGCCGTCTTCACCACGTCCCTGCTGGGTCCGGACGTGTCGGTGAAACAGGGCGGTCTGGGCATGGCCGTGGCCGTCCTCGTCGACGCCACCGTCGTCCGCCTGATCCTCGTCCCCGCGCTCATGGAACTGTGCGGCAAGGCCAACTGGTGGGTTCCCGCCCGCCGGAGGAGACGTCCCGATCCGGACGCGCCGATGCGTCGCGTGACCTCCATGGGAGCCGGACGCACCGGCTAGGCCGAGGGGGCGGGAAGCCCCCTCGGCAGCCTCGTCCGCCGGCACCCGTTGGTCTCGGCGCCTTCTGGGATGCGGTCGACCAGCCGCTCGTGCCCGCCGTGCAGAGCCGCGCCGTGCGCACTGCCGCCCACAGGAACGAGAAGACCGACAGTCAGTACAAACTGAACAATCTCATGTTCAAGAATCTCTCGCGGCCGCCCCTCTCACGCCAGACCCAAGCACCACTCCCGTGAAGCTGGATGAACGGGCTGAGAGGGGCGAGGTCGCCGGTGCCGCAGCGGTCTCGGCGGCCGCCGGCCGGCACTGGCGGCGTTCTGATGGAGCGGTGCATGATGGAGAGGGTGAACGGCGTCCCGTCAGGGGAGGTGTCTCACCAGCCATGCCGGTGCCGCGTCCACTGCGCGAACGCTGTCGTGAGTTCCTCGGGATCGACGGGGAGATCCGTTACATCTTTCCCGCGATGGCCTACGGCGGCGGGACGGGGTTCATCTTCGTCGTCACCGACGACCAGGTGGCGGTGATCTCCACGGGGGCGATGAGCCGCAGCACCCCGAAGAGCGTCTGGGGCAGCTATCCGCGCGGCACGCGGATCGGGCCGGTGGAGACCGGGGGCGGCGCCTCGTTCGAGTTCGGCGGAGCGGTGTTCGAGGTGGACGACGAGTACGTCCCGGTCGTGAACGCGGCCGACGCCGAGATCTTCGACCGGGACAGCCTGCCCAAGGACCCCCTCCCCGACCTCTAGCTAGATCTCCTCCTTGTACTCCAGGCGGAGGAACGCCTTCGCGAGAGGCTGCGCGGCCAGCTCGATCTGCCAGCGGCGCGCGCCGAGCTCGCGCAGGTTCGCGGCGATCGCCGTGGCCGACGGCTCGGACGGCGGCGCCCAGGCCAGCCGGCGGACGGTCTCGGGCTGCAGGAGGTTCTCCGCGGGCATCGAATGCTCGTCGGCGAGCGCGGCGACGACGGCGCGGGCCGCGGTGAGACGTTTGGCGGCCTCGGGATCGCGGTCGGCCCACCGGTGCGCGGGCGGCGGGCTGTCACCGGGGACGCTGGTCTCGGGCAGGTCCCGCTCGCTCAGCTCGCGGGCGCGGGCCACGGCCCGCAGCCACGCCGACTGGTGCCGGCGGGCGCCGCGTCCCTTCATCGTGGGCAGCGCCTGCAGCTCCGCGGGGGTCCTCGGGGCCTTCTGCGCCAGCTCGATGATCGCGGCGTCCTGCAGGACCCGGCCGGGCGACAGGTCGCGCTCACGGGCGATCTTGTCGCGGGCCTGCCACACCTCCCGGACGGTGGCGAGCGCACGCCGGCTGCGGATCCGGTGGATGCCGGACGTGCGGCGCCACGGGTCGGGACGCGGCGGCTTCGGCGGGGTCGCCAGGATCGCGGCGAACTCCTCCAGGGCCCACTCCAGCTTGCCCGCGGCCTCCAGCTCCTCGTACAGCGCGTCGCGCAGCTCGACCAGCAGCTCCACGTCGAGCGCGGCGTAGCGGAGCCAGTCCTCCGGAAGGGGACGGGTCGACCAGTCGGCCGCCGAGTGCCCCTTCTCCAGCACGAAGCCCAGCACCTTCTCGACCATGGAGCCGAGACCGACGCGGGGATAGCCGAGCAGCCGCCCGGCCAGCTCGGTGTCGAACAGCCGCCGCGGGACGAGCCCGACCTCCGACAGGCACGGAAGGTCCTGGTTGGCGGCGTGCAGCACCATCTCGGCATCGGCGAGCGCGGCGTCGAGGCCGGACAGGTCGGGGCAGGCGATCGGGTCGATCAGCGCCGTGCCCGCGCCCGCGCGGCGGAGCTGGATCAGGTAGGCGCGCTGCCCGTACCGGTAGCCGGAGGCCCGCTCGGCGTCGACCGCGACGGGACCGGTGCCCGCGGCGAACGCCTCGATGACGCGGTCCAGCTCGGCGGCGGTCGCGACCACCGGGGGGACGCCCTCGCGCGGTTCCAGCAGCGGCACGGCCGGGGGACCGGCGCCGGCCTTCCGGCCGGTGGGACCGTGGCTCTCCGCGGCCTGTGCCGGAACGGTTCCGGGCCGCTCGCCGGCGGCCGTCTTCTCCGCACCGGCGTCCCGCTGGGAGCCGGTGGCGCGCGTCTCGGACACTCCTGCTGAACCCATTTCATCCTCGGGTCGGCGCCCCGGCCGGGGCCGCGCGGAGACGGGCCGGCGAGAAAGGCGCGCTTCCTGCGCGTTCGCCCCCGCCGCCTCGGTTTCGGACGCTCTGCTCACGCCCCTACCGTACGTCGCTCAGCCGCCGGTTCCGCCCGGGAGCCTCGCGACACCGGACGGAGGCAGGCCCGCCGTCGTGCACATCACCTCGCACCAGGCGGCCACGTGACCGGCGATGTCGTCGCCCGTGGGGGACCAGGAGGCGCGCAGCTCGAGCTCCGTGGTGGACGGCTCGCCGCGCTTGTCGCCGAAGCTCTCCGACACGGCGCGGGTGACCGTCCCGGACACGCCCGCGTAGCCGGCCGGCTCCAGCGCCTCCACGAGCCAGTCCCACGCGACCGAGCCGATCAGCTCGTCGGCGGCGATGTCGGGCTCCAGGTCGGCGCGGATGTAGGCGACGACGCGGAAGCCGTTCGTCCAGCCGCCGCGGCCGTCGGGGTCGTACAGGACGATGAGGCGGCCGGTGGCGACCTCGGTGTCGTCGTCGCGGTAGACGCTCGCGGACAGGGCCGCGGCGTACGGGGCCAGGCTCTGCGGCGCGGGCATCTCCTCCAGGTCGAGTTCCGGCCGGATGCCGGGGCCGCCGAGGATCTCGCGCAGCGTGTCCAGGGCCCGCTGGAAGGCAGGCGGGGTCATGGGGCGACCGGCCTCGGTGCGGGGACGGGACGTCGACCGGGAACGCCGGTGCGGGCCGCCGCCGCGGGAGGCGGCGACGGGCGGGGACGGAGGGGGAACAGGCACAGCACAGGTGGTTTCGTTTCGGGGGCCGGGCCGGTCAGGCCACGGCCCGCTCGGTCGCGGCGCGGCCGGCGGCCGGGCCGGGCGCGGGGGCGGGGACGGCCGGCGGCTCCGGGGCGGCCGCGGGTGCCGGGACGGTCGGCGGCGCGGGCGGCGGGAAACCGACGAGGTACGCCGTTCCGCACTCGGTGCACGCTCGCTCCGGGCACTCCTCGCCGTGTCCGTCCGGACACGGCGGCTGCTCGAACACGCGTTCATCACCGCAGGTGGAGCAGTACAAGGGGGAACCTCCCTCGGCTATGACACGCATCACGTTCGCATGCGCCGGTGACAGAATGCGGGACTTCGCTCGGCGTGTCCGGAAGTTCATGCCGTCGCACGCGTCACTCCCGTGCCTTGGCAACGCGATTCGTGGGACCATCGCTGGGTGACCGCTGACGCCACCCGCCCGAACGACGACGACTCCGCGAACCCGCCCGGCAGCGGCGGCCTCGCGGACAGCCCCTTCCTGCTGGCCTG
>DATCLF010000332.1:0-2398 GCA_036564055.1 Spirillospora sp.
ACCGAGGAGAGTGCGCCATCACACCGTCCAGCAGCGGCCCGCCGGCGGACAGCGTCCCTGCCGTCGAACTCCGCGGGATCACCAAGCGGTTCCCCGGAGTGGTGGCCAACCACGACATCGACATCACCGTCCGTCGCGGCACCGTCCACGCGCTCGTGGGGGAGAACGGCGCCGGCAAGTCGACGCTGATGAAGATCCTCTACGGCATGCAGAAGCCGGACGAGGGCACCATCGAGGTCGACGGGGAGCAGGTCTCCTTCCGCACCCCCGCCGACGCGATCGCCCGGGGCATCGGCATGGTCCACCAGCACTTCAAGCTGGCGGACAACCTGACCGTCCTGGAGAACGTGATCCTGGGCGCCGAGCCCCGGCGCCGCGGCGGCATCGACTTCGCCGCCGCCCGCGCCAGGATCGCCGAGATGTCGCAGGCGTACGGGCTGCGCGTCGACCCCGACGCGCGGGTGGACACGCTCGGCGTCGGCGACCGGCAGCGCGTGGAGATCCTCAAGGTCCTCTACCGGGGCGCCCGCGTGCTGATCCTGGACGAGCCGACCGCGGTCCTCGTCCCGCAGGAGGTCGACGAGCTGTTCGGCAACCTGCGGGAGCTGCGCGCCGAGGGCCTGACCGTGCTGTTCATCTCCCACAAGCTGGACGAGGTGCTCGCCGTCGCCGACACGATCTCGGTGATCCGCCGCGGCACCACCGTCGCGACCCGGCTGGACCCCGCCGAGGTCACCTCCCGGCGGCTCGCCGAGCTGATGGTCGGGTCGCAGCTTCCCACCCCGGAGCTGCGGGAGTCGACCGTCACCGACGAGGTGCAGCTGCAGCTCGACGGGCTGACGGTGCTCACGCCCGAGGGGCGTCCCGTGGTGGACGACGTGTCGCTGCGCATCCGGCGGGGCGAGATCGTCGGCCTCGCGGGCGTCGAGGGCAACGGCCAGACCGAGCTCATCGAGACGATCATGGGGATGCGGCGGGCGGACGCCGGGACCATCGTCTACGGCGGCGAGGACGTCACCCACTGGAGCACCCGCCGCCGCCGCGAGGCCGGGATCTCCTACATTCCCGAGGACCGGCACCGCCACGGGCTCGTCCTGGAGGCGCCGCTGTGGGAGAACCGGATGCTGGGGCACCAGACGCGGCGTCCCAACGTCCGCGGCCCGTGGATCGACCGGCGCGGCGCCCGCCGCGACACGACGCGGATCGTCCGCGAGTACGACGTGCGCACCCCGGGGATCGAGGTGCCCGCCGCCGCGCTGTCGGGCGGCAACCAGCAGAAGCTCATCGTGGGGCGGGAGATGTCCGGCGATCCGCACCTGCTGATCGCCGCGCACCCGACCCGCGGCATCGACGTCGGCGCCCAGGCCGCGATCTGGGACTACCTGCGGCGGGCCCGCGCCGACGGGCTCGCCGTGCTGCTGATCAGCGCAGACCTTGAGGAACTCATCGGAATGTCCGACACCCTGCACGTGATCCTGCGGGGTCGGCTGGTCGCCGAGGTCGACCCGCGGACCGTCACCCCCGAGGAGCTCGGCTCCGCGATGACCGGCGCCGGAGCCGACTCATGAGCGGCCCGCAGGCGCAGGGGCGCAAGGGCGGCGGCCCGGACGAGGGCGACCCGCAGGCCGTGGACGCCCCCGCCCCGGAGCCGGAGAAGGAATCCGCCGAGCCCGCCGAGCCCTCCAAGCCCGCCGCGACCGCGGAGCCCGCCGACCCGGAGACGGTTCCGGCATGGAAGGCGATCCTGCGGGGGCTCGGCCCGACCGGGCTCGGCCTGAAGATCGGCGCGCCGCTGCTGGCGCTGCTGATCTCGCTGGTCATCACGATGATCCTGCTGCGGATCACCGGCGCCGACCCGTTCAGCTCGATCCAGGCCATGGTCGAGTACGGCACCACCGAGAACTCGATCGTCGACATCGTCAACCGCGCCACCCGCTACTACCTGTCGGCGGTGGCGGTGGCGATCGGGTTCCGCATGGCGCTGCTGAACATCGGCGTCGACGGCCAGTACCGGCTCGCCGCGTTCCTCGCCGCCGTGCTCGGCGGCGCGCTCACCCTGCCCGCCCCGCTCGGCCAGATCCTGGTGATCGTCGCGGCGATGGCGGTCGGCGGCCTGTGGGCCGCGATCGCCGGGGTGCTGAAGGTGACCCGCGGGGTCAGCGAGGTGCTGTCCACGATCATGCTGAACGCGATCGCCACCGGCGTGATCGCGTACCTGCTGAACGACGACCGGCTCGCCGAGGTGCGGCCGGGCAGCAACAACGTCGCGACCCCGCCGATCCCCGAGTCGGGACGGGTCGGACCGTTCAACGACGCGCTGACCGCGATCTTCTCCGGTCCCGGGCTGGCGCTCGTCCTGGTGCTGGGCGCCGCCGCGATCATCTACTCGGTGTACCGG
>DATCLF010000333.1:0-1511 GCA_036564055.1 Spirillospora sp.
GGATGCTGACGCCCGAGCAGCTCGAGCAGGTCCGGCAGGGCGTGCCGGCGTCGCGGTTCATCGAATTGCCGGAAACGGCGGTGAAGGAGACTCGCTGAGCATGCCCGGCGGGCGGCATCAGCGGCACGGCCGGGGTTCGGGCGCCGTCGTGCCGGCGGCCGCGCCGCTGCAGATCGCCGGGGCACGCCCGGGGTCGCTGACTGACACGTCGAACTGCACGTGGATCGTGCACAGAAACGGGGGCGGCGTTCGCGTCGCCCCCGTGGACTTTGCACGCACCTCGACCGGGAGGGGACAGCGGTTCGATCGGGATTCGACAGCGATCCGGAGAAACCCTGGAAGATGCGGCTAATCCGGGGGACAGGCCGCACTTTCGTGCCGATCCCGGCAGGATCGCCAGGACTGGAGAATGGCGCCTCATCCGCGGCCGCCGCCTCGCGTCCTCACCCTAAATCACCCTCCACCACGGCACCGCCAGCGCGTCGTCCGTCAACCAGTACGTCTCTTCGCCGGTGTAGAGGAGGACGCCCGGCAGGGAGCGGTCCGGATACTCGGCGCGGAACGACTGGAGGTGCCGCGCGTCCGCGGGGCGGACGCGATCCGCGGCCTTGACCTCGATCGGCAGGAGGCGACCTCCCGCCTCGATCACGAAGTCGACCTCCTCGCCCGTCGTCGTCCTCCAGTACAGGATCGCGGGCGGGTCGAGGTGTGTGTCGCGCCAGGCGACGAGGTCGTGGGCGACGATGTTCTCGAGGTGCATGCCGCCCGGTTCGGTCTCGCCCGCGAGGTACAGGGCCAGCCCGGTGTCGGCCCAGTAGAGCTTCGGCGACTTCATGAGCCGTTTGGTGCGGTTCACGGCGTAGGCCGGGATGCGTACGAGCTGGTACGTCGTCTCCAGCAGGTTCAGGTGGCGGTGCACGGTGGGCTGCGGGAGGCCGACGTCGCGGCCGAGCTCGGACTGGTTGAGGAGACGTCCGATCCGGAGCGACGCGGCACTCATGAGGCGGCGGAAATCGACGAGATTGGCCACTGCGGAGAGCTCCTGGAGGTCCCGCTCGAGGTAGGTGCGGACGTAGCCGCCGAACCAGGCGCTCCGGGCCTCGGCGTCGGAGAGCTCGAGCGACGGCGTCGGGTACCCGCCGCGCAGGGCCAGGCGCGCCAGTCCTCCGGTGGCGCGTCGTCGTCGGAGAGGATGTCGGGCCAATCCCGGGGTGTGGTGGAGAGGAACACGGACCACCGCCCGGTGGCGCCGAGCCCGAGCTGCTCGCGCCGGGTGAGCGGCCACAACGTGAGGTAGACGGCCCGGCCGGCGAGCGCTGGACCTTGTCGAGCGTCAGGCGGGGCGCGCGCCGGTCACGACGGCGACGGGCAGGGTCGCGAGCGTCGCGCTGAGCGGCGCGGTCAGGGCCCGGGGCACGGTGGTGTGACTCCGCCGTGCAGGAGATTCATTCATGCCACGAATGATATTCATTCACGGCGTGAATCGTCACGGCGGAACTCTGGCGGCCGTC
>DATCLF010000334.1:0-3727 GCA_036564055.1 Spirillospora sp.
GTCCTGGACGCCGACGAGCCCGGCGGTGCCGTTGACCAGGGCCGGGCGCGCCTCGCCCCCCGTCCTGCGGTACAGCAGGGCCTGGCCGGCGACCTGCGCCGCGCCGCGGATCTCCCGCAGGGCGGCGCCGCCGTGGTCGGCGCGCAGGACCACGTCGGGGTCGAGGACGGCGACCAGCGCCTCGAAGTCGCCGTCGCGCGCCGCGGACTGGAACGCCTCGACGACCTCGCGCTGGCGGACGGGATCGCGTTCGGGTTCCGGGGCCGTTCCGCGGATCCGGCGCCGTGCCCGGCTGGCGAGCTGGCGGGTGGCCGCGGGGGAGCGTCCCACGATCGGCGCGATGTCGTCGTAAGGGATCCCGAAGGTGTCGTGGAGGACGAACGCCAGCCGCTCGGCCGGAGAGAGGGACTGGAGCACCACCATCAGCGCGAGGCCGATCGAGTCGGCCACCAGCGCCTCGTGCTCGGGGTCGGCTCCATTGGACGGCGCGACGACGGGGTCGGGGAGGCGCTCCTCGAACGGCGCTTCACGCTTGGACGTCCGGGAACGCAGCATGTCCAGGCACACACGTCCGACAACCGTGGTCAGCCAGGCGCCGAGGTTGTCTATGCCGTCGTCCCCGTTTCGGCTGAGCCGCAGCCATGCCTCCTGGACCGCGTCATCGGCCTCGGACAGAGACCCCAGCATTCGGTAGGCGACCGCTTTCAGCTGCGCACGGTGCGCCTCGAACCGCTCGGCCAGAAAGTCGCGCTCGTCCATCGCGTCCCCCCTTGTCAGCTCGGTCATAGCATCGACGGAACGGACGGGCGGAATGTGACCGGCGCCCCGGCCGCGACGGTCCCACAGGATCAGACGCGCGGGAGCCCGCCGGCCGGGTCACTGCTCGCGCCGAGGGGACACGAAGCCGTACTTGTTGAACAGCCGCTGCGCGGGCGGGGTGGTCAGCCACGCGACGAACGCGTTCGCGGCGTCCTCGTGCTCACGGTCGCGGACGGCCGCGGCGGTGAAGGACGCGGTGACGTTCACGTCCGCCGGGATCGGCACGCTGCTCACCGCGATGCCGGCCGGGCGCAGATCGGTGATGAACACGATGCCCGCGTCCGCCTCGCCCGCCCGTACCCGGTCGAGCACGGCCCGCGCGCTGATCACCTTGGCGCTCGACCGGACGGTCAGGCCCGCCTTGGTGAGGACCTGGCGGGTGTAGCGGCCCACCGGGACGCTCTCGGCGCCGACCACGACCCGCAGCCCCGGCCTGGCGAGGTCGCGCAGCCCGCGGACGCGGCGGGGATTGCCGGGGGCGACGGCGATCGTCATCGCGCCGTGGGCGATGACGCGGGGGGCCGCCAGGTGCGCGCGGACCTCGTCCATGCTCGCCATGTCCGCGGTGACGAGGACGTCACCCGCCTCCTGACGGGACAACCGGGAGGTGATCTCGGGGAGCGCGCCGAACTCGAAGCGCACCCTGACCCCCGGGTCGCTCTGGACGTAGGCGGCGCCCAGCTCACCGAGCACCTCCTTCATCGAGGAGGTCGCGAGGACGGTGAGCGTCGGCGGCCCGGAGGAGCCTCCGCAGCCCGTGCCGAGAACGGAAAGGACGAGGACGAGCAGCGCCGAGGACGCACGAAGCCGCCGCCGACGGGGGGAATCCGGCATATGGCGTCATCCTAGGGTCGGTGCGGGCCCGCTTGCGGGATTCGGCCCGGGCGTGTCAGTGGGCCGCACTAGTGTGTGTGCGGCACCTGGAGATCACTGCGCGGAGGCCGACGATGTCGCTCGACCTGATGGAGATGCTGCCCGAGGACTGGCGGCGGCGGCTCGACCCGTTGCTCGACCCGCTCGCGACCGCCGCGCTCGGCGCGTTCGTCGCGAAGGAGTACGAGACGCAGGTCGTCTACCCTCCGCGCGAGGATCTGTTCAACGCCTTCCGGCACTGCTCGTTCGACGACGCCCGCGTCCTGATCCTCGGGCAGGACCCCTACCACGGCCCCGGCCAGGCGCACGGGCTGAGCTTCAGCGTCCGCGAGGGGGTGCGGCTTCCCCCGTCGCTCCGCAACATCTACAAGGAGCTCGCCGACGACCTCGGCGTCCCGGTCGCGACGTCGGGTGACCTGACCCGGTGGGCCGACCAGGGCGTCCTGCTGCTGAACGCGGTGCTCACCGTCCGTGCCGGCGAGGCGGGCTCCCACGCGGGCAAGGGCTGGGAAGAGTTCACCGACGCCGCGATCCGCGCGCTGAACGACAAGTCCGAGCGTGTGGTGTTCGTGCTCTGGGGCGCCTACGCGCGCAAGAAGGCGCGGCTCGTCACGGGCGCGCACCACACCGTGATCGAGTCGGCGCACCCGAGCCCGCTCAGCGCCAAGAAGTTCTTCGGCACGCGCCCGTTCAGCGCCGTGAACAAGGCCCTGGCCGACGCCGGTCTCCCCGAGATCGACTGGGGCCGGCAAGCGCAGGGGAGCTGAACGTCCGCCTCCGTACGGCCCGGGCGGCCGCGTCGTCCGCGTCGCACGGGGACGCCGAACGGTCGGCGGGAAGGGGCGCTCAGAGCGCCAGGCCGACCGCCAGCAGCGTGCCGTAGGCGACCTGGAGCCGGCCGGTCTCGCCCAGGACCGGGATCAGGTCGGGGCCGGTGGCCCCGGCCATCACCTTCTGCATGGGCGGCAGCGACAGCGGCGCCGAGAGCAGGGCGATCAGCACCCAGGGATGCGGCGCCGCCAACGCCAGCACGATCATGAACGGCAGCGACAGGCAGGCCGAGTACAGGATCCGGGTCCACGGGCCGCCGAGCACCACGGCGAGGGTCCGCTTGCCCGACTCGCGGTCGGTGGGGATGTCGCGCAGGTTGTTGGCGACGAGCAGCGCGCACGCCAGCAGCCCGACCGGCACCGCCGCCGCCCACGCCTCCCAGGGCAGCGTCTCAGTCTGCACGTACACCGTCCCGACGACGGCGACGAGGCCGAAGAAGACGAACACCGACACCTCGCCGAGCGCCCGGTACCCGTAGGGATTCTTGCCGCCGGTGTAGAACCAGGCGGCGAGGATCGCCAGGGCGCCGACGAGGACCAGCCACCAGGTCGTCACGGCGGCGAGGACCAGCCCGGCGACGGCGGCGGCGAGGAAGCAGCCGAGCGCGGCGGCGAGGACCTGCTTCGGCGGCGCCGCCTTCGACCCGACGAGGCGCAGCGGGCCGACGCGGTCCTCGTCGGTGCCGCGGACGCCGTCGCTGTAGTCGTTGGAGTAGTTCACCCCGATCTGGAGGGCGAGGGCGACGAACCCGGCCAGCAGGGCACGCCACCACACGGCGTGCCCCTCCCCGACGGCGACGCCGGTGCCGACGACGACGGGGACGAGGGACGCGGGCAGGGTGCGGGGCCGGGATCCGGCGACCCATTGGGACAGCGTGGCCACGGTTACCGCTCGTTCTCGTGGGACGACAGGGGGACGATCGGCCTCGATTCTCCACCGTGATCGCCGCCGGGGCGCAGCCGCAGCGACGCGGCGAGCCCCAGCGCGAGGATCGCCGCGGTGGTCAGCGAGGCGTGCCTGACGGCGACGGCGAGGCTCGCGTCGGCTGCGCGCGCCTCGGCCGCCAGGCGGGGGTCGGCGTGCAGGGCGCGCCCGGAGGTCCCGGCGCTTTCGCGCAGGTCGCGGGCGAGGGCGGCGCGCTGCTCCGGGGACAGGGAGGAGCCGGACAGCCGGTCGGTCATCGCGTGCCCGAGGCTCGTCGCGA
>DATCLF010000335.1:0-1808 GCA_036564055.1 Spirillospora sp.
GTTGACGTCCTCGCATCGTGCACGCGCTTTGCCGGCCGGGTGCAAGACCATCGCGTAAGTCCTGCACGTACCTGTTTCTCGCTGATGGTCCGAGGCTTGTGCGCGAGACGCGCGTCGACCGCTGCGGACGCGCAGCACGAGCAGCGGCCTCAGCCTGTTCGCCGATCCCCTCCGTTCGCGCCGTTCCGGGCACACCCGGCCTGGTGGCCGGGGCCTGCGTCCTGCGGTGAGATCGGTCACAGGCCGGTCTGGCGGCGTAGGTCTTCGAGGATCTGTTCGGCCTGGGCGCGCATGCCCGGGTCGTGGGGGTGGAGACCGGACTCGAAGACGATGGTCCAGCGGACGTCGCCTCCGGTGGCGGGGCGGCGGCCGACGATGCGGACCGTGCCGCCGCCGGGCAGGGCGGCCCGGTGGCTGACGGCGATGGTCGTGGTGACGCGTTCCCTAACGGTTTCGGGGACGGAGCCGGGGTCGGTGAGCCGGAGGTGGTGCTGGGGGCCGCCGTCCGCCTCCTGGACGTTCAGCACGCCGTCCTTCCAGGTGGCGTGGTCGACGCGTTCCCAGGGGATGCGGGTGTAGCCGCCCGCGGCGGTGGGGAGGTGAAGCGCGGTCGTGGTGGCGACGGCGTAGGAGCCTCCGCGGGTGGGGGCGGAGGCGAGGACGCGTTCGCCCCGGTCGAACGTGAGCGCGGCGCGGACCTCGGGAGGCAGGGCCCGCCGGCGTAGGAGGCGCATGCCTCCACCGTAGGCGATCCGGGGGTGCCGATCAGGCGGCCTGGGGGGCGCGGCGGGCGGCGAGCAGGTCCAGGACGAGCGCCGCGGACCAGGCGTAGTC
This sequence comes from Spirillospora sp., assembly GCA_036564055.1. GTDB lineage: Bacteria > Actinomycetota > Actinomycetes > Streptosporangiales > Streptosporangiaceae > Spirillospora. Next base: position 835 of record DATCLF010000335.1, read on the forward strand.
GTGGCTGCCGCGTCCGGTGCCGTCGAAGGGATCGAAGAACTCGCGGAACCCCGACTGGCGGACGAGCCGGATGGTGGATCCGTACAGCAGGTCGGCGACGACGGGAAGCCCGTGGGCGAGGGCGCCGTACCAGACGAGCCAGTTGGTGCTGATCCAGGTGGGGCCGCGCCAATAGCAGCCGCGGTCGAAAGCGGGGGCCTGGATGTCGCAGGACGGGATGGGGTATCCGGCGGCGCCGGCGAACCGGGCGGACAGCAGCAGGTCGACGAGGTTGCGGACGATCGAGGACGGCAGCTCGGGGTCGAGGAGGGGGCCGAACGCGCCGACGGTGATGACGGGCAGGAGCCGGTCGTCGCGCAGGTCCCGGGCGCGGAAGCAGCCGGTTTCGGGGTCCCAGAGCCGTTCAAGGAGGGCGTGGTGGACCCGTTCGGCGCGTTCGCGGTGCGGGACGGGGTCGGCGCCGACGACCTCGGAGATCTCGGCGAGGGCGTGGGACGAGGCGAGGTAGGTGGCGTTGACGAGGGGGTCCTCGACGGCGAAGGGGTGCGCGTCGCGCAGGTGGCCGGGCCGGTAGCCGGCGTCGCGCAGCAGGACGGCGAGCCAGACGTAACGGTCGTAGTCCTCGCCGGTCGGCGGGGTGCGGGCGCGCTCGGCGCGGCCGTAGGCGGCGGGCGGGAGCCGGAGGGCGGCGAGAGGCCCGTCCCAGGCGGGGCTGTTGTCGAGGCCCGACTCCCAGGGGTGGCAGATGGCGATGAGGCCGCTGGAGGCGAGGTCGCGGGCGCGGGCGAGGTAGCGGTGCTGCGCGGTGAGCATGGGGTGCAGGCGCGCGAGGAACGCGCGGCTGCTTTCGAGGTCGGTGGCGGTCTTGTGCAGGCGCAGGGCGGTGAGGGCGTGCAGCGGCGGGTGGATGATGCCGGAGGTGTGGACGCCGCGGGGCGCGTCGGGGTGGTGTTCGCTGCGCCACAGGTCGGGGC
>DATCLF010000336.1:0-3123 GCA_036564055.1 Spirillospora sp.
GGTCGCTGCTGACGTTGCGGCGTCGTTGGATGTGCGGTGCGGGCCTTCGGTGTTCTCGGTGGCCGTTGAGGGTTGCTTGTCCTCGTTCTCGGGCTTGGGGGAGGAGGCGGCCTGAGCGTCGCGGGCGGCTTCCCGGGACTCGCGGCGCGGGCTCCAGTTGACGGGAGTGGGAATGCGCTGCTCCGGGCCGGTCGGCTTGCCCTCTGGAGCATCGCCCGGCCTGTCGGACGGCGTCGAAGTGTTCTTCTCCGGTGCTCGGGCGGCGGCGCGGCTTTCGAGCCGTGAGGGTTGACCCGGGGTTCCCGGCCTGTCGGCTGGAGGCGGCGGAGGCTTCTCGTCTTGGGGCTTGTCCGTCGTCTCGGCACCGGTGTCGGGGGTGCGGGTGCGCTCGACGGCCATCCCCGTCCTTTCCGTCCTGCCTCCGTTTCCCGGTCTCCCGTCCCGATCTTGCTATGACTGGTCGGACTATTGCTACGAAACAGTTGAAAATGCTGACTGGAACCGTGTAGTCACGTTTGTCCGGAATAGGGGCTCACATTGGTCACCGTCTTCCCCGGGCGTGTCTCGACGTGCTCGTCCGCGGTGTCCGGGTGGGTTCCGGCAAGGCGGAGGCGGCGGCCCGCGGCTGTCGAGCGGCGACAGCCGCAGGCCGCCGCCTGAGCGCCGCGCAGTGAACGGCAGGACTTCCAGACACGCCCCCGGGGACGCGCCCGCTGGAATCAGCGGGCAGTACGGTGACCAGCCGCGATGGCCGAGTGAGGAGGGCCGGCGCCGGCCTGAAGACCGGGTCCCGGAGACGGCGGCCACGCGCGGCCACGGCGGAGCGGCGACCGGCTGGGCGGCCGCACCCGCGAAGCGGCCGGGGCGAGTGCAGGGCCGCCGGATGTCAGGCCGGTGCGACGCCCATGACGGCTCCTCGGCCGGCATGGCCGCGTGCACAGGCCGGCGACAGCCCCGCTCAGGCCTCCACGAGAGGTAGTTGCGTGCGGCCGGCGGACGTGCCGAAGTGGCCGATCCCGTCCGTGCGGCGGGCCGCCTCCAGGCGTTCCCGCGGTACCTCGCCGTACAGGGTGGTGCGCTGTCTGGCGGGACGGCCGGCGCGGGCGGCGATCTGCTCCAGTTCGCTGATGCGCTTGAACGACCCGTTCTCCGAGCCGGCCATGCGGCTGATGGTCTCCTCCATCAGCGTGCCGCCGAGGTCGTTCACGCCTCCCTGCAGGACGCGTGTGCACAGCTCGTCACCCAGCTTCACCCAGGACGTCTGGATGTTGGGGATCGCCCCGTGCAGCAGAATCCGCGCCACGGCGTGAACGGCGACGTTCTCCCGGACGGTCGGGCCCGGACGCGCCAGCCCCGCGAGGTAGATGGGGGAGTTGTGGTGCACGAACGGCAGCAGGACGAACTCGGTGAACCCGCCCGTCCGTTCCTGGATGGAGCGGAGCAGCTTGATGTGCGCGACCCAGTGCGCCGGGGTGTCCACGTGCCCGTACATCATCGTGGACGTCGTCGGCAGCCCGATCTCGTGCGCGGTGGTGACCACCTCGATCCACTGGTCGGTCGGCAGCTTGCCCTTGGTGAGCACCCACCGGACGTCGTCGTCCAGGATCTCGGCGGCCGTCCCCGGAAGTGAGTCGACGCCGGCCTCCTTGGCCTCCTGCAGCCATTCGCGGATCGACATGTCCGCGCGGGACGCCCCGTTCACGACCTCCATCGGGCTGTAGGCGTGCAGGTGGATCTCCGGTGCGCGCCTCTTCACCTCGCGGGCGAGGTCGAAGTAGGCGGTGCCGGGCATGTCCGGGTGGATGCCGCCCTGCATGCAGATCTCGGTGGCTCCCGCCTCCCACGCCTCGTCCACCCGGTCGCCGACCTGCCGGAGCGAGAGGGTGTAGGCGTCGGCGTCGGTGCGACGCTGCGCGAACGCGCAGAACCGGCAGCCGGTGTAGCAGACGTTCGTGAAGTTGATGTTGCGGGTGACGACGTAGGTGACGTCGTCGCCGACCGCGTCGCGGCGCAGGCCGTCGGCGAGCCGGGTGAGGGCGCCGAGCTCCGGGCCGTCGGCGTGCAGGAGGGCGAGCGCGTCGTCGTCCGACAGGCCCGCCGGGTCGCGTTCCGCGCGCGTCAGAGCGGCCTTGACGTCGGAGTCGAACCGCTGCGGGGCGGAGACGCGGTCGCGCAGCGCGTCCCAGTCGCCGTACACCTCGTCGAAGTCGGCGCGCCTGTCGCTCGTGCGGCCGGTCGCGTCGATCTCGGTGTGCAGGTCCGTGCGGCCGGACGCCTCGAAACCGCCGTCGGGTTCCTGCCAGGGGCGTCCCTCGGGAACGGCGTCCTCGCGCGCCAGGCCGGTCGCCGGGTCGGCCAGCGCCGCCACGTGGGCCGCGAGACGCGGGTCCAGCCACGGCTCGCCGCGCCGCACGTACTCGGGGTAGATCGTCAGCCGTTCCCGCAGCGTGAACCCGGACGCGGCGGTCCGCTCCGCCAGCTCGTCGATCTGCGGCCACGGACGCTCGGGGTTGACGTGGTCGGGGGTCAGCGGGGAGACGCCGCCCCAGTCGTCGATGCCGGCGCGCAGCATGAGGGCGTACTGGTCGCCGACGAGGTTCGGCGGCGCCTGGACGCGGGCCTTCGGGCCGAGGACGAGCCGCGTCACCGCGATCGTCGCGGCCAGCTCCTCCAGGTCCGCGTCGGGGACGTCGCGCATCTTGGTGTCGGGCTTCGCGCGGAAGTTCTGCACGATCACCTCCTGGATCGCGCCGTACTCCCGCATCGTCCGCCGGATCGCGAAGATCGCGTCCGCGCGTTCCTCGAGCGTCTCGCCGATGCCGATGAGGATGCCGGTGGTGAACGGCACGTTCGTGCGTCCCGCGTCCTCCAGGACGCGCAGCCGCACGGCCGGGTCCTTGTCCGGTGACCCGAAGTGGGGGCCGCCGCGCTCGGTGAACAGCCGCCTCGCCGTCGTCTCCAGCATCATCCCCATGGACGGTGCGACGGGCTTGAGCCGCTGGAAGTCGCGCCAGGTGAGCACACCCGGATTCAGGTGCGGCAGAAGACCGGTCTCCTCCAGGACCCGGATCGCCATCGCGCGGACGTAGGAGAGGGTGTCGTCGTAACCGTGCGCGTCGAGCC
>DATCLF010000337.1:0-11308 GCA_036564055.1 Spirillospora sp.
GACGAAGTCCGTGCGGGCCTTCCTGGAACGGGCGTGCGCGGCGTACGGGGTGGAGTTCGACCCGGAGCGGCCGGAGAAGTGCCTGGACGAGATCGGGCCGCTGGCGCGGATGATCGGGGCGACGCTCAGGCACACGCTGAATCCGACGCGCCTGGACGCCGGATACAAGACGAACGTCATTCCGCAAACCGCCACGGCCCAGGTGGACGGACGTTTTCTTCCCGGACACGAGGAAGAGTTCTTCGCGGTCGTCGACGAACTTCTCGGTCCGGACGTGAAGCGCGATTTCGTCCACTATGACCACGCGGTGGAGACCGATTACGAGGGCGCGCTCGTCGCGGCGATGGAGGCGGCGCTGACCTCGGAGGATCCGGATGCGCTGCCCGTTCCGTACTGCCTGAGCGGCGGCACGGACGCCAAGTCGTTCTCGCGGCTGGGCATGCGGTGCTTCGGTTTCGCGCCGCTGCGGCTTCCCCCCGACCTGGACTTCTCCGGGATGTTCCACGGGGTCGACGAACGCGTCCCGGTGGACGGCCTGCGCTTCGGGGTCAGGGTCCTCGACCGGTTCCTCGACCATTCCTGAGACCGCGGGCGCCGGGACGGCGCGGGCGGGCCGGCCCGCGCGGCGCGCGTCCAGGGCGCGCAGGAACCCGGGGAAGGCGGGAAACCGCGCGGCCGCCGAACGCGGGCGGTGCTACGCTCCCGCCGTCCGGCTCAGAACGTCCGGACGACCCGGATGACCTTGCGGCGCAGCTGAATACGGCGGCGGCCGTCCGGGTACAGGCGCAACCGATCGATCTCCCAGCCGCCCCGTTCGGCGTGCTCGGTCAGAATCTGCCGCGCGGTGTCGCGTGTCGTGCCGCGAGGCAGTGACAGGACGAGGTAGGAGTACTCCGCCATTGCGACCATTATTACTGGTCTGCCCCGGAAGCGGCACCGTACCGTGGCGTCCTTGGTCCGCGCGGTGCCCGGCGGCATGTCATCCTGTTCGGGGCGCGCGGCGATGAGAATCCCGTCCCGGGGCGGAAAGACGGCGACGAGGCGGCGGAGGTGACCGCGGGCATGAACGTGCCGCCCCTCGACGTTGTACCAAACCGGTGCAAGTGCGCGTCATAGAGGACCGAGACAGCGAGGTTGGAGCGACTGTGCCAGACAACGGCACCGCGAAGAGTGGCCGGGGCAACGGCACCGGTACCCGCCTGGTGATCGTCGAGTCGCCCGCGAAGGCGAAGACGATCGCCGGGTACCTGGGTCGTGGCTACATCGTGGAGTCCAGTATCGGCCACATCCGGGACCTTCCCGGAAGCGCCGCCGAGGTGCCGGCCAAATACAAGGGCGAGCCGTGGGCGAAGCTCGGCGTGAACGTCGAGCGCGACTTCGAGCCGCTCTACGTCGTCAACTCCGACAAGCGTCAGCAGGTCCAGAAACTGAAGAAGCTGCTCGCCGAGGCCGACGAGCTGTATCTCGCGACGGACGAGGACCGGGAGGGCGAGGCGATCGCCTGGCACCTCAAGGAGGTCCTCAAGCCGAAGGTGCCCGTGCACCGGATGGTCTTCAACGAGATCACCAAGGACGCGATCCAGCACGCCGCCGCCAACCCTCGCTCCCTCAACCTGCGCCTGGTGGACGCGCAGGAGACGCGCCGCATCCTCGACCGCCTCTACGGCTACGAGGTCAGCCCCGTCCTGTGGAAGAAGGTCATGCCGAAGCTGTCGGCGGGCCGGGTGCAGTCGGTGGCGACGCGGCTCGTCGTGGAGCGCGAGCGGGAGCGGATCGCGTTCGTCCCCGCCCACTACTGGGACATCGCGGCCCAGTTCGACACCGGCAGGGACGAGGAGCCGAGGACGTTCAGGGCCGGGCTCGTGTCCGTGGACGGCAAGAGGGTGGCGCAGGGCCGCGACTTCGCCTCCGACGGCACGCTCAAGAACAAGGACGTCCTGCACCTGGACGAGGACGCGGCCCGCGCGCTGGCCGAGCGGCTCCGGGGACGCCCATACGAGGTCACGTCCGTCGAGCGCAAGCCGTACACGCGCAAGCCGTATCCGCCGTTCCGGACGACGACCCTCCAGCAGGAGGCCAGCCGCAAGCTGAACTTCAGCGCGAAGTACACGATGTCGGTGGCGCAGAAGCTGTACGAGAACGGCTTCATCACCTACATGCGCACCGACTCGATCACGCTGTCGGAAACGGCGATCGCGGCGGCGCGGCGGCAGGCCGCGGCGCTCTTCGGCGCCGAGTACGTCCCGGACAAGCCCCGCGTCTACACCTCGAAGGTGAAGAACGCGCAGGAGGCGCATGAGGCGATCCGTCCCGCGGGCGACACCTTCCGCACGCCGGCCGAGACCGGCCTGACCGGCGACCAGTTCCGGCTGTACGAGCTGATCTGGAAGCGGACGATCGCGTCCCAGATGAAGGACGCGGCCGGGCAGTCGGTGACGATCCGCGTCGCCGGCGACTCGGCGGCCGGCGAGCGCGCCGAGTTCACCGCGAGCGGTAAGACGATCACGTTCCACGGGTTCCTCAAGGCGTACGTGGAGAGCGCGGACGACCCGTCCACCGACCGCGACGACCAGGAGCGGCGGCTGCCGAACCTGGAGGAGGGCGACGCGCTCACCGCGGCCGCCGTGGACGCCGAGGGCCACTCGACCCGTCCGCCCGCCCGCTACACCGAGGCCAGCCTGGTCAAGGAGCTGGAGGAGCGGGAGATCGGCCGCCCGTCGACCTACGCCGCGATCATCAGCACGATCATCGGCCGGGACTACGTGTTCAAGAAGGGCACGGCGCTGGTCCCGACGTTCCTGGCGTTCGCCGTGGTGAACCTGCTGGAGCAGCACTTCGGCAACCTCGTCGACTACGACTTCACCGCCCACATGGAGGACGGCCTCGACGAGATCGCCCGCGGGGAGGCCGAGCGCGTCCGCTGGCTGACCCGGTTCTACTTCGGCGACGGCGAGAACTCCGAGGAGGGGCTGAAGGAGCTCGTCAGCGACATCAGCGACATCGACGCCAAGGGCGTCAGCACCTTCCCGATCAAGGGGACCGACATCATCGTCCGGGTCGGCCGGTACGGGCCGTACCTGGAGCGCGACGGCGAACGCGTCAACATCCCCGACGACATCGCGCCGGACGAGCTGACCGCGGAGAAGGCCGAGGAGTTGTTCGCGCAGCCGTCCGGCGACCGCGAGCTCGGCGTGGACCCGGAGACGGGGCACACCATCGTGGCCAAGTCCGGCCGGTTCGGCCCCTACGTCACCGAGATCCTTCCGGAGACGCCGCCCGCGGACGGCGAGAAGAAGAAGCGGACGAAGAAGTCCGACGCCCCGAAGCCGCGGACGAGCTCGCTGTTCAAGTCGATGTCGCTCGACACGATCACGCTGGACGACGCGCTGAAGCTGCTGTCGCTGCCGCGCACGCTCGGGGAGCTGGACGGCGAGCCGGTGACCGCGCACAACGGGCGGTTCGGCCCCTACATCAAGAAGGGCTCCGACAGCCGGTCGCTGGGGTCGGAGGAGGAGCTGTTCACGATCACGCTCGAGGAGGCGAAGGAGCTGTTCGCGCAGCCGAAGCAGCGGGGGCGCCGGACCGCGTCCTCCGCGCCGCTGCGCGAACTCGGCATCGACCCGTTCAGCGAGAAGCCGGTGGTGGTGAAGGAGGGGCGGTTCGGCCCGTACGTGACCGACGGGGAGACGAACGCGAGCCTGCGCAAGGGCGACGACGTCGAGTCCATCACGATCCAGCGGGCCGCGGAGCTGCTCGCGGAGCGTCGTGAGAAGGTGGCCGCGTCCGGCGGCAAGAAGAAGGCCGCGAAGTCCACGACGAAGTCCACAACGCGCCGTCGAACCTCCGCAAAGTCCGGTTCCTAGGGACATCCACGCCGATAACCTGACCGACATGACCAGAACGGGCGCACCCCGGCCGCACCCCGCAGCCTCCCCGCCGCCGGGTGTTTCGTCACCTTCGTCACTGTCCGCGATCGGGCCGTTCCGGCGGCTGCGGATCGCGCTGTCGCTGTCGTCCCTCGGTGCGTGGCTCGCCGTCCCGGCGCTGACCGCGATGGCGGCGATGCTGACCCGCGACGACGACGCCGCCACCCGCGCGCAGGCCGTCGGCGGCGTCCTCGCCCTGATGCTGCTGCCGGCGGTGCTGCTCGCGCCGTTCGGCGTCTCCCTCGCCGCCCGGGTCGACCGGCGGCTCATGCTGATCATCGCCGACGCGCTGCGGCTCGTGGTCATCGTGACGGTCCCGCTGCTGGACATGCTGCCGTGGACGCTGGCGGCCGCGTTCCTCGTCGCCTGCGTCAACCTGCTGTGGGCGCCGACGGTCCGGGCGGCGGTACCCGCGGTCGTCCCGGACGAGGAGCTGCGCGCGGCCGCCCGCCGGTGGGCGGGTCGCGTCCTGTTCACCCCCGCCCTGGCCGCCGCGCCGCTGTTCGCCGTCATCGCCCTGATCGCGGACGGGACGCTCGGCCGCGGCTCCCGCGCCGACCTCGCCCTGTACGCGACCGCGGCGGTGTTCCTCGCCTCCGCCGTCGCCGTCGCCCTGATCCGCGAGATCCCCGTCGAGATGCCGGGCCCGGTCACGGCGCCGTTGAAGGCGATGTTCCAGGGGCCGGGCACGGCCGCCGCGCGGGGCCTCGGCCTCGCCGCCGCCGGCGCGTCGCTCACCGCGGCCGCCGTCGTCGCGGTCGCCCGCGTGCACGCCGGCGAGCTGGGCGGCGGCGACGCCGGGTACGGAAGCGTCCTCACCGCGCTGGCCCTCGGGCTCTGCTTCGGGCTGTTCCTCGGGCCGCGCGCCCTCGTCCCGTTCAGCCGCCGCAGGCTGCTCGGCCTCGCCCTGGTCGCCGCCGCGCTCGCGCTGGCCGTGATCGCCCTCGTGCAGAACCTCGTCGTCGTCGTGTTCGTGACCGGGTTCCTCGGGGTGTTCGCGGGCGCCTCCTGGTCGACCGGCGGCGCCGTCCTCACCGAGGGGGACGCCGACACGGACGCGCAGGACAACACCCGGCCGACGGTCTTCCTGCGGTCGGTCGCCCTGGTCACGGTCATCGTCGTGTTCGCCGCCGTCCCCCTGCTCGCCGGGCTGATCGGCGCGCACCGCATCGCGCTCGCCGGCGCCGTCTACGACGCCACCGGCACGGGCGCCGCCCTGCTCGTCGCGGCCGTCCTCGCCCTCGCGGCCGGCGTGCTCGCCTACAAGCGGCTGGACGACCGCCGCGGCATCCCCCTCGTCCCCGACCTGCGCGCCGCGCTGCGCGGTGAGATCTACGTGCCGCCGGAGCAGGCCGCCGCGCAGCACCAGCAGCAGACGGCCCCGCGCGAGCGCGGCGTGTTCATCGCGTTCGAGGGCGGCGAGGGCGCCGGCAAGACCACGCAGGCGCGGCTCGCGGCGATCTGGCTGCGCGACCACGGCTACGACGTCGTCACCACCCACGAACCCGGCGCGACCAAGATCGGGATGCGGCTGCGGGCGATGCTGCTCGACCGCGACACCACCGGTCTGTCCGACCGCGCCGAGACGCTGCTGTACGCCGCCGACCGCGCCGACCACGTCGCCAACGTGATCAAGCCGGCGATCGAGCGCGGCGCGATCGTGGTGAGCGACCGCTACGTCGACTCCTCCCTGGCCTACCAGGGTTTCGGGCGGCAGCAGCCGGTCGAGGACATCGCCCGCATCAACGCCTGGGCGACCGGCGGGCTCGTCCCGGACCTCACCGTCCTGCTGGAGGTGCCGCCGCAGACGGGGCTGAGCCGGCTGTCGGCGCCCGCCGACCGCATGGAGTCGGAGTCGCAGGAGTTCCACGAGCGGGTCCGCGAGGGTTTCCGCGCCCTGGCCGAGGCCGACCCGGACCGGTACCTGATCCTGGACGCGAGCCGCCCGCAGGAGGAGCTGAGCCGCGAGATCCAGTACCGGATCCGCGAGATCCTCCCCGACCCGATCCCCGCCGGCACCGAGGACACGACGAGCACGTTCCCGGCCATCAGGGACTTCTGACGCCGCCGGCCCGGCTAGCCTCGTGCCCATGAGCGTCTGGGACGACCTGGTGGGCCAGGAACCCGTCGTCGCGCAGCTGTCGGCGGCCGCGGAGGGGACTGGCGGCCTGGCGCACGCGTGGCTGTTCACCGGGCCTCCCGGGGCGGGCCGGTCCACCGCGGCGCGGGCGTTCGCCGCGGCGCTGCAGTGCGAGGAGACGCCGCGGGGCTGCGGGCACTGCGCGTCCTGCCACCAGGTGCTCCAGGGGACGCACGCGGACGTGGAGGTCGTCCGTCCGGCGGGCCTGTCGTACGGGGTGAAGGAGACCCGCGCGCTGGTGCTGCGGGCCTCGTCGTCGCCGAGCGCGGGACGCTGGCAGATCGTGCTGTTCGAGGACGCCGACCGGGCCACGGAGTCGGCGGCGAACGCGCTGCTGAAGGCGATCGAGGAGCCGCCGGCGCGGACGATCTGGCTGCTGTGCACCCCGTCCCCGGACGACCTGCTGGTGACGATCCGGTCGCGGTGCCGGCTGGTGACGCTGCGGACGCCGCCGGTCGACGCGGTCGCGGACGTCCTCGTGAAACGGGACGGCGTCGACCCCGAGACCGCGGAGGCGGCGGCGCGGGCGGCGCAGGGCCACATCTCCCGGGCGCGGCGGCTCGCGACCGACCCGCAGGCCCGGCGGCGGCGCGCGGAGGTGCTGGAGGTGCCGCGCGGGCTGACGTCGGTCGGCCCGGCGGTGGCGGCGGCGGAGGCGCTGGTCAAGGCGGCCGAGGCGGAGGCGAAGGCCCAGACCGAGGAGCTGGACGAGGCCGAGACCTCGGCGCTGCGGCAGGCGCTCGGCGAGAGCGCCAAGGGCCGGATGCCGCGGGGCACGGCCGGCGCGCTCAAGGAGCTGGAGGAGCGGCAGAAGTCGCGGGCGACGCGCATCAAACGCGACGCCCTCGACCGGACGCTGCTCGACCTGGCGTCCTACTACCGGGACGTGCTGGCGCTCCAGCTCGGCGCGAGCACCGGCCTGGTGAACACCGAGCTGGCGCCGGAGCTGCGAACGGCGGCGCGCAACGGCCGCCCGGAGGACACGCTGAAGCGCCTCGACGCCATCATGGCGTGCCGGGAACGGCTGGACGCGAACGTGAACCCGCAGCTCGCGGTCGAGGCGCTCACGCTCGCCCTGCGCACGGGCTGACCACTTTTCGTGCCGGTCCCGTTACCAGACGGGCCTCGCGAAAAATGCGGGCCTTACGGGAGTTGCTCTTATTCGTTACATTTCCGTACGCCCTTCTCAACAAGACGTCGAGTAGCGTCGCCTGGCCGATCACCACCGAACCGGGCTATCCCCCCAACGGCCAGGAGGTTCTGCTTTGCGGCGAGCGTTGATCTCCGCCGCGTGCGCCGTCGCCACGGCGACCGCCCTCGCGGCTCCCGCGTCAGCGGCCCCGAATCCGGCGAACTCCGAAGGAGAGGAATCGGAGTACGTCGTCCTCTACCGGGAAGGCGTGAACCCCGGCCGTGCCCGCCACGCGGTCAGGGAGGCCGGAGGAAAGGTCGTCCACGAGAACCGCGACGTGGGCGTCGCGACCGCCGTTTCCAGGAACCCGCAGTTCATCCGCGCCGCGATGCGGCACAGGGAACTGGAGGGCGTCGCGCACAACCGCATCATCGGCACGGCGCCGAAATCCCCCAAGAAGAAGATCGACAAGGTCGAGGAGACCGTCGGGACCAAGGCCACGGTCGCGCTCACCGGCAAGCCGTCCAAGGACACCGAACCCCTCGCGGACCTGCAGTGGGACATGAAGCAGATCCACGCGACCGCGGACGGCTCCTACAAGAAGGAACCGGGCGACAAGCGCGTCCTCGTCGGCATCCTCGACACGGGCGTGGACGGCGACCACCCCGACATCAAGCCGAACTTCAACCGCCGTCTCAGCCGCAACTTCACCCGCGACATCCCGACCGACGGCAACGGGAAAGAGGTCGACGGGCCCTGCGAGTTCGCCTCGTGCGTCGACCCGAACGACTGGGACGACAACGACCACGGCACGCACGTCGCGTCCACGATCGCCTCTCCGCGCAACGGGCTCGGGATCGCGGGCGTCGCGCCGAACGTGTCGATCGTCAACCTGCGCGTCGGGCAGGACTCGGGGTACTTCTTCCTCCAGCCCACCGTCGACGGTCTCACCTACGCGGCCAAGGTCGGCATCGACGTCGTCAACATGAGCTACTACGTCGACCCGTGGCTGTGGAACTGCGTGGACAACCCGGCCGACAGCCCCGAGGCGCGGCTGGAGCAGAGCACCATCATCAAGGCGACGCAGCGCGCGCTGAACTTCGCGCACGAGCGGGGCGTCACGCTGATCTCCGCCGCCGGCAACGAGCTCGTCGACTACACCAAGACGAACACCGACGTCGACAGCCCCGGCTTCGCGTCCAAGCCGGGCGAGGCGCCCTACGAGCGGACGATTCCGCCGAGCTGCGTGTCGATGCCGTCCGAGGGCGAGCACGTCATCCCGGTGTCGGCGACCGGGCCGAGCGGCCGCAAGTCGTTCTACAGCAGCTTCGGTGACGGCTACGTCGCGGTGGCGGCGCCCGGCGGCGACAAGGTCGACAACGCCGACCGGCGTCCCGACGACCGCGGCGGCGTCTGGGCCGCCTACCCCGAGCGGCTCGCGAAGGCCCGCGGTGAGCTGAACGCCGACGGGACGCCCAAGGTGCCGTACATCGTCCGTAGCTGCAAGGGCGACACGTGCGCCTACTACCAGTCCCTCCAGGGGACGTCGATGGCCTCGCCGCACGCAGTCGGCGTCGCCGCGCTCATCATCAGCAAGTACGGCAAGCCGGACCGCCGCCACGGCGGCCTGACCCTCAGCCCGCGTCAGGTGGAGGGCGTGCTGCGCGGCACGGCGACGCCCAAGGCGTGCCCGAGCCCCCGCACCGTCGAGTACGTCTGGTACACGCAGACGGAGGACGGCGAATGGCGCAAGAACACCTCGACGCAGACCTGTGAAGGGTCGAAGCAGCGGAACGGCTTCTTCGGCAACGGCGTCGTGGATGCGTTGAGGGCCGTCCAGCGCTGACGGCGCCCTTTTCCGGACCCACCCCAGGGCGCGGCCCCCGGGCATCGGCTCGGGGGCCGCGTTCTTTTGGTCTGGAGACACGCAAGCGGAAGGGGAGGATGATACGCCGTGGGCGATGACCCGCCGTGGCGGGACGGACGCAGGGAGACGGGATGAGCGGTCCACAGGGACACCCGGGAAGCGGCCGGGCGGGAAGCGTCTCGCCGGCGGGGACGCACGGAGGCCGCGCCTCGTTGCTCCGCCGTCCCGCGTTCCTCGTCCTTCTCGGTGTGGGGGTCGTCGTCCTGCTGGGAGGGCTCGGCGCCGCCGGCCATGTCGTCGTCGATCGCTTCACGGCGGACGACCGGCCGGAGAGCCTCACCCGCGTCTCGGTGTTCTTCTGCGCGGCGTCGTCGTCCAGCCTCGGGCATGATGAAGCCATGTCCTACCGCGTCACGTTCGTCTGCACCGGCAATATCTGCCGCTCTCCTATGGCCGCGTCGGTGTTGCGTCACCACGTCGAGCAAGAGGGGCTGGACGTCGAGGTCGACTCCTCGGGAACCGGTCCCTGGCACGCGGGTGAAGGCGCCGACTATCGTGCCGTCGCCGCGCTGCGGAGGGCGGGTTACCCGACGGCGCACGTGGCCCGGCAGTTCCAGGCGGACTGGTTCCCCCGCTACGACCTGATCGTGGCGTTGGACACCGGGCACCTGCGCACGCTGCAGGCGATGGCGCCGGACGCGGAGGCGCGCGGCAAGATCCGGCTGCTGCGCGAGTTCGACCCGGACGCCGGTCCGGACCTCGACGTGCCCGACCCCTACGGCGGCCGCCCCGAGGACTTCGACGTCGTCCTGAGGCTGGTGGAGGCGGCCATGCCGGGCCTGCTGGACGAGATCCGCGCCGCCCTCAAGGAGCAGAACTGAGCGGGGTGCGCGACAGGCTCGAACGGCTGGTGGGCACCCGGGTCGACGACCTGCGCGATCTCGGCTCCAGCCATGCGTGGACGCTGCACCGCGCGTCCCTGGCCGACGGACGCGACGTCTTCGTCAAGGCCCTCACCGGATCGGCCCGGCCGGCCGTGCGCAACGGCGGCGACGGCCGGATCTTCGCGGCCGAGGCCGCCGGGCTGCGGTGGCTGGCCGAGGCGGGGCCCGCGGCGCCCGTCCCGGAGGTGGTCGCGGCGGACGACCGCCTGCTCGTGCTGCCGTGGCTGCGGTCCGCGGCGCCAAGCCCGTCCGCGGCCGAACGTCTCGGACGCGAGCTGGCCGCCCTGCACACCGCTTCCCGTCCCGACGCCTACGGGGCGCCGTGGGAGGGGTTCATCGCCGACCTCCCCCTCGACAACACGCTCGACGGGCGGGACTGGGCCCGCTGGTACGCCGAGCGCCGTCTCGAACCGTTCCTCCGCCTCGGCGCGCGCCACCTGTCCCCGGGCGACGTCCGCCTGGTCGAGCGGGTGATGGAGGAGGCCGAGACGCTCGCGGGGCCGCCGGAGCCGCCGAGCCGCATCCACGGCGACCTCTGGTCCGGCAACATCCTGTGGACCGGGGACCGGGCGCTGCTCATCGACCCGGCCGCGCACGGCGGGCACCGCGAGACCGACCTGGCGATGATGGCGCTGTTCGGGACGCCGCACCTGGAGCGGATCCTCGCCGCCTACGACGAGGCCGCGCCGCTCGCGGACGGGTGGCGGGAACGGGTCCCGCTGCACCAGTTGCATCCCCTCCTGGTGCACGTGGCGCTCTTCGGCACGTCGTATCGTGCTTCCCTGGTCGAGGCGGCGCGTGCCGCGCTCGGCTGACCGCGTGCGGCTCCTTGCAACTTCGCTGCGAAGTGATAAAGCCGCATTCGCGGGCGTTTGCGGCGATGTAGACAAAGAGAAACTTCGAGGCACGGGCAACAGAAGGGCAGGTGCGGGGCGACCCCATGAGCGACAGGCGTGAGGAGCCACCCCCGAAAGCGAGTCTCGGCTCGTGGAAGGGGCTCGTCCCCGTCACCGTCGCCGCCGTGACGGCGCTGCTCATCGGTGCGGGCGTGGACGTGGTGCGCGGCCACCAGCGTGCCGCCAAGAAGGAGCGCGAGGCCAAGACCGCGGCGGACGCGGAGAAGACCGCTCCGCGCTTCGTCGTCGGCGTCACCGCGTCCGGCGCCTCGCTCGTCGTCCGGAACACCCGGTCCGGCCAGGACGTGGGCGTGCCGGTCGCCGCGCCGCCCGGCCGCCGCTTCCACCGCGTCGCAGCGGTCAAGGACGGCTCGTTCATAGTCGCGTCCTACGCCGCCCGCAA
>DATCLF010000338.1:0-36911 GCA_036564055.1 Spirillospora sp.
GCCGAGCTGCTCGCCGAGCACCGCGGCGGCAGGGTCGAGCTGCGCGTGCCGCGCCGGGGGGACAAGAAGGCGCTGATGGAGACCGTCGAGCGCAACGCCAAGGAGGCCCTCGCCCAGCACAAGATGCGCCGGGCGAGCGACCTCACCACCCGCAGCAAGGCGCTGCAGGAGATCGCCGACGCGCTCGGCCTGGACCAGGCGCCGCTGCGCATCGAGTGCTACGACGTCTCCCACACCATGGGCGAGGACGTCGTGGCCTCGATGGTGGTGTTCGAGGACGGCCTGGCCCGCAAGAGCGAGTACCGCCGGTTCACGATCAAGGCGGTCGAGGGCCAGGACGACGTCCGCTCCATCCACGAGGTCATCACCCGCCGGTTCAAGCGCTACCTCGCCGAGAGCGAGAAGACCGGCGAGCTCGACCACCTCGGCGAACCCCAGGACGCGGCCGGCGCCGGCGAAACCGGGGACGGCGCCCGCGGGCCGATCGACCCCGAGACCGGCAAGCCCCGCAAGTTCGCCTACCCGCCGAACCTCGTCATCGTCGACGGCGGCCCGCCCCAGGTCGCCGCCGCGCAGCGCGCGCTGGACGAGCTCGGCATCGACGACATCGCGGTCTGCGGCATCGCCAAGCGGCTGGAGGAGATCTGGCTGCCCGGCGAGGACGACCCGGTGATCCTGCCGCGCAACAGCGAGGGGATGTTCCTCGTCCAGCGGATCCGCGACGAGGCCCACCGGTTCGCCATCACTTTCCACCGTCAGCGGCGCTCCAAGGCCATGACCGTCAGCGAACTCGATAACGTTCCTGGTCTGGGCCCGGCACGGCGCGCGGCGCTGCTGAAACACTTCGGCTCGCTGAAACGGCTGAAGAACGCGACGCCCGAGCAGGTCGCCGAGGTCCCCGGAATCGGCATGCGCAGCGCCGAGAGCATCGTCGCGGCCCTGCAGGGCACAGGTGCGACGTCCGGCAGACCCGCCGGGAAGGGCGGGGACGACGGGGGCGGCGGCGCGGGCGCGGACGGGGAGCACAGGGGGAAACGGCCATGACGACCGAGAAGAAGATCCCGGACATCGTGATCGTCACCGGCATGTCCGGGGCGGGCCGCAGCACCGCGGCCAAGTCGCTGGAGGACCTCGACTGGTTCGTGGTCGACAACCTGCCGCCCGGCCTGCTCGCGACGATGGCCGACCTCGGCGGGCGGGTGAAGGACGCGGTGCCGCGCATCGCCGTCGTCGTCGACGTGCGCAGCCGCGCCTTCACCGAGGACCTGCACTCCTCGATCGCGGAGCTGGAGGCGCGGGGCGTCCACCCGAGGGTCGTGTTCCTGGAGGCGAGCGACGCCGACCTGGTGCGACGCTTCGAGAGCGTGCGCCGCCCCCACCCCCTCCAGGGCGACGGGCGCCTCGTCGACGGCATCGCCCGGGAACGGGAACTGGTCCGCGAGGTCCGCGCCGAGGCCGACCTGGTGATCGACACCAGCGGGCTCAACGTCCACGAACTCCGCAACAAGATCATCAGCTACTTCGGCGACGACACCGGCGAGTCCAGCCTCCGCGCCACCGTCGTGTCGTTCGGATACAAGTACGGCCTGCCGGTCGACGCCGACCTCGTCGTCGACTGCCGGTTCCTGCCGAACCCGCACTGGGTCCCCGAGCTGCGGCCGAAGACCGGGCGCGACGCCGCCGTCCGCGACTACGTGCTCGGACAGCCCGGCGCCAAGGAGTTCCTGGACGCCTACACCGAGGTCCTGCGGCTGCTCGCCGCCGGATACGAGCGCGAGGGCAAGCACTACGTCACCCTCGCCGTGGGATGCACCGGCGGCAAACACCGTAGTGTTGCCATGGCGGAACAGATCGCCGCCCGGCTGCGGGACGAGGGCATCGAGGTACAGGTCTCCCATCGTGACCTCGGCCGCGAGTGACGACGGCCCGAGACCCGCCGCGGGTCCCACCAGAGGAGAGCAAGGTAAAGGCACGGTGAAGCCCAACGGCCCCAAGGTCGTCGCGCTCGGCGGCGGCCACGGCCTCTACGCCTCGCTGTCGGCGCTGCGTCGCGTCACCGACCGGCTGACGGCGATCGTGACCGTCGCCGACGACGGCGGCTCCAGCGGCCGGCTGCGCCGCGAACTCGGCGTGCTGCCGCCCGGCGACCTGCGCATGGCCCTCGCCGCGCTCTGCGGCGACGACGAATGGGGACAGACGTGGCGGGACGTCGTCCAGCACCGTTTCCGCAGCGAAGGCGACCTCCAGGGCCACGCCGTCGGCAACCTCCTCATCGTCGCGCTGTGGGAGCTGCTCGGCGCCGGAACCCCCGGCGCGCCCGGAGACGCCACCGTCGCCGGGCTCGACTGGGTCGGGCGGCTGCTCGGCGCCCACGGCCGGGTCCTGCCGATGGCCGCCGTCCCGATGGACATCGTCGCCGAGGTGCGCGGAGCCGACCCGTCCCGCCCCGACGAGATCACCTACGTCAAGGGCCAGGTCGCCTGCGCCAAGACGCCCGGTACCGTCCTCGGCGTCTCCCTCGTGCCGGCCGACCCGCCCGCCTGCCCGGAGGCCATCGCCGCCGTCGAGGACGCCGACTGGATCGTGTTCGGGCCCGGCTCCTGGTTCACGAGCGTCCTGCCGCACCTCAAGGTCCCCGCGCTGGCGCGCGCCATCATCGCCTCCCGCGCCCGCCGCGCCGTCGCGCTCAACCTCGCGCCCCAGCCCGGCGAGACCGACGACTTCTCCCCCCAGACGCACCTGGAGGTCCTGCGGGCCCACGCCCCCGACCTCCGCGTGGACGTCGTCATCGCCGACAGGGGCGTCGTGGACGACCCCGACGCACTCGACAGGGCCGTCAAGGAGATCGGGGGACGGCTCGTGCTCGCCGACGTCGCCGCCGACGACGGTTCACCGCGTCATGAACCCGCCCGGCTGGCCCAAGCCTTCGACAAGATATTCACCGACTGACGGCCCGGGCGGCCGCAATCGGCCACACTGCTGGGAGTCCGATAGGGGGAGGGTTCGACAGATGGCGATGACCGGGGTGGTCAAGGACGAGCTGAGCAGGCTCACGATCATGAAGCCGTGCTGCCGGAAGGCCGAGGTCTCGACGCTGCTGCGCTTCGCGGGAGGTCTGCACCTGGTCAGCGGCCGCATCGTGATCGAAGCCGAGATCGACACCGGCGCCGCGGCACGACGGCTCATCAAGGACATCGCGGAGGTGTTCGGCCACACCTCCGAGGTCGTCGTGCTCGCGCCGAGCGGCCTGCGCAAGGGCAACCGCTACGTCGTGCGCGTCTTCCGCGACGGCGAGTCGCTCGCCCGGCAGACCGGGCTCATCGACAACAACGGCCGCCCCGTCCGCGGCCTGCCCCGCCAGGTCGTCGCCGGCGCCGCCTGCGACGCCGAATCCGCCTGGCGCGGCGCGTTCCTCGCGCACGGCTCCCTCACCGAACCCGGCCGGTCCATGTCCCTGGAGGTGACCTGTCCCGGCCCGGAGGCCGCGCTCGCGCTCGTCGGCGCCGCGCGCCGACTCAAGATCCACGCGAAGGCCCGCGAGGTCCGCGGCGTCGACCGCGTCGTCGTCCGCGACGGCGACGCCATCAGCGCCCTGCTGACCCGCCTCGGCGCCCACGACAGCGTCCTCGCCTGGGAGGAACGCCGCATGCGCCGCGAAGTCCGCGCCACCGCCAACCGCCTCGCCAACTTCGACGACGCCAACCTCCGCCGCTCCGCCCGCGCCGCCGTCGCCGCCGGCGCGCGCGTCGCCCGCGCCCTCGAAATCCTCGGCGACGACGCTCCCGAACACCTCGTCAAGGCCGGCCGCCTCCGCCTGGAGCACAAGCAGGCCTCCCTGGAGGAACTCGGCCAGCTCGCCGACCCGCCCCTCACCAAGGACGCCATCGCCGGCCGCATCCGCCGCCTCCTCGCCATGGCCGACAAGCGCGCCAACGACCAGGGCATCCCCGGCACCGAAGCCAACCTGACCGCGGACATGCTGGCTCCGTAATCCAGGGGGAGCGACCCCCTGGAACCCCCCGTTGCGCGCGGGCGGCCTCGGGCGCTGGGCGCCCTGCGGCCGCCCGAACCGCGAGGTGGCCGAGGTCTTCGTCCACGAAGCCGGCTGCGGCTCAGCAAGATCGTTGCGTGGGGCCGTTCGTCAGGTGGTCTTGTTCAGGTCGCCTCTGAGGATTCGGGGGACCAGGTCGTCGCGGAGCTGGCCGTAGCCTGTTTCGGCCCAGATGCTCGTGGACGGGTCTGCCTCGAAGTAGGGGATGTCCCGGCCGTCCCGGTGGTCCATGAGGACGTCGGGGGTCTCCCTGTTGCGGACCGCGCGGGCGCAGTCGCGGCAGGTCTTCACGCGCAGGCGCCTGCGGGAGCCGACGGGGCGCCAGTCGAGCTTCGTCGTGGCGTCGCCGTGGAGGGGGTTGAAGAAGCAGAGCGGCATCGCGGGGATCTCCGGTCCGCCGCGCGCCACGGCCTGGGCGGAGGCGAGGGCGTCGCGGCCCTGGTCGACCAGGACGAGAACGCCGGCGAGGTCGGGGACGCCCCGCGCCGCGTCG
This sequence comes from Spirillospora sp., assembly GCA_036564055.1. Lineage (GTDB taxonomy): Bacteria > Actinomycetota > Actinomycetes > Streptosporangiales > Streptosporangiaceae > Spirillospora. The sequence continues at coordinate 4,545 of DATCLF010000338.1, forward strand.
AGGGTCTTGCCGGCGGCCTGGTAGGCGTCCAGCGCCCGCGCCATCAGCGTGCGGGCCTCCTCGTTCGTCGCGGGTGTGTCGCTGTCGTCCAGGAGCTCCCCGAAGGTGATGACCTCCTGGGACGCCTGCTCGCGGAGCTGGTCCTCGTTCGCCCGGCGCGCCGTGGCGAACACCGTGCGGGGCATGAGCAGGCCCTCGCCCTCCCGGCGTGCGGCGGTCATGCGGCGGTGGCGCCACAGAAGAAGACCCGCGACGCCCGCGATCGCCGCCCCTCCCGCGCCCAGGGGAAGCGCCGGGCCGACACCGCCGTCGTCCGTGGTGTCGCGTTGCTCGCCGCGCCGGCGCACCCGCGCGTCGATCTCGTCGGAGATCCGTTTGTACTCCTGGGCGCCCTTCCCCGAGACGATGAGCTCGACGACGCGCGACAGGCGGTCGGCGAGCGTCGCGTCGTCCATGGCGCGGTCGAGGCTGACGGCCCATGCGGCGTCGCGGGCCTGGTGGTCACCGCCCCATTCGTGAGCTTCGAGCTCGTCGGTGTCGTCGCCGAGCGTGATGAAGACGCCGTCGCGGCCGAGGCGGTCGTGGACGACGGTCGCCAGGTCCTCGGGGTCCGACCAGGTGCCGCCCGGGATGATCGGGACGATGATCGCGAAGACGGGGACCGGCGCCCTGCGGAACTCGGCGACGAGCCTGCGTCGGTCCGCCGGGGGGAGGGCGGACGCCAGCGACCGGTCGACATAGATCGGGGAACGGCGCAGCGCGGCCGCCAGCCGTTCACCGGGGGACGGTTCAGTCAACACCGAGGTACCTCATCACACGGGGGAGGAAGTTCTTGCCCTTGGCGCCCCAGGCCGTCTCGCGCCACACGCCGTCGATCTCGGTGTGGGGGCGGCGGCCGCCGGGGCCGGGGACCCTGAGCAGATGCCGCTCGGTCAGCCGCCCCTGCCTGTCGGCCCGGGCGCAGGCCGCGCACACCGGGGACGGCTTCGGCAGCGACCAGTGGCTGATCTTCGTCAGCCGCCTGTGCCCGGCCGACGTGCCGTGCAGCGGGTTCACCGCGCAGGGGGCGGGCGGCCTGGCGACGTCACGGCTGAGCGCGACCCGACCCTGGCGTGCCAGGACGATCGCCCCCACGAGGTCGATGGCGCGGTCGTCGTCCTCCTTGGCGTCGTCGTAGAGGATCTGGGCGGCGTCGTAGGCGGCGACGGCGTAGGAGCGTCCTTGTTCGGCCTCGGTCGCGGCGAGGGACCCGCGGAGCGCTTCGACCTCCCTGGCCGCCTGACGCCGCAGCCGCCCGACGCTGGGGCTGGTCCAGCTCGCACGGTGGCCGAGGCGCCTGAGGAGGGCGCTCTTCCCCCTGCGCTTCCGTAGGGCGCCGACGCCGACACCGGCCCCGTACAGCAGGACGGCCGTTATCGGGCCCACTGCGAGGAAACCGGTGGCGAAGCGCGAGGAGATCTCCGGCTCGGCCTTCTTGAGAGTGTGCTCCTCGCCGAACGGATCGGGGGAGGAGTACAGCGTGGGCGTGGTGGGGGACGCCGACGGCGCCGTCACGTAGTTGTTCATCCGCTCGATGATCCGCTTCGCCAGGTCGTCGAACGGACGGTCGCGGTTCGCCGGCCTCCAGGAGCCGGGTGCGGGCGTGCCCTCGTCGTCCAGGAAGAGGTAACGGTAGCGGCGCGGGACCCGGAACCCCTCGGACTCGAGGTTGCCGTACGCGTTGGCCATCAGGTACAGGCCGTCACGGCCGGAACGCTCGTGCAGGGCGTACAGGAACGCCTCGTCCAGTCCCTGGGACTCCGACTCGGTCGGGTTCGGGACGACGACGACGTAGACGGGAACGCCGAGACGCCGGGCCGCCTCGCCGATCGCCCGGCGGACCCGGGCCCGTTCCGACGCGTCGAGGACGTGGCTGAGGTCGGGATCGACGAACAGGGGGTCCTTCGCCAGGGCGGCGGAGATCCGGTCCAGGCGGTGGTAGGCGTGCGGCGGGTCGTCCGCCGCGGCGGCCCCCGCGGTGAACGTGGTCAGTGCGGTCAGCAGGGCGGCGAGCATCATCGCGGCGCCCGTGCGTCTCATCGGCGCCCCTTCGTCGGCTTCTTCGTGGCCGGTTTCTTCGTAACGTGCTTCCTTTTCTGCTTCCGCGTCTTTGTGACCTGGCTCTTCCCGCTGGGTCCCCTTGCGGTCCGCCTCCGCTTCGCGCCGCCGTCGATGCCCCCTCTGCGGCGGTGACGGTTACGGGTGAGCCAGGCGAGGAGGGGAACGCCGCTGAGCGCGGCGCCGCCGCCGAACGCCGCCCACTCCAGCCGGGCCGCCCGGCGCTCGGCGGCATCGGCGGCGTCCAGCTCCTTGCGAAGCTTCGACTTCGGTTTCGGGGGCGGGTTCTCGGCGCGTTCGCGCGCCCGCCCGGACAGGGCGATGTCGACGAAGCGTTCGACGCGCTCCGGTGCGGTCGCGTCGGAGGGGAGCTCCGCCTCGGCCGCGCGCCACGCGTCCTCGACCGGGATGCTCCGGCCCCCGCCGAACTGGCGGACCTCGCCGCCGCCGAGGCCGCGGGGGGAGACCACGAGGTACAGGCCGTCCCGGCGCAGCCGGTCGTGCAGCAGAGGGACGAGCGGCTCGTTCGGATTCGGGTTGCCGACGCCGACCAGGGGTGTCACGGCGACATAGGCGGGGACGCCGAGGCGCGCCACGGCGGCCTTGATCCGCGCGGCGGTGTCCGGCGGCAGCGCCCGCGGGGCGTGGTCGGTCACGTAGACGGGGTCGCGGCGAAGCTGCGCCGCGAGGTGGTCGGCGCGCGACGGCGGTTCGCTCCACTCCACCGCGCCGGCCGGGACCGCCTGGGCGTACATGAGGAGCGCGGCGGCCCCGCTCGTGATCAAGGCGGACCACCGGCGGTGCATGGACGGCGAGTCTAGTGAAGGGCGCGCGAACGCCGGACGCCGCCTCCCCCGGGCGGGGGAGCCGAGGTCACTCCGCGATTCCCGCCGCCGCGGTGTCAAGTTACCGCCGGGTCATTGGATAGGGTCGGAAATCGGGGAACTCCCCACCGACCGTAGCTGAACCAGTCCGGCGGCCGCCGGACGCTATCGATGTGCGAGGAGCCTGACCGTGACCATTCGAGTAGGCATCAACGGGTTCGGTCGCATCGGCCGCAACTTCTTCCGCGCCGTGAAGGCGTCCGGCGCCGACATCGAGGTCGTGGCCGTCAACGACCTGACCGACAACGCCACCCTCGCGCAGCTGCTGAAGTACGACAGCATCCTCGGCCGTTTCCCCGAGGACGTGCAGGCCACCGCGGACGAGATCGTCGTCGGCGGCAAGAGCATCAAGGCGTTCGCCGAGCGCGACCCGGCCGCCCTGAAGTGGAGCGAGGTCGGCGCCGACGTCGTCGTGGAGTCCACCGGTTTCTTCACCGACGCGACCAAGGCCAAGGTCCACGCCGACAACGGGGCCAAGAAGGTCATCATCTCCGCGCCGGCCAAGAACGAGGACCTCACGGTCGTCCTCGGGGTCAACGAGGACAAGTACGACCCCGCCAACCACACGATCATCTCCAACGCGTCCTGCACCACGAACTGCCTGGCCCCGATGGCGAAGGTCCTGAACGACTCCTTCGGCATCGAGAAGGGCCTGATGACGACGGTCCACGCCTACACGCAGGACCAGAACCTGCAGGACGGCCCGCACAAGGACCTGCGCCGCGCCCGCGCCGCCGCGCTGAACGTCGTGCCGACCTCCACCGGCGCCGCGAAGGCCATCGGCCTCGTGCTGCCCGAGCTCCAGGGCAAGCTCGACGGCTACGCGCTGCGCGTCCCCGTGCCGACCGGTTCGGCCACCGACCTCACCGTGACGGTGTCCCGTGACGTCAGCGTCGAGGAGGTCAACCAGGCGTTCAAGGCCGCCGCCGAGGGCGCGCTGAAGGGCTACCTCACCTACACCGAGGACCCGATCGTCTCCTCCGACATCGTCACCGACCCCGCGTCCTGCATCTTCGACGCCGGGCTCACCAAGGTCATCGGCGACCAGGTCAAGGTGGTCGGCTGGTACGACAACGAGTGGGGCTACTCCAACCGGCTCGTGGACCTCGTCAAGCTCGTCGGCTCGCAGCTCTGACCACGTCCCCGGACGTGACCCGGGGGGCCTCGGGGCGGCCCCCGGGACGACACTGACCACAGCCGTCGGCGCCGTGGCCGCGCACGGAGGGTGCGCGGCCACGGCGCGGCCGTGCACGGAAGGACACCGACATCCCGATGCGCACCATTGACGATCTCGACGTGGCGGGCCGGCGCGTGCTCGTCCGCGCCGACCTGAACGTCCCGATCGAGAACGGCTCCATCACCGACGACGGGCGGATCCGCGCGAGCCTGCCGACGATCGAGGCGCTGCGGGCCCGGGGCGCCAAGGTCATCGTCTGCGCCCACCTCGGCCGCCCCAAGGGCGAGGTGAAGCCCGAGTTCTCGCTCGCGCCGGTCGCGGCGCGGCTCGGCGAGCTGCTCGGCACCGACGTGAAGGCCGCCGGGGACGTCGTCGGCGACTCGGCCCGCGCCACCGTCGACGGGCTCGGCGACGGCGACGTCGCGCTGCTGGAGAACCTGCGCTTCGAGCCCGGCGAGACCAGCAAGGACGACGCCGAGCGGGGCGCGTTCGCCGACCGGCTCGCCGCGCTCGCCGAGCTCTACGTCGGGGACGGGTTCGGTGCCGTGCACCGCAAGCACGCGTCGGTGTACGACGTGCCACAGCGGCTCCCGCACGCCGCCGGCGGCCTGATCGCCGCCGAGGTCGACGTCCTGAAGAAGCTCACCGAGAACGTCGAGCGTCCCTACGCCGTCGTGCTCGGCGGCGCCAAGGTGTCCGACAAGCTCGGCGTCATCGACAACCTGCTCGGCAAGGCCGACCGCATCCTGGTCGGCGGCGGCATGGTGTTCACGTTCCTCAAGGCCCAGGGGCACGAGGTCGGCAAGAGCCTCCTCGAGGAGGACCAGCTCGACACCGTCCGCGAATACCTGCGGCGGGCCGAGGAGGCCGGGGTGGAGTTCGTCCTGCCCGTCGACGTCGTCGCGGCGACCGCGTTCTCCGCCGACGCCGACCACGACGTCGTCTCCGTCGACGCGATCCCGGCCGATCGGCTCGGCCTCGACATCGGCCCCGAGTCCGGCAAGCTGTTCGCCTCCCGTCTCGCCGACGCGCGGACCGTGTTCTGGAACGGCCCCATGGGCGTCTTCGAGATGGAGCCCTACTCGCACGGCACACGCGCCGTCGCGCAGGGGCTCATCGACTCGGGCGCGTTCACGGTGGTCGGCGGCGGCGACTCGGCCGCGGCCGTGCGGCGGCTCGGCTTCGACGAGGCCGCCTTCTCCCACATCTCGACCGGCGGCGGCGCCAGCCTCGAATACCTCGAGGGCAAGACGCTGCCCGGCCTGAAGGCCCTGGAGGACTGACACGTGGCGACGACGAACTCTTCCGGTGCGCGCGGCGGGCGCAAGCCCCTCATGGCGGGCAACTGGAAGATGAACAACAACCACCTCGACGCGATCAAGCTCGTGCAGAAGATGGCGTTCGCGCTCAAGGACGCCGACTACGACGCCGTCGACATCGCGGTGCTCCCGCCGTTCACCGCGATCCGCTCGGTGCAGAACCTCGTCGAGGCCGACAAGATCAGAATCCAGTACGGCGCGCAGGACGTCTCCCAGCACGCCTCCGGCGCCTACACCGGCGAGATCTCCGCCGGGATGCTCGCCAAGCTCAACTGCACCTACGTCGTGGTGGGGCACTCCGAGCGCCGCCAGTACCACGCCGAGGACGACGTGGTCGTCAACGCCAAGGCCAAGGCCGCCCTCGCCGCCGACCTCACCCCGATCCTGTGCGTGGGCGAGGGGCTGGAGATCCGCAAGGCCGGCGAGCACGTCTCCCACGTCCTGGCCCAGGTCGACGGCGGCCTGGAGAAGATCCCCGCCGACCAGGTGCGGCGCACCGTGATCGCCTACGAGCCCGTCTGGGCCATCGGCACCGGCGAGGTCGCCACCCCGCAGGACGCGCAGGAGGTCTGCGCCGCCATCAGGACGCGCCTCGCCGACCTGTACGACGGCGGAGTGGCCGACCAGGTGCGTATCCTGTACGGAGGTTCGGTCAAGAGCGACAACGTCGCCCGGCTCATGGCGCAGGATGACGTGGACGGGGCATTGGTCGGTGGTGCCAGCCTTGACGCGGGAGAGTTCGTCAAGATCTGCCGGTACCGGGATCTTCCCGTCTGATCAAAACTGATCAATTCTGCGTGAACTGGGGGTTCTTGCCGAACCAGCGGGCGGTACGTCGTACCCTTCGTAGCTGACGGGTAAACCCGCCCGGCCGAATCCACCGTCCCTGACCTGAGAAGACAAGGCGCTGAGGAAAAGTGATCATCGCAACGGCCACCGTGCTCATCATCTCGAGCCTGCTGATGGTGGTACTCGTCCTGATGCACAAGGGCAAGGGCGGGGGACTCTCGGACATGTTCGGTGGCGGCATCACCTCGAACCTGGGCGGGTCGTCGGTGGTGGAACGCAACCTCGACCGGCTGACCATCGGCGTCGGCCTGGTGTGGTTCGCGTCCATCATCGTGCTCGGGCTGCTGTTCAAGGGCGAGCACACCCCCTGAGCCGGCCCGTCTGACACCTAGCGAGCGTCGTGCCGTCCGCCGAGGGCCACGGACGGCGGAAACACTGAGCGAGGAGTACTCCGTGGGTAGTGGAAACGCGATTCGGGGAAGCCGTGTCGGAGCCGGTCCGATGGGTGAGGCGGAGCGCGGTGAAGCCGCTCCCCGCGTCTGGGTGTCGTTCTACTGCGCCAACCGGCACGAGGTCCGCCCCAGCTTCGCAACCGACGTCGCGATCCCCGAGACCTGGGACTGCCCGCGCTGCGGGTTCCCCGCCGGTCAGGACTCGGAGAACCCCCCGGCGCCCCCGAAGACCGAGCCGTACAAGACGCACCTGGCGTACGTGAAGGAGCGCCGCAGCGACGAGGACGGCCAGGCCATCCTCGAGGAGGCCCTTGCCAAGCTCCGTGAGAGGCGCGCGGCGGTGAAGCAGCAGCTGGAGTCCGCCGGCCGCTGACCCGGACTCCCGGACGTCACACGACCCGGTCCCGTCGACGGGACCGGGTCGTGTGACGTCCGGGGCCGATGCCCCCGCCTTCTGCGCCGAGGCGTTCACCTCCGACCGACGGCCGAGACGGGATGTGGTCGAATATCGTTCGCGGACCCGGGGGCCGGAGGGCCTGCGGGTGACGGGTGTTCGGCTCGTGGGGCCCGATTGCGGGAGGGACGTCATGGACGCGGTCGACCAGGCGATTCTGCGGCGGTTGCAGCGGGACGGCAGGCAGACGAACCGGGAGCTGGCGCAGGCGGTGGGCATCGCCCCGTCCACGGCGCTGGAACGGACGCGGGCGCTGCGGTCGCGCGGCGTCATCACGGGGTTCCACGCCGCCGTCGACTTCGAACGCCTCGGCCGGGGCGTGCAGGCGCTGATCTCGATCCGGATCCGCCCGCAGTCGCGGGAGGCGATCGAGTCGGCGCGCGACGGCATGGCCGCGATGCCCGAGACCGTCGGGGTCTTCGTGGTGACCGGCAACGAGGACCTCCTCGTCCACGTGGCCGTGCCGAGCACCGCGTACCTGCGGGACTTCGTCCTCGACCGGCTGGCGCGGCGCAAGGAGTTCGTGGACGTGCGGACCACGGTCGTCTACGACTACGTCCGGCCGGTCGAGCAGTCCGAACTTCCGGCGGAGAACAGGCGTGATGAGCGAACGTCCTTCAGATGATTTCCGTCGACCTCAGGGTTGAGCGAAGGATCAACGGAACGCACCTCCTGAGCCGAACGATGTGCGGTAGATCACGCGGAATGTCGTCGATCTATCTAACGTCAGGGGCATGGGCCGATGGAATGAATCGTCCGATGCGGTGCTCGTCCTCACGGCGGGGGTGCTCTGGGGAACGGTGGGACCGGCGCAGGTCCTGGCGGACTCCCCGGCCGGCCCGGTCGCGGTCGGCGGGGCGCGGATCTTCTCGGGCGGCCTGATCCTCGCCGGCCTGGTGCTCGTCACCCGGCCGGGCGCGTTCCGCACGCTGACGCGGCGGACCTGGGCGCCGCTGGCCGCCGCGTCGGCGTCGACCGGCATCTTCCAGTCCGCCTTCTTCAGCGCCGTGAACCTCACCGGTGCGGCCGTCGCCACCGCCGTCGTGTTCGGGCTCGTGCCCGTCTCGGCGGGGCTGTGCGAGCGGATCGCGCTGGGCTCCCGGCTCGGCCGCCGCTGGTGGGCGGGCACCGCCTGCGCGGTCGCCGGGGTCGCGCTGCTGTCGGCCCCCGGCACCGACGCCCGCGTCGATCCCGCGGGCCTCGTGCTCGGCCTCCTCGCCGGAACGTGCTTCGGCGTCTACGCGGTGGCGGCCAGGATCCTCAACGGGCAGGGCGCGGGGATGACCGCCGCGGTGTCGGTGACGCTGCTGGCCGGGGGATCGGCGCTGCTGCCGTGGACGCTCGCCGAGCTGCCCGCGCTCGCGGCCCCGCGCTCGGTCGCACTGGTGGTCTGGCTCGCGGTCGCCGCCACCGCCGTCGCGTACATGTGCTTCGTCACCGGCCTCGGCCGCGTCACGGCCGCCGCCGCGGGGACGCTCAGCCTCGTCGAGCCGCTCGTGGCCGCCGCACTCGCGATCTGGCTGCTGGGGGAGCGCATGTCGGCGCCGGTCACGGCCGGGGCGCTCCTGCTCCTGTCGGGCCTGGCCGCCGTGTCGATCCCGGCGCGCGAACCCCGCCGGCCGTCCCCGGCTCGGTATGATGACGCCCACGTGACTGGCGCAGTCAAGGTGGAAGCGACCACCGGGGAGCGTAAGTAGTCCGCACGCCGCGCGCCTGGGTGTACGGGCCCCCGCCGGGGCGCCTGTGTCCCGGCCGCGACCAGTGCGGAGGCTGACGATGCATGAACCGGCCGTATCCCATCTCCTCAGCCAGGACCCGGAGATCGCCGGGCTGGTGGAGGCCGAGGCTCGCCGCCAGTACGAGAAGCTCCGACTCATCGCCTCGGAGAACTACGTGTCCCCGGCCGTCCTGGAGGCGACCGGCAGCGTCCTGACCAACAAGTACTCCGAGGGCTACGCCGGCAGGCGCTACTACGAGGGCCAGCAGAACATCGACCCGATCGAGCTGCTCGCCATCGACCGGGCGAAGGAGCTGTTCGGCGTCGAGCACGCCAACGTCCAGCCCTACTCCGGGTCCCCGGCGAACCTCGCCGTCTACATGGCGTTCCTGGAGCCCGGCGACCGGGTGATGGGTCTGTCGCTGCCGATGGGCGGCCACCTCACGCACGGCTGGTCGGTGTCGGCCACCGGGCGGTGGTTCACGCCCGTCCGCTACGAGGTGCGCGCCGACACCGGGCGGGTCGACATGGACCAGGTGCGCGACCTCGCCCTCAAGGAGCGGCCCAAGCTCATCTGGTGCGGCGGCACGGCGATCCCGCGGACCATCGACTTCCCCGCGTTCGCCGAGATCGCCCGCGAGGTCGGCGCGGTCCTGGCCGCCGACATCGCGCACATCGCGGGCCTGGTCGCCGGCGGCGCGCACCCCTCGCCGGTCGGCCACGCCGACGTGATCTCCACGACCAACCACAAGACGCTGCGCGGCCCGCGCGGGGCCATGATCATGTCGACGGCCGAGCACGCGACGGCGATCGACAAGGCCGTGTTCCCCGGCCTGCAGGGCGGCCCGCACAACCACACCACCGCCGCGATCGCCGTCGCGCTGAAGGAGGCCGCCCGGCCCGACTTCGCCGAGTACGCGCGGCGGGTCGTCGCGAACGCCAAGGCCCTGGCCGCGGCGCTGCTGGAACGCGGCTACGACCTGATCTCCGGCGGCACCGACAACCACCTCATCCTCATCGACCTGACCAACAAGGGCGTCGCGGGCAAACCGGCCGCGCAGGCCCTCGACCGGGCCGGGATCGAGCTGAACTACAACACGGTCCCCTTCGACCCGCGCACGCCGTTCGACCCGTCCGGGCTGCGGCTCGGCACCGCCGCGATCACCACCCGCGGGCTGGACGAGGCGAGCATGCCGCAGATCGCCGCCTGGATCGACGAGGTCGTGGAGGCCACCGCCAAGCAGGACGAGACCGTCGTCGAACGGGTCGCCGCCGAGGTCCGGGAGATGGTCTCGTCCTATCCGATGCCCGGCTGGGCGGCCACCCCCTAGGCGTTTGGACGGACTTCGGCGCCGCGCAGGATCGTGATCATGCGCCACGCTTCGGGGTCGGTGAGGGCCACGGCGTCGTCACCGACCCCGAAGTCGCCGTACTGCGCCACCACGTCCAGGCAGTCCGCGATGCGCAGGACCGCGTGGAGCTCGGTGGCGCTCCAGAAGCGGTAGGGGACGACGTCCTGCACGACGCGCGTCGCGCCGTCCGCGGTGATGGAGATCGTGACGTGGTCGTCGACGATCTGCGTCACCGGGTCGAGGCGGTCGGTGGGCTCGCCCCAGCGCACGTCGGCGCGGACGCCGTCGCGCTCGACCGTCCAGCCGGTGCCGACGCTCGGCTCGCCGAGCCGGTCCCGGGGATGCGACATCTCGACGACGTAGAGGCCGGCGGGGGACAGGTGCGCGGCGACGCGACGCAGATGCGCGACGAACGCGTCGAGCGTCATCAGGTGGGAGGTGGAGTCCAGCATGGTCACGACCAGGTCGAACCGCCGACCCAGGTCGAACCGGGTCATGTCGCCCTGCACCACCTCCACCTCGACGCCCTCGCGCGCCGCCTCCCGGGCGGCGTGGGCGCACATCCGCGGGTTGAGGTCGAGTGCGGTGGCGGCCAGGCCGCGGCGGGCGAACTCGCGGGCGTGCTCGGCGGGTCCGGCGGCCAGCTCCAGCACGGTCGCGGGCCGCCGCGCCGCCCCGCCGGGGCGGTGCCGGGCGTACCAGGCGAGCAGCACATCGACCTCGGCGGGCACGTCGCGGAACGCGCACGCCAGCTCATAGGCCCAGGGGTCGTCATAGACACCGGTCACCCCGCCATCCTGCCAGTGCGCCGTGCCCGGCGGGGCGGCCGTCCATCCGAAGCCGGATCTCGACCACCGACGGGTCGGCGGTGCGCCGCGTCCGGCCGCCGAGGGAGGCGAGCAGCCGCCGCATCCGCGTGTTCTCGCTCAGCGTGGTCGCGCGCAGCTCGACCACCCCGCGGTCCCGGCCGAGCGCGATGAGCAGCTCGGCGAGCGCGCGGCCGAGGCCGCGTCCCTGCCAGCGGTCCTCGACGAGGAAGGCGACCTCGGCGACGCCGGGATCGAGGACGTGGATCAGGTGCGCCAGCGCGAGCAGCGACCCGTCCGGCCCCTCCGCGACGAGCGTGAGCCCGTACGCGGGGTCGCAGAACCGCTCGATCGTCTGCGCCGGCGTCGACGGCTTCGGGCTGAAGTACCGCATCCGGCGGGTGTCCGGCGAGCAGCGCCCGTGCAGGTCCGCGACGGCGTCCGCGTCGCGCCGCTCGATCGGCCGGACGACGACCCGCGTCCCGTCCCGGAGCACGACCCGACGCGACCCGGGGCACGACGGCCCCGGCAGCGCGGCCCGCACCAGCGCGTCCGCCCGCGCCGCCTCGGTCGCGGTGAACGGCATCCCGTGGCGGCGCAGCCGCACCGCCCGGTCGCCCCCCACCGGGACGATGAGGACCTCGCCGACCGTGTCATCGGCGTCATCGGCGTCATCGGTGCCGCCGGTGTCGCCGGTGTCACCCGCGGAGCCGCCGAGGCCCTCGCCCGGGGCGGTCCAGGACGCGTCGTCGGCCCGGAGCAGCTCGGCCAGGACCTCGGGCACGGCGTGCGGCTCGGCGCGCAGCCTGGCCGCGAGGACCAGGGCGCGGACCGGCTCGTCCACCAGCTCCTGCGGGCAGGCGGGGCGTACCGCCGTGCGGGCGCCGCCCGCGGCGCCCAGCGTCTCGGCGAGCTCCCGGGCGCCGGGGCCGCCGCGAGGGACGTCAACGACGAACTCGTCCACGACGCCTTCGGTGTCGAGCTGCACGGACAAGCCGAGGATGTTGGCGCCGCGCTCGCCGAGCGCGGCGGTGAGCAGGGCCAGACGGCCGGGCCGGTCCTCGATCTCGGTGCGGATGCGGAACAGTGGCATGAGCGTTTCCTTCGCAGGGCGTGCGCCCGCTCGTTCCATGGGCGGTCCGCCGACCAGGGTCACCGACGCGTGTTACGCGGCCGCTACGTCACCATGTGCCCGCGGTTTCACATGCCGGACGGGTCTTGAGCCGTCCCGGCGGAGCGCCTAGCGTGCGGTGGGTGATCGACCCCGTGCGCGGTGACCAGGGCGACGCCCCCACGCGCGGTCATCCCCCGGACCGGCTCCCCCTGTTGCCGCCCGGCTCCCTCAGCCGGGAGCAGCGGATCGTCTACGAGGCGCTGACCGGCGGGCCGCGCGGCGACGACGGCCTTCCCCCGTTCATGACCGACGAGGAGGGCCGCCTTCTCGGCCCCTTCAACGCCATGCTCTACAGCCCGTCCGTGGGCCTGCCGCTCCAGGAGCTGGGCGCCGCGCTGCGTTTCCGGACCGCGTTCACCGCCCGCGAGCGGGAGATCGCGACGCTCGTCGTCGCCGCGCACACCCGGTCGGACTACGAGTGGTACGCGCACGAGCTGCTCGCACGCCGCGCCGGGCTGACCGACGACGAGATCGACGCGCTGCGGCAGGGCCGCGCCCCCGTGCCGGCCGACGTTCGCGAACGGATCGTGTACGAGGCGACGCGGCAGCTCCTCGAGGAGGACGACCTCGGTGACGCGGTGTTCATCGAGGCGGCGGCCACGCTCGGGCGCGCGGCCGTGGTCGAGCTCGTCACGCTCGTCGGCTACTACAGGGCCCTGGCCCTGCAGCTGCGGGTGTTCCGGGTGGGCGTCCCCGAGGGCGAGGCCCCGCCCGAGTGGCCGCCGGCGGACGGCGGCCCGTCATGACCCGCCGACGGGACCGCCGCGCCACTCCGGCATCGGGTCGCGTCCCACGGCCACGTCGAAGGCGGCGCGGGCCAGCAGGCGCGTGGAGTCGAGGGTGGGCAGCGGCGAGACCTCCGGCGTCACCAGCAGCGGGATCTCCGTGCAGACCAGCGCGACGGCGTCGCAGCCCCGCTCGGCGAGGTCCTCGATGACCCGCACGTACGCGCGGCGCGACTCCTCGGTGACGACGCCGTTGACCAGCTCGTCGAAGATGATCCTGTGGACGGTCTCGCGGTCCTCGGCGTCGGGCACCTCGGCGGCGATGCCGTGCGCCGCCAGCTCGCGGGGGTAGAGCGGCCCGTCCATCGTGTAGCGGGTGCCGAGGACGCCGACGCGGGTGCGCCCGTCGCGGGCGGCCCGCCCGGCGACGACCCGCGCGATGTGCAGACCGGGAAGCGGCAGGTCGTCGCCGGGACGTTCGAGCGCGAGATGCGCGGTGTTGTCGGGGCACACGAAGAAGTCCGCGCCCGCCGCGGCGAGACGCCGGACGCTCTCCGCGAGCGTCGCGCGGATCGAGTCGTGGTCCCCCGCCTCCCACGCCGGCATGCTCCGCGCCAGGGCGATGAGGTCGAGCGTCACGTCCGGATGGTCGTCGGGGCCCAGCTCACGGAAACCCTCGTGGCAGAAGGTCCGGAAGCACAGGGCGGCGCCCTCTGCGCTGTGGGCGAGGATTCCGAGATGTTTCATGGCGGTCCCCCTTCGGCCCCGGCCGCTCCCCGGGACGACCGGAATACTAGACGTAACGCTCCGACCAGCGGCGACACCCTCGGCGGGGCCTTGGGCCCGGCGCTCAGCTCGGGCGTTCCAGGGCGACGCGCGGCAGGCGCTTCGCCACGGGGGCGGGAAGCCACCACGCCCACCGTCCGAGGAGCTGCATGACCGCGGGGACGATCAGGCAGCGGATCACCACGGCGTCCAGGAGGACGGCGACCGCGAGGCCCAGGCCGAACTGCTGCAGCATCCGGCTCGGGCTCAGGACGAACGCCGCGAAGACGACGATCATGATGGCCGCCGCCGCGGTGATGACCCTGCCGGTGGCGGCCAGGCCCTCGCGGACGGCGTGCGCGTGGTCCCTGGTGCGCTCCCACTCCTCGTGGATCCGGGAGACGAGGAAGACCTCGTAGTCCATGGAGAGCCCGAAGACGATCGCGAAGATCATCACGGGGATGAACGCCTCGATCGGGCCGGGCTGCGCACCGAACCGCCCGTCCTGGAAGACCAGGGTGATGGCGCCGAGGGCGGCGGCGATGGACAGCAGGTTGAGCAGCGCCGCCTTGATCGGGATCAGCACCGAGCGGAACACCACCATGAGCAGGACGGCGGACAGGCCGACGACCACGGCGACGAACAGCGGCATCCGCTGCGCGACCGAGTCGGCGAAGTCCTGGGTGGCGGCCGTGGGACCGCCGACCAGGTACGTCGAGCCGGTCTCGTCCGACAGGTCCGGCAGGACGTCGTCGCGCAGGGTGTGGACCAGCTCGGCGGTGGACTCGTCCTGCGGCGCCCCCTCGGGGAAGGCGATCACGGTGTTCACGGCGCCGTCCTTCGACGGCAGGGGCGGCGTCGTGGCCGCGATGCCCTCGGTCTGCTCCAGCGTCGTCTTCAGCTGCGCCGCGGACGACGCGGGGCCCTCGGTGACGACGATCAGGGGACCGCTGAAACCGGGCCCGAAACCCTCCGCCAGCAGGTCGTACGCCTGCCGGCTCGTCGAGGACTCGGGGTCGTTGCCCGCGTCGGCGAAGCCGAGCCGCATGTCGAGCGCGGGAGCCGACAGGGCGAGCAGCCCCGCGACCGCGACGACGAGCGCGGCGACGGGACGCCGCTGCGCGGCCGCGGCCATGCGCCGCCAGCGGTCGTCGCGGGAGCGGTCCCGCCGCTTGAGGACGCTGCGCTGGATCCGGCCGCCGAGCACCGCGAGGAGCGCGGGCAGCAGGGTCAGCGACGCCGCCATGGTCACCAGCACCGTGAGCGCCACGGCGAGGGCGACGCCCTGCAGCGACCCGAGGCCGAGGACGACGAGCCCCAGCAGCGCGATGATGACGGTGCAGCCGGCGAAGAAGACCGTCCGCCCGGCGATGTCGAGCGCGGTGCGGGCCGCCTCCGACGGGTCCGCGCCCCGCCGCAGCTCATGGCGGTACCGGTAGAAGATCAGCAGCGCGTAGTCCACCCCGACGCCGAGCCCGATCAGCATCATGATCGGCGGGGTGAAGTCGGCGACGGTGAACACGTGCGAGGCCAGGGCGATGAGCCCGACCGCGCCGCCGACCGCGAACAGGGCGGTGACCAGCGGGACCGCCGCGGCCACGAGGGAACCGAACAGCAGCACGAGGATCACCAGCGCGGCGAGCATGCCCGCGCCCTCGGCGCCGCCGCCGCCCTCCTCCTCGGCGCCCCGGACGGGGTCGCCTCCGAGCTCGACCTGCAGCCCGCCGCCCTCAGCGGCCTGCGCGGTCTCGATGATCTTCGTGACGTGCTCGGCGGGCACGTCCTCGGCCGAGCCGTCGAGGGTGACGGTCGCATAACCGATCGTGCCGTCCTCCGAGACGGACCCGGGGCCGGGAGGCTGGACGCCGGTGACGCTCGGCAGACCCCGCACCTTGTTCAGCATCGCGTCGATGGCGGCGCGATCGGCCGTCAGACCCCGGGAGTCCTTGAAGACGATCTGGACGGTCGCGCCCGCCTGGAGCGAGCCGTGCTTCTCCATGAGGTCGGAGGCGGCCTGGGAGTCGGTGCCCGGCAGCGCGAAGTCGTTGTGGTAGGCCGACCCGGCGGCCTGCGAACCCACGGTGATCACTGCGACCGTCAGCACCCACAGCAGCAGCGCGAGCCGGCGGCGGCGCTGCGACCAGGACGCCATACGGCCGAAAACACCCGTCTGCGGGCTCGGAGGACTCTTCGGCGAGGAGATCGTGTTCGACATGGCGGTCACTCCTCCTCGCGCCCGGACAGCCGGAACCCGACGACGGCGCCGATGACCGCGCACAGGATCGGCACGCCGACGAAGATGACCAGCAGCGTGCCGGTGCCTTCCACCGAGAGCGTGTGGTCGAGGACGAAGTGGAAGAACGCGGCCACCGCCTCGGTGATGAAGAAGCCGGCGGCCCCGCCCGCCAGCAGCCCGACGACCGCGCCCGTAGCCTGTTTCGAAACTGTGCTCATGCCGACCAGGCTCCGGTCGCGGCGCCCGCCGCGGCATCGGCCCGGGGCGGGCAATCGCCCTACACCGCGGGTTGCGGGAGAAGCGCCCGCCTACCCCCGTGGTTGGCGACCGCGCGGACGATGATCCGCGCGGGGCGATCCGGAGGGTGATCCCGCGACCATCGGGCCCCTTCCGGTGCCGCCCCTGCCGGCTCTCGGTCGTCAGCTCCGCGTCCGGGGCGCGGCAGGATGGCGGGTCAGGCCGTCCAGCAGTGCGTTGAGGGAGAGTTCGAAGCTCTCCTCGTCGATCTCCTGGGCGAATTCGGGCAGCAGGTACGCCTGGCGCAGGTGGGGGTAGCGGTCGGCGTACAGCGCGGCGTCGTCACTGAATCCCCGGGCGAAGGAGCTGATGCCCGCACCGACCACGAGATACTTCACCGACGCGCCGATCATGGTGGCGATGCGCGGCGGCCATCCGGCGCGGACGAGGCAGCCGTGGACGGCGTCGGCCCGGCGCAGCATCTCCTCGCGCCGACCGGGACCGTAGGCGATCAGCGGCACGATGTTCGGATGGGCACGCAGCGCCGCCCGGTACGAGCGCGCCCAGGAGGCCAGACCGGCCCGCCAGTCGTCGCCCTCGAGGCCGGAGTAGTCGACCTTGTCGATGACCTGGTTGGCGACGTCCTCCAGGAGCTCCTCCTTGGTCGGGTAGTGGCTGTAGAGCGAGGGCGCCTGGACGCCGAGGCGCTTGGCGAGGGACCGCATGGTCAACTCGGCCAGTCCCGACTCGTCGATCATTTCCAGTGCCGCGGCGCGGATGCGTTCGCGGCTCAGCAGGGGCGTGCTTGGTCGTGCCATCCGTCTCCTTGTCCGAGTCCGGGCTGCCGGCGGACCGCCGCCCGGAGGGTGCGCCCGGGAGAACCTGACGCCGGGGTCTTGAAAACCATACAGCGTTAGCTATACCGTCCGGTGGCTAACAGCGTTCGGTTTGCTGGTTCGAGGGAGGATCGCGGCCGATGGTGGGACGACCGCTTCGATCGCCGTCGCAGTCGTTGTTCCGGCCGCGGACGGTGGCCGTGATCGGCGCTTCGGAGGATCCCGCGAAGCTGTCGGGCCGGCCCGTCGACTACCTCAGACGTTTCGGCTTCCAGGGCAGGATCGTCCCCGTCAACCCCCACCGCGAGCGGGTGCAGGGGCTGCGTGCGTACCCCGACATCGGCAGCTACCGCGAGACGTCCGTTGACCTGGCGATCATCGCGCTGCCCGCACCGGCGGTGGCGGCCGAGCTGCGCGCCTGCGCGAACGCCGGGGTGCCCCTCGCCATCGTGTTCGCCTCGGGGTTCGCCGAGGCGGCGGGGGACGGGCCGCGCCTGCAGCGGGAACTGCGGAAGATCTGCGACGAGACCGGGATCCGGGTGCTCGGCCCCAACTGCCTCGGCGGCATCGCCACCGCGGGCGGCGTGGTACCGACGTTCACCTCGGCGCTGGACGACGACGTCCGCCTGACGCCCGGGCCGGTCGCCATCGTCAGCCAGAGCGGCGCCTTCGGCACGTACCTGTTCAGCGCCGCCCAGTCCGCCGGGATGGGCATCGGCTACTTCGTCAACACCGGCAACGAGGTGGACATCACCGCGCCCGAGCTGATGTGCGAGCTCCTCGAGCGCGACGACGTCGGCGTCGTCCTCGGATACCTGGAGGGAATCTCCGATCACGCGGCCCTTCAGCGGGCCGGACGCACGGCCGCGCGTGTCCGCAAGCCGCTCGTCCTGGTCAAGGCGGGGGCCACCGACGAGGGGGCCCGCGCGGCCGCGGCGCACACCGGTGCGTCGCCCGTCTGCGACGAGCTGGTCGACGACGTGCTGGACCAGCTCGGCATCGTCCGGGTCGCCGGCCTGGAGGAAATGATCGACGCCGCGCGGCTGCTGGGCGCCGGGCGCCTGCCCGGGGGGAACCGACTGGCCGTGCTCACCATGTCCGGCGGTGCGGGCGTACTGCTGACCGACGGCGCGGTCGCCGCGGGCCTGTCGGTTCCGCCGTGGTCGGGTGGTTGGCGCGACCGGGTGGCCGAGGTCATCCCGCCCTACGGGTCCGCGCGCAACCCGCTGGACATCACCGGTTCGTTCCTGAAGTCCCCGGAGATCCTCGAGCGCGCCCTGGAGGTCGCCCTCGACCATCCGGACAGCGATGTCATCGCCGTCCTTCTGGGCAATGCAGACCGCGAGGCCGGGCGCGTCGTCGAAACCCTGGTCGCGGCCTACGCGCGGACGTCCAAGCCGATGCTGGTCGTCTGGACCGGAGGGAGCGGCCGTCCGCGCGAGGCGCTCACGCGGGCGGGCATCCCCGTCTACACCGACCCCGCCCGGGCGGTGCGGGCCCTGTCGGCCCTGGCGCGGTACGCGCGCCGGATCGGCGCCCCGCAGGTCCCCGCCTCCGACGCGCGAGGACGCGGGATCACCGAGCTCGCGCGCGACCTGGAGGCCAAGGCCGCGGACTGGACGGACCGGCCCCTGCTGACAGCGCGTGACGACGTCTTCGGCCCGATGATCTCCATCGAGCCGGTCGGCCCGGCGGGGCGGCGTGCGCACGGAATCGCCCCCGTGGACCCCGAGCACGCCCTGCGCATGCTCGCCCGCGCGGGTTCCAGAGCCTCACGGGAGCACGCCGACGTGGTGTCCCGGCTGTCGTCTTTCGTCGCGGGCTCCACGGGCGTCCGCGGAACCGTGCGGCTCGGCGAGAAGGCCGCCGGAAGAAGTCGTGTCACTGTGCGACCGCAAGTGGAGGGCTGAATTCGCATGTCATTGCTGGAAGGACGTTGCGCGGTGGTGACGGGCGGCGCGCAGGGGATCGGACGCGCCTGTGCCCGTGTCTTCGCCGAGCAGGGTGCCCGCGTGCTGATCGGCGACCTGGACGCCGAGCGGGCCGAGCGCACCGCGCGTGAGCTGTCCGAGGGCGGCGCCACGGTCGAGGCGCGCCGCTGCGACGTCACCCGCGAAGAGGACGTCCGGGCGCTCGTGGCCCAGTGCGTCGACGAACTCGGATCGCTCGACGTCATGGTCAACAACGCGGGGATCACCCGTGACGCCACCCTGCGCAAGATGACTCCGGACGACTTCGACGTGGTGATCGACGTTCATCTGCGGGGCACCTGGTTGGGCACCCGTGAGGCCTCCCTGGTGATGCGAGAACAGGGACGCGGGTCCATCGTCAACCTGTCGTCGATCTCGGGCAAGGTCGGCAACGTCGGCCAGACCAACTACAGCGCAGCCAAGGCGGGCATCGTGGGCCTCACCAAGTCCGCCGCCAAGGAACTGGCCTACCTCGGCGTCAGGGTGAACGCGATCCAACCCGGCCTGATCCGCACCGCGATGACCGCGGCGATGCGGCAGGACATCCTGGAGGCGCGGGAGAAGGAGATCCCGATGCAGCGCGCCGGCGAGCCCGGCGAGGTCGCGAACGTCGCGCTCTTCCTGGCGTCCGACCTGTCCAGCTACATGACCGGAACGGTTCTCGAGGTCACCGGTGGACGCCACATCTGAGGCCCGAGCCCGAGCGCGCGCGGGCGTCGTCGAGGCCTACCTCGCGGATCTGCGTCGGCGCCAGGAGGCCGCCTGGCCCTCGGACATGCCGCGCGAGACCCGCTACCCGCTCGGTGAACGCCCCGTGACCGACTACCTGCGGGCACATGCGGAACGCGATCCCGACCATCCGGCGATCGTGTTCTACGGCCGGATCATCACCTATGGAGGTCTGGACGAGCTCAGCGACCGGTTCGGCGGCTGGCTCCGCGCTCACGGTGTACGGCCCGGCGACCGGGTCGGGGTGTGCCTGCCCAACTGCCCTCAGTTCGTGATCGCCATGATGGGGATCCTCAAGGCGGGCGCCGTGCACGTCCCGGTGAACCCGATGTTCCGCGAGCAGGAACTGCGGCACGAGCTGTCCGACGCGGGAGTCGAGGTCCTCGTCGTCCAGGACACCGTCGCACCGCGGGTCGAGCGCATCCGTGACGAGACGTCCGTGCGTGTCATGCTCGTCACCGCCGTCACCGACCTGCTGCCCGAGCGGCCGGCGCTTCCGCTGCCCCGATCCTGGACGGAGCCCTGCAATGCGCGGATCCCGCCGAGCCGCTGGTTCGAAGTGGAACGCTCCGAACGCATCGAACGGCGGCCTGCGGATCTCGACGCCCCCGCCGCGCTCAACTACACGGGAGGCACGACCGGCTTCCCCAAGGGCTGCGTCCACACGCAGCGGCACATGGTCTACACGGCCGCCAACAGCGCCGCGGCGTGGGGTGTCACCGGCCCGTCCGACGTCCTGATCATCTACACGCCGATCTTCTGGATCTCCGGCGAGAACTCCGGAGTTCTCGTCCCGATTCTCACCGGCAGCACGACGGTGCTTCTCGGGCGATGGGACCCCGTGGCCGTCCTCGACGCCGCCGAGCTCTACAGAGCCACCGCGATGACCGGCACGGTCGACAACTACGTCGAGCTGATGGACCACCCCTCGTTCGCGGGACGCGACCTCTCGACGCTGCGGCACGTGCGGGCGATGTCGTTCGTCCGCAAGCTCACCCCGGAGGTGCGTGCCCGCTGGCGTCGTGCCGTCGGCGAGCACAGCATCCTGCGGGAGGGTTCGTACGGGCTGACCGAAAGCCACACCTCCGACACCTTCACCCGCGGCTTCCAGGACGGGGACGCCGACCTGAGATCCGAGCCGGTGTTCTGCGGGCTGCCGGTCCCCGGAACCCAATTCATGGTGGTCGACCCCGACACCGGCGAACCGCGTCCGATCGGCGAGCCGGGCGAGATCTGGCTCCGCACGCCCTCGGCGCTCACCGAGTACTGGCGCTCGCCCGAAGCCACCGCGGCGGCGCTGCACGACGGCTGGCTGCGCACCGGGGACACCGGCCGCGTCGACGAGCGCGGCTGCCTGACCTACCTCGGCCGCCGCAAGGAAATGATCAAGGTGAACGGGATGAGCGTCTTCCCCTCCGAGGTGGAGGCCCTGCTCGGCCGGCATCCCGGCGTACGCGCCGTGGCGGTGGTGCCGGCGGACGATCCCGAGACCGGGCAGCGGCCCCTCGCCTACGTGCGTCCGGAGCCGGACGCGACCTGCGACGCGTCCTCCCTGGCCGCGTGGGCCCGCGAGCAGATGGCGCCCTACAAGGTGCCCCGGATCCGCATCGTCGACGACCTGCCGATGACGGGGACCGGAAAGATCAAGAAGTCCGAGCTGGCACACCGGGAGGTCCAATGACCGGCACACGGATCGTCGCCGGCCGGATCGGCCGCGCCGCCGGCCGTCCCGCCCGGACGGTCGCCGCGGCCATGGCCGCACTGCTCGTGACGTCCGGGCTCCTGGCCTCCGGCTGCGCGGCGGTGTACGGCCCGGACGGCGGCGCGTCCGCGAACACCGTCACGATCGCGGTGACGGCGTCGTTCCCCGACCTGGACCCGCACCGAAGCACGTCGAACGTCAACTACCTGGTCAATCACGAGAACGTCTACGAGCCGCTGGTGCGGCTGGACGGCACCGGCAGCAAGGTCCTGCCGTCCCTGGCCACCGAGTGGGAGCTGGTGAATCCGACCACCTACCGGTTCACGCTGCGCAAGGGCGTCACCTTCCACAACGGAGAACGGTTCGACGCGAAGGCGGCGGCGTTCAGCATCGACCGAGTGATCAACGATGAGCGCAGCGCGGACCTCGCCTCGTACTTCACCAGGGTGAAGGAGGCGCGGGCCACGGGCCCGTACACGGTCGAGGTCCACACCGACGGCCACGTGCCCGACCTGCTGCTGAACCTCACCAACCTGATGATGGTTCCGCCGGCCAAGGCGCAGGAGGACGGCGGCGACGCGCTCACCGACGAGCCCACCGGGACAGGGCCGTACCGGTTCGTGCGCAAGTCCACGGACAGCATCCTGCTCGAACCCTTCCGGGAGTACTGGGGCGGGCCGCCGCCGGACCGGCGGGTCGAGGTGGTCTCCCGTCCCGAGGCGTCCAGCGAGATCGCCGCGCTGCGCGCGGGGGAGATCGACATCGCCTACGACATTCCCCGCGAGCTGGTCGGGCAGGTGCCCAAGGAGGTCTCGGCGCCGGTCCTGGAGACCGTCGTGTTGCGGCTGAACGGGCTCGGCGGGCCGACCGCCGACCCCCGTGTCCGCCGTGCGATCACCATGGCGATCGACCGCCGGACGCTCCGCCGCGCCCTGCTGGGGGACAAGTACGGGGTCGACCCGAGATGCCAGTTCGCACCCCCCGGGGTGGTCGGGCACGATCCGAACCTGAGGGACGACACGCCCCACGACGTCGCCGCGGCGCGCGCGCTCATCCGTGAGGCCGGTGCAATGGGCAAGAAGATCCGGCTCATCAGCGTGCAGGGACGTTACCCGAAGTCGAAGGAGATCGTGGAGGCCGCGGCCGCCGGGCTCGAACGCATCGGTCTCAAGGTGGAACTGCGGGTCCTCAACAACCAGAGCTGGTTGGCCGAGATCTACGCGACCGGGTCCGGCCGTCCCGATGCCGCGCTCATCGGCGTGAACGTCGACCAGTGGAACGTCCTGCAGCCGTTCGACAGCATCGTCTCCGACTCCTCCTCGCTCAGTACGTTCCCGCACGAGCAGTACCCGCAGGTGGCCCGCGCCATCGAGGAGTCACGCTCGCTCACCGACACGAAGCGGCGGCTGGATCTGCAGCGGCAGGCGTCCCGCGAGATCTGCGCGTCCAACGCGTTCGTCTGGCTGTACGGCTACCACCAGATCTGGGGTGCCCAGAAGTCGGTCAGCTGGGACGTCCGGCGGGACAACAAGATCGTTTTCTCCAGCATCCGCGTCGAACCCTGACTTCCACCTCCGACCCGAACCCCTGACCACCCGCCGACCGGCACGACCCACCCCGTGAAAGGAGCCGGCGATGGTGCGTTACCTGACCCAGCGAATCGCGCAGTTCGCGCTGGTCGTTCTGGGTGCCACCGCCGTGGTCTTCGTTGCCATGTACGTCGCGACCGACCCGGCGCGCACCGCCCTTCCGGTCGGAACGCCCGAGGAGGACGTCGAGGCGTTCCGGCGGCAGCTCGGGCTCGACAGGCCCCTGATCGTGCAGTACCTGACCTTCCTCTGGGACGCGGTGCGGGGCGACTTCGGCACCTCCGTCTGGCTCGGTGAGCCCGCTCTCGATGTCGTGCTGGAGAGCCTGCCCGCGACCGCCGCGCTCGCCCTGCCCGCCACCGTCATCGGCGTGGTGCTCGGCGTCGGGACCGGCGTCCTCGTGTCCATGCGGCCCGGCTCGATGCTCGACAACGCCGTCAACGTGCTCGGCTACGGGCTCATCTCGCTGGCCGAGTTCTGGCTGGCGATCATGCTCATCATGTTGGTCGCGGTCCGGCTCGGACTGGTGCCGACGGCCGCCCTGCCCGGCCATCCGACCAGCCTGATCCTTCCCATCGCGGTCCTGGCGGTGCGCCCGTTCGCGCACCAGGCGCAGATGATGCGCGCCTCGATGATCGCCGAACGGGGCCGGCAGTACGTCACGACGGCCCGCGCCAAGGGACTGTCGGAGACGCGGGTCGCGCTGCGGCACATCCTCCGCAACGCCGCCGTACCCTCGGTCACCCTCGGTTTCTACGAGCTCAGCCGGCTGTTCGTCGGCACGGCCGTCGCCGTCGAGATCGTGTTCGCCTGGCCGGGCATCGGACGCCTGGCCGCCGAGGCGCTGGAACGCGGCGACATCTTCCTCGTCCAGGCCGTCGTCGTGGTCGCGGCCGTGGTCGTCGCCTCGTTGAACCTGGTCGCGGACCTGCTCGGCTTCTGGCTCGACCCGCGCACCCGCAGCGAGTTGCGGGCCGCCAGGGCCCCGCACCCGGCGAAGGGAGCCGCCCTATGAGATTCCGGAACATCATGCGCGCTCTCGGGCGCGAACCCTTCATGGCCGCCGTCCTGGTCGTGTTCGCGGTGCTCTGCGTGCTCGCCTTCGGCGCGCCGCTCCTGTTCGGTGACCAGGCCACCGCGGTGGACGTCACCCGCCGGCTGCAGGCGCCCTCCTGGCTCGGCGGAGACGGCGGTGTGCTCGGCACCGACCAGCTCGGCCGCCCCCTGTGGATCCGGCTGGCCGAGGGCCTGCGCACGACGTTGCTCGTCGGTATGCTCGCCGTCCTCGTCGGCGCGGCCGTGGGGGTGACCGCCGGGTTGGCCGCCGGCTTCTACGGACGCCGCGTGGACGCGGTCATCATGCGGCTCGCCGACATCCAGTTGTCGCTGCCCGCCCTGCTGCTCGCCATGACGATCGTCGCGATCGCCGGCGGCGGCATGCCGGTCATCGTCGGGGTGCTCGGCCTCAACTCCTGGATGATCTACGCGCGGCTCACCCGCAGCGTCGTCCTGCGCTTCCGCGAGAACGACTTCGTCATCGCGACGATCAACCTCGGCGCCACCCCGCGCCGGATCATGTTCGGCCACCTGCTGCCGAACGCGCTGCCGCAGGTCGTCTCGATGGCGACCCTGGAGTCCGCGCGGCTCATGCTGGCCGAGGCGACGCTGAGCTTCCTCGGGTTCGGCGTGCAGCCGCCGGCCATCTCGATCGGCACGATCCTCGGCGAGGGCCGCGACTACCTCACCAACCAGTGGTGGGTCTCGACCTTCGCCGGCGTCCTGCTCGCCCTGACCGTGCTCTGCGCCAACCTCCTCGGCAACTGGGCGCAGCGCGTCTCCGACCCCCTCACCAAGCACGAAGTGGAAACGACGCCATGAACAGCGACGTGAGCAGCCGGACCGGCGGCGTTGCGGCGGACGACCACGTCTCCACGGCGCTCCTGGACGTACGGGATCTTCGGGTGACCGTCGGCGGCGAGGGCGCGGCACCCGTCGCGGACGTGTCCCTGCGCGTGCACGCGGGCGAGCGCGTCGGGCTGGTCGGCGAGTCCGGCTCCGGCAAGACCGTCACCGCGATGGCCATCTCCCGGCTGATCGAGCACCGCGGCGGGCGGATCGACCCCCGCGCCAGCATCCTGCTGGACGGGGAGGACCTCGTCACCGCCTCCCCCGGGCGCATCCGCGAGATCCGCGCCCGCCGGATCGGGATGATCTTCCAAGACCCGCTGTCCTCCCTCAACCCCGTCCACACGATCGGCAAGCAGATCATCGAGGCCGTCCGCACCGCCGATCCCGCCGTCGGACGCCGCGCGGCCCGGGCGCGTGCCGTCGAGCTGCTCGGCCACGTCGGCATCGCCGACCCGGGGCGCCGGGTGGACGCCTACCCGCACGAGTTCTCCGGCGGCATGCGGCAGCGTGTGATGATCGCCATGGCACTGGCGGGCGAACCCGAGCTGCTGATCGCCGACGAACCGACCACCGCGCTCGACGTGACCGTCCAGGCGCAGATCCTGGAACTGCTCGACCGGCTCGTCGAGCGGGACCGGCTTGCGATCCTGCTCATCACCCACGACCTCGGCATCGTCGCCGGATTCACCGACCGGCTCTACGTCATGTACAGCGGGCGCATCGTGGAGTCCGGTCCGACCGAGCAGGTCTTTGCACGCCAGTCGCACCCCTACACCCGCGGCCTCCTCCAGGCCGTGCCGCGTCTCGACCATCCCCGCCACGTGGAGCTGCCGGGCATCCCGGGAACGCCTCCGCCGATCACCGAACGCCCCGCCGGCTGCTCGTTCCATCCACGCTGCCCCCTCGCCGACGACGGCGCCGGATGCCGGACCGAGCTTCCTCCGCTTCTGGAGTCGGCCCCCGGCTCGGACGTCCGCTGCCACCGGGCGTCCGAACTCGACGGCGCGCGGACGGCGGCTCTGCGCGTCGTGGAGGCGTCGCGGAAGCAGCCCTCCGGCTCCGGGACCGGCAACGGGCCCATCCTGGAGGTCAGGGACCTGGTCAAGGAGTTCGACGGCGGGCTGACCCGCCGCGGCGGCCACCGCGCCGTGGCCGGTGTCAGCTTCTCCGTGGGGTACGGCGAGACCCTCGGGATCGTCGGCGAGTCCGGCAGCGGGAAGTCGACGATCGCCCGCTGCGCGCTCCGGCTGGAGGAGCCCACCGCGGGAACGGTCGCGTTCAAGGGCCGCGACATCACCGCGATGAGTCGCAGACGGCTGCGGACACTGCGCCGCAGCGTGCAGATGGTCTTCCAGGACCCCTATGCGTCACTGGACCCGCGCCGGCGGATCTCCGCCAGCCTCGCCGAGCCGCTCCGCATCCACGGCATGTGGGACGGCCCCGAACGCGGCCGTGCACGCCTGGTGGAACTGATGGAGATGGTCGGCCTGCACGCAGCCGACCTCGGCAAGTTCCCGCACCAGTTCTCCGGCGGGCAGCTCCAGCGCATCGCGATCGCCCGCGCGCTGGCGGTCGAGCCCGCGCTGATCGCGTTCGACGAGCCGGTCTCGTCCCTCGACGTCTCCACCCAGGCCGAGATCATCACGATGCTCGAGCGCATCCAGCGCGAAACCGGGACCTCCTACCTGTTCATCGCGCACGACCTCGCGGTCGTCCGGCACATCAGCGACCGGGTCGCGGTCGTCCACCGGGGCCGGATCGTCGAGCTCGGCGATGCCGAGGACGTGTGCCGCAGGCCGCGTCACGCCTACACCCGCACCCTGCTGTCCGCCGTCCCGGTCCCCGACCCCGCCGCCCGAGCGCGGCGGACCGAGAAAAGCGAGGGAACCACCGAATGACCGATTCCGCCGCGACATGGGACGCTCTCGAGATCGGCCACGAGTTCCCGCCCGTGCGGCTGAGGCTCTCGCCGGACGAGGCCGCGGACTACGCCGCCGTGGTCGGCCGCGGCCGCGACCCGTACGGGCCGGGGGGCGTCCCGCCCCTCAGTCTCGACACGCTGCAGCCGGTCAAGGAGGTCGTGAATCTCCCCACGGGCACCGTGCACGCCCGCGAGTCGATCGAGTTCCACGCGGTGCCCGACCTCGCCGCCGACCTGTGGGTGCGGCTGACGATCGCGGACAAGTTCGAGCGGCGCGGCCGCCGGTACCTGGTCGTCGAGCACGTGGTGCACCGCCCCGGCGGCGAACGGGTGCTGACGGCCCGCAAGACGTTCGTCTGGCCGGCCGCCGAGGGGAGGCGCGCATGATCGCGATCGAGCCGGTCAGCTTCGTCGTGACGCAGGAGATGGTGAACGACTTCGGCCGCGTGGGCGGCAGCGACGGTCCCATCCACACCGACCCCGAGGTCGCCCGTCCGCTGTTCGGCGGCACCATCGCCCAGGCGATGTTCCTGCTCGATCCGGTCGTCCAGGTCATGGTCGGGCTGTCCGACCTCGACCACTGGTACGCCCGGGGCAAGATCGAGGCGAAGTTCGTCGGGACGACGCTCGTGGGCGACACCGTCACGATCACGGGGACCGTGGCCGAGACCTGGACCGATGACAAGGGCACCGCCATCGCCAGATGCAGGTTCACCGGAACGGCGGGTGAGGAGCGGCGCACGGTGCTCGTCGCCGAGGCGACGGGGCCGATGCTGCGGGAAACCACCGGACAAGGGGAGCGCGCATGAGAACGGTCGAGCTGACGCGCCTGCACGAACTGGTCGGGGTCGAACTCGGTCCCACCGGTTGGAAGCACATCGGGCAGGACCGCATCGACGCCTTCGCCGCCGTCACCGGCGATCACCAGTGGATCCACACCGACCCCGAACGCGCGGCGTCCGGCCCGTTCGGCGGCACCGTCGCCCACGGCTACCTGACGTTGTCCCTGGTCGCCGCGTTCATGCAGGAGCTACTGCGGATCGAGGGGGCGCGCGTGCGGATCAACTACGGCCTCGACAAGGTTCGGTTCCCCGCCGCCGTCCGCGCCGGCTCCAGGATCCGGGCCCGGCTGACCGTGCGGGACGTCAAGGAACTCCCGGACGCAATGGTCCAGGCCGCCTACACCGTGACGGTGGAGGCCGACCGGGGCGGCAAGCCCGTCTGCGTCGCCGAAACCCTCGCCCGATACGCCCGGTGACGTGACGGTGTCGCCGGCCTAGCCGCGCGGGGGCCGGCCGCTCATCCAGCTCGGGTTGACCATGCCGGACTCGTAGGCCAGGACGACGAGCTGCGAGCGGTCCCGGACGTCGAGCTTGGACATGATCCGGCTCACGTGGGTCTTCGCGGTCGCGGGACTGAGGACGAGACGCTCGGCGATCTCGTCGTTGCTGAGCCCGTTGGCGACCAGCTCCATGACCTCGCGTTCGCGGTCGGTCAGAGACCTCAGCCGCGGGCCCGGGCTCGGCCGTTCGACCCGCCCGGCGAACTCGGCGATCAGACGCCGGGTGATCGACGGGGCGATCAGCGCGTCCCCGCGGGCCACGACCCGTACGGCGTGGGTCAGCTCCTCCGGTTCGGTGTCCTTGAGGAGGAAACCCGACGCCCCGGCCCGGAGCGCGCCGTACACGTACTCGTCCAGGTCGAAGGTGGTGAGGATGACGACCCGGACGCGATCCAGCCGACGGTCCGAGGTGATCTTGCGCGTGGCCTCGAGCCCGTCCATGCCGGGCATGCGGATGTCCATCAGCGCGACGTCCGGGAGCACCTCGCGGCACAGGGCGACGGCCTGCTCGCCGTCGGCGGCCTCACCGACCACCGTGATGTCGTCCTCGTCGTCGAGGATCGACCCGAATCCCGCGCGCACCAGCCGCTGGTCGTCGGCCAGCAGAACCTTGATCATGAAGCTCCGTTCCCCAATGGCAGGCGGGCCCGGACGAGGAAACCGCCGTCCGGTCCCGGGCCCACGGTCAGCTCGCCGCCCAGCGCGCGGGCCCGTTCCCGCATCCCGGCGATCCCGGACCCGGAGATCACCGTCCCGGAGGACGGGCCGCGGCCGTCGTCGGCGACCTCGACGACGACCTCCTCGGGCCTGCGCTCGACGCCCACGGTGACCGTGGTCGCCGAGGCGTGCCGGACGACGTTGGTCAGCGATTCCTGGACGATGCGGTACGCGGCCAGCTCCACGCCGGCGGGCAGCGTCCCGCCGCCCACCGCCGTGCCGTCCACGCCGGCCTTCGCGTCGTCAGCGGGGTCGGCCTCGATGCCGGTCTCGGCGCCGGCCTTCGCGCCGTCCCGGGCGCCGCCTGCGATCCCGCCCGTGAGGCGCGTGCGGACCGTGAGGCCCGCCGCCCGCGCCGACTCGACGAGCTCGCCGATTCCGTCGAGCCCGGGGGCGGGCGTCGTCGGCGGATCCCCGTCGTCGCCGCCGCGCAGCACCCCGATCGTCGCGCGCAGGTCCCGCAGCGCGTCCCGGCTCGTGTCCTTGATCGCCCTGAGGGCGGCCTCCGCCTGCGCCGGATCCCGCCTGAACCGGTGCAGGGCGGTCCCGGCCTGCACGTTGATGAGCGAGATGTGGTGCCCGGCCACGTCGTGCAGCTCGCGGGCGATGCGCAGCCGTTCCTCGCCGGCGGCGCGCTGCTCGGCCTCCCGCAGGTAGACGCGCCGGCTGTGCCGGACCCAGCCGAGCGCGACCATCGCGATGACCCATCCGGCCAGCATGAACACGGCGACCCCGTTGACGTCCTCGGCGCCCGCAAGGGTCCCGATGCCCGTCAGGATGACGATCAGCGCGCCGACCGCGACGGCGGCCTGGAGCCGGCCCTGGGCGGCGATCATGTACAGCGCGACGACCGGCGCGACCATCAGCGGCCCGTCGTAGGCGCTGACGAGGTAGTGGGCCGCCGTGGCGGCCACCGACACGAGCGCGGCGGCGAGGGGGAAGCGGGAGCCCGCGTACAGCGCCCCGCCGCCGACGAGGATCAGCAGCGACGACAGCAGCGTGACCGCCCAGGGTTCCCGTCCCGGGTCGATCAGCGGCCGCAGGCTGCCGACGACCACCAGGACCAGGACGCCGGTGGCCACCGCCCTGTCGCTCAGCCCGCCGCGCACCATCGGCCAACCACGCATGCGATCAGCCTAAACGTCCTGCTCGGCCCGGGGATCCGCCGCGCGTCCCGGGTGGTGCGCAACTCGTGGGGTAACGCGCGGCCTCCCGCCCGCAACCGGGGGAGTACGGCCGGGTCAGGAGACGGTGGCGACGCCGAGGCAGATCAGGAACACGCCGAGAACCATCATGAGGGGCAGCAGAACGGTCTTGATGGCGACGACGCCGGGACGCTCGGCGGTGCCCCACGGGTCGGCCGGGTCGTAGATGACCGGGATCTGCTTTCCGACCTTCGGGCCGCGCGGGGTGGACGCCGCACTCGTCTTCCGGACCAGCTCGCCCGACTGAGTTCTGAACTCGAAGACCCCCGCCCGCTGCATGGACCCGGGAGAGGCCATCCCCGGAGTGCTGTGTCCGACGACGACGCCGGTCGTCCGGATCCCGCGGCGGCGCAGCCGCAGCAGCGTGACGAGCTCGCTGCCGCACCCCCAGAGCATGAGGAGACCCAGGACGATGAGGACGATGGCTTTAACGACGTCCATGGGATCAACGTAGTGTGAGCCCGCCCACGGGGCCACACATCCGGACGAGCCGGGCGCACCGTCGCCGGCCGTCGTGCCGACGCGGGGCGTCGGTCGCGGATACGGACTCAGTCGTAGGCGTGGACGAAGCGGGCGAGGAGCCGTGCGAACTCGGCGCGTTCGTCGTCCGTCCAGCCGGCCATGGCCTTGGCGAGGTGCTCGGCGCGGGTGCGGCGGGTGGCGTCCACGACGGCCTGTCCCGCGGGGGTGAGCTCCAGGTGGATGCGCCGGCCGTCCTCCTGGGAGGCGACGCGGCGCACGTAGCCGGCCTTCACCGCCTCGGCCACGATCCGGCTGCCGCGTGAGGCGTCCACGCCGAGGCGGGCGGCGACCAGCCCGACGCTCATCTCCTGGCCCTCGTGGTCGGGGCCCTCGTCGATGACGTCCACGACGTGCAGGACCTGAATGCTCACCGGCAGGTTGTGCTCCCGGATCGCGGCCTTGCCGAGGCGCTGCCGTGCCATGCCGCGCCGCAGCCTGACCATGCTCCGCTCGACCGTGTCGATCACGGGGTCGATCGTCGGGTCGCCCCCCGCCGCCCGCTCGCCCCTCGCCTCGTCACCCATGGCCGCAAGTCTATCCAGGTTGCCATTCTCATATGCATGTGCTTAGCATTCATCTGCCTTCAGCAGATGAATGTGAGGTGCACATGCATACCGCATCCGGGCGAACCGAGCCGATGACCCGCCGCCGGCGGCAACTGGTGTTCGGCGGGCTGATGCTCGCGGGGCTCATGTCCTCGCTCGACGCGACGGTGCTCGGTACCGCGCTGCCCACGATCGTCGGGGACCTCGGCGGCCTCGACCGCATCGCCTGGGTCTCGACCGCGTACGTGCTGGCCACGAGCGTCACCGTCCCGCTGTCGGGACGGCTGGGGGACCTGTTCGGACGCCGCCCGATCCTTCTCGTCGGCCTCCTCGGCTTCCTCGCGGGATCGGCGGCGTGCGGGGCGGCCCCGTCGATGACCTGGCTGATCGCGTTCCGCGTCGTCCAGGGCGCGGCCGCGGGCTGCCTGATGAGCTCGATGTTCGCGCTCACCGGCGACCTGTTCGAGCCGCGGGAGCGCGCGAAGTACCAGGGCTACTCGGCCCTGATCTTCGCGGTGTCGAGCATCGCGGGCCCGCTGGTCGGCGGGTTCCTCACCGACCACGCGTCCTGGCGGTGGGTGTTCTACGTCAACCTGCCCCTCGGCCTCGCCGCCACGGCGACGACCCTGCTGTTCCTGCGGCTGCCCGCACCCGGGCGCAGGCCGCGGATCGACTACCTCGGGATCGTCCTGCTCGGCGCGGCGGTCACCTGCTTCACCCTCCTGACCAGCTGGGCGGGAACCCGGCACGCGTGGGACTCGCCGGTCGTCCTCGGACTCACGGCGGGGTCGGCGCTGCTGTTCACCGCGTGGGTCCTCGCCGAGCGGACGGCCGCCGAGCCGGTCGTCCCGCCGCGGCTGTTCCTCGACCGGTCGTTCGCCGTGGCCTGCGCCGTCGCGGCCGTGGGCGGTGCGACCGGGTTCGGCCTCGCCACCTACCTGCCGATGTTCTTC
Organism: Spirillospora sp.; assembly: GCA_036564055.1. Classification (GTDB taxonomy): domain Bacteria; phylum Actinomycetota; class Actinomycetes; order Streptosporangiales; family Streptosporangiaceae; genus Spirillospora. Next base: position 36,668 of record DATCLF010000338.1, read on the forward strand.
CAGGTCGTCGGGGGAGTGGACGCCACCCGCTCGGGGTTGCTGCTCCTGCCGATGATGTTCGGGCTCGTCGCCGCCTCGGCGGGCGCCGGACGCCGCATCGCCCGGACCGGCCGCTACCACCGGCTGCCCGCGGCGAGCATGGCGCTCGGCATGGCCGGGGTCGCGCTGCTCGCGACGATGGACACCGGCACCGGCCTGTTCACCGCCTGCTGCTACATGACGCTGCTCGGCTTCGGCGCGGGAC
>DATCLF010000339.1:0-12329 GCA_036564055.1 Spirillospora sp.
CGCCTGGTTCGGCGTAGCGGTCATGCAGACAGGTGAGATAGGGGCCGGGCGTAATCCCCGGTCGTGACGGAGTGATTCCGTGCCCGGGCGGGCGCGTCCGATGACCGCGTCCGTCCGCGCCGGGTCGGCGAGGGGGATGCGGTCCGCACGAATCTACGTATTTACCGGCCAGAATGATCAACTTGGACATTTCGCCGCGAGGGGTGCTGTTCTTGTGTCTTGATCAAGAAAGGAAGGGAGAACGCGATGCACCGATCCCGTCTGGTCGTCGCCGCGGCCGCCGTGGCGGCGATCATGATCGCGGGGGCCGGGGCGGTGTGGTTCCTGCGCCGCGGCGACGGGCCCGAGGAGGCCGCGGTGCGCTTCCTCGCGGCCTGGACGCGCGGCGACCTCGCCACGATGAAGACGCTGACCGACCGGCCGCCCGGCGACTTCGAGGCCCGGCTCACCCGGCACCGCGACGACCTCGCGATCACCGGCCAGCGTTACACCGTCGCGTCCATGGGCGACGCGGAAGGCGGCAAGGCCACCGGGTCCTACACCGCCGAGCTGACCCTGGCCCCCGACCGTCCCTTCAAGTACGAGGGGACCATCACGCTGGTCGAACGGGACGGTGAATGGCGCGTCCGGTGGGCGCCGCGGCTCCTGTACCCCGGGCTCGAGGAGGGCCAGCGGCTGCGGTCGGCCCGCGACTGGCCCGACCGCGCCCCGGTCCTCGCGGCGGACGGCAGCGTCCTCAGCGACTCGCCGTCGGGGTCGGCCCGCCAGCTCGCCGGACCGCTCGCGCCCGCGTCGGCGAAGGCCGCCAAGGAGCTCGGCCCGCCCTACAAGGAGGGCGACGCGGTCGGCGCGGACGGCCTGCACCGGCAGTACGAACGCCGCCTCGCCGGAACGCCCGCGCTCGCCGTGCAGATCGTCGACGCCCAGAACCGCGAGGTGAGGACGCTGCAGCGGTTCGGCGGCTCCAACGGCCGGCCCGTGAAGACGACCATCGACCCCAAGGTGCAGGCCGCCGCGGGCGAGGCCCTGCGGGACGTGAAGAAGCCCGCCTCCATGGTCGCGCTGCGCGCGTCCACCGGCGAGATCCTCGCGGTCGCCAACAAGCCCGGCGGCTACAACCGCGCGCTCATGGGCCAGTACCCGCCCGGCTCGACGTTCAAGGTCGTCACCGCCGCCGCGCTCGTCGCGCAGGGCGTCCGCGTGAACACGCCCGTCGGCTGCCCGGCCACCACCACGATCGGCGGCCACTCGTTCCGCAACTACCAGGGCGAGGACTTCGGGCGGGTCCCCTTCCGGGAGGCGTTCGCGCACTCGTGCAACACCACGTTCGCGCGCCTCGCCGTGGACCGGCTCGGGGAGAAGCGGCTCGCCGAGGTGGCGGGCCAGTTCGGCTTCAACGTCCCGATCATCGCCGGGCTCCCCGCGGTGCGGGCCTCGTTCCCCACCGCCGGCGACGACGCCGCGTTCGCCGCGGCCTCCTTCGGCCAGGGCAAGGTCCTGGCGAGCCCGCTCAACATGGCGAGCGTCGCGGCCGCGGCCGCCAGCGGCACCTGGCGCTCGCCGCGCATCGTCGACGCGGAGCTCGCGTCCCAGGCCCTCGACGCCAAGGGACGCAAGCCCGAGCCGCCGAAGAAGCTGGAGCCCGCGGTGACGAAGGCGCTGCGGTCCCTCATGCCCGCCGTGGTCAGCGAGGGCACCGCGTCCGACGTCGACTTCCCGGCGGGCACCGCGGGCAAGACCGGGACGGCCGAGTTCGGGTCCGGCGAGGAACCGCCCACGCATGCGTGGTTCATCGGATACCGCCGGGACATCGCGTTCGCCGTCATCGTCGAGGACGGCGGCACCGGCGCCGAGGCCGCCGCCCCCATCGCCGCGAGGTTCCTCAGAGACCTGTGAGGAAAGGTCAGCGCAGGGCCCGCGCCAGGATGCCGGCCGTCCGGGCGATCGCGTCCTCGTCGGCCTCGTCGTCCGGGCCCGGCCTGGTCGTGAACACCGTGATGACGAGCGGGGCGCCGGAGGGCGGGTGGACGACCGCGATGTCGTTGGCGGAGCCGTAGGTCCCGCCGGTCCCGGTCTTGTCGCCGACCGTCCAGTCGTCCGGCAGTCCCGCGCGGATGCGCGCGCCGCCGGTCACCGAGGCCCTCATCCAGCCGACCAGACGCGCGCGGTCGGCGGGCGCGAGGGCGGCGCCCACGGTGAGGGCCCGCAGGTCCTCCGCCGCCGCGCGCGGCGAGGTCGTGTCGCGCTTCTCGCCCGGCTTCCACACGTTGAGCTCCGTCTCCCAGCGGTCGGCGCGGCTGACCCGGTCTTCGAGGGAGCGCAGGAAGGCGGTGAGCCCGGCCGGGCCGCCGATCTGCCGCATGGCCAGGTTCGCGGCGGTGTTGTCGCTCCGGGTGATCGCGGCGTGGCAGAGGTCGGCGACCTTCATGCCGGTGGTCACGTGCTTCTCGGTGACGGGTGAGTAGGGGACGAGGTCGCTTCCGGTGTAGCGGATGACGCGGTCGAGCAGCCCCGGATCCGAGTCGCGGGCCTTGCGCAGGACCGCGGCGCACACCATCGCCTTGAACGTGGAAGCGAACGGGAACGTCTCCCCGGCGCGATGGCCCACGGATCGGCCGGTGCCCGTGTCGATGGCATAAGCGCCGATCCGCACGTCGCGTTCCTTCTCCAGGCGTCGGATGTTCTCGGTGACCTCGGCCTGGGCGTGGGCCGCGGACGCGGATCCGGCGACGCGGGATCCGGCGACCCGGGGCTTCGCTTCCGGCGCGGACGTCGTCCGGTCGTCGCCGCAGCCGGTGAGCGCGGCGACGATCAGGACGGCGACGCCGAGGCGGGCCCGGGGCCGGGGAGCTGGTCTGGTCATGCGACGAGAAGACCAGACGACCCGCCGGGAGTCCAATCGCGCGCGCCGCGCCGCCGGGTCCGGCACGGTGCCGCGTGCGCGCCAGGGCTCTCGGTCACGCGCCGGGCGGCGCCGCCGTGGACGTCCGGACGATCAGCTCTCCCGGCAGGACCTGCGGCTCCGGCGAGCCGCCCGACAGCAGGTCGAGCAGGGTCGTCATGCCCCGCTCGCCCAGCGTCTCGGCGGGCAGCCGGACGGTGGTCAGCTCGGGTTCCAGCGCGGTCGCGAGCAGCACGTCGTCGAAGCCGGTGACCGACACGTCGCCGGGGACGTCCAGGCCGCGCGCCCGCGCCGCCTTGTAGGCGCCCGCCGCGAGCAGGTCGTCGTCGCAGACGAGCGCGGTCGGCCGGTCCGGCGCGTCGAGCAGCCGCCCGGCGGCCTCCTTGGCCGAGGCGACGTCGATCGCGCAGGCGGACCGGGTGAGGACGCCGCCGGGCACGGCCGCGACGGCGGCCGCGAGGGCGTCGGCGCGGGCGCGGAACGTCCACTGGTCGACGGCGGCGGCCACGTGCCCGAACCGGCGGTGGCCGAGCCCGGCGAGATGGTCCGCGACCGCGCGCATGCCGTCGGCGACCCCGAAGTCGACCGTGGGGACGCGCTCGCCGGCGGGGCCGCTGTCGAGCATCACCGCGGGCGTGTCCCCGAACCCCTCGAGCACCCCGAACCCTCCGAGCGCCTCCGCGGGCATCGAGGACGCGAGGATCCCGTCGATCGCCTCGTCGGGCCGCGCGAACGGGCTGTCGGCGGGGCCCGCGGCGTCGTCCGGCCACGTCGAGACGACCACGCCGAAGCCGTGCCGGTTCGCGACCCGTGCCGCGCCGGTGTAGACGGGGCCGAAGAACGGCGCGCTGAGGGTCGGGACGATCAGCAGGACGGTCTTGGTGACGCCGAGCCGCAGGTTCCGGGCCGCCTGGTTCGGCCGGTAGCCGAGACGCTCCGCCGCGTCGCGCACGGTGGCCGCGGTGGCGGGGGAGACGCGTCCCTCCCACTTTCCGCAGAGCACGAGCGACACCGTGGACTGCGACACCCCGGCTTCCTGAGCGACGTCCTTGCTGGTCGGACGGCCGGTCACCGACACGTGCGCCTCCCTGCGGCTGATCCGGGACGAAAAACAGGGTAGAGCCGGACCGCCCGGGAGTGGTACGTATGACGAAACGAGTAATACGTATGACTAGGGGGTCCCGATGCGCGGCTATGTCGTCTTCCTGCGGAGGCCGTACGCCGCGAGGCTGCTCGGCGGCACGCTCCTCGGCCGGCTGCCCAACGGGATGGGGGTGCTCGCCGTGGTGCTGCACGTCCGCGCGGACGACGGCGGATACCCCCTCGCCGGCACGCTCGCCGCCGTCCTCGGGCTGGCGACCGCCGCCGGGCAGCCCGTCCTCGGCCGCGCCATGGACCGGCTCGGCCAGCCGGTCGTGCTGCTGCCCGCCGCCTGCGCCTCCGCCGCGGGCTTCGGCCTGCTCGCCGTGACCGGGGCCGATCCGGTGCCGGTGTCCGTCGTCGCCGTGACGCTCGCCGGGTTCGCGACCCCGCCGCTGGAGGCCGGGCTGCGCGCCCTCTGGCCCGACGTCCTGGAGGACCAGGAGCAGGTGGACGCCGCGTACGCGCTCGACGCCGCCTCCCAGGAGGTCCTGTTCACCGTCGGCCCGCTGCTCGTCGTCGCCGCGGCCGCGGTGAACACCGAGACCGCGCTGCTGCTCACCGGCGCGCTCGGCGTCGCGGGGACTCTCGTCGTCGTGTCGTCGGCGCCGTCGCGCCGGTGGCGGGCCGAGCCGCGCGCCGCCGACTGGGCGGGGCCGCTCCGTTCCGCGGGCCTGCGGACCCTGCTCGTGTCGCTCGCCAACGTCGGGGTCGCGCTCGGCGTCATCGCCGTGGCCGTGGTCGCCTACGCCGAGCGGGACGGCCGCGACATGGCCTCCGGGCTGCTGCTGGCGTGCAACGCGGGCGGTGCGCTGGTGGGCGGGCTCGTCTACGGCTCCCGGACCTGGAAAGGCGACCCGCACCGGAGGCTGCCGTGGCTGCTCGCCGCCCTGGCCGCCGGGTACCTCCCGCTGGTCCTCGCTCCCGCCCTGCCGGTGATGACGGTGCTCGCGTTCGCCAGCGGCGTCTTCCTCGCCCCCGTCCTGGCGTGCACGTTCTCGCTCGTCGACCGGCTCGCGCCGAGCGGGACCGTCACCGAGGCGTTCGCCTGGGTGGTGGCGGCGATGGGCGCGGGCACCTCCCTCGGCTCCTTCGTCGCAGGGTTCGGCCAGGACGCGGGCGGCGTCCCCGGTGCGTTCGCCGGCGCCGGGATCGGCGGGCTCCTCGCCCTGAGCCTGTGCCTGCTCGGCGCCCGGACGCTCCGCCCGGCCGCCGAGCGGGCCGTCACCACCGGATCCGCGGCCTGACCGCGCGGACCGGCCCCGGCCCGGCCGGGGGAATCAGACCCAGCTGTCGAGCCAGATCCTGTCGTGCCAGCTCTCGTAGGGGATCGTCTGAGCCGACAGGATCGGATGGAAGTACGCGAAGTTCGCCAGCACCACCAGCACGAACGCCCCCGCGGCCGCGGCGCCGATCAGCCGCCGCGGTCCCACCGCCGGGACCGGGCCGGCCTCGCCCGCCCCCCGCCCGTCCGTGACGGCCTCGTCGCCGGCGCCGCGGACGACGGCGTGGTCGATCGACGGGTCCCCGCCGGCGGTGGCGGCGTGCGCGCCCTTCATCCCGGCCGGCGCGGGCCCGATGAGATAGCCGAGGCACAGGACGATCGCCAGCACCATGAACGGGATCAGCGGCGTCGCGTAGAACAGGAACATCGTGCGCTCGTTGAACGCCGACGGGAACCAGCTCAACCAGCCCGCGAGGAACCCGAGCAGGATCGCCCCGGCCCGCCAGTCGCGCAGCAGGAGCCAGATGAACGCGACGGCGACCAGCGCGACGAGAGCCCCCCACCACAGCGCGGGCGTGCCGATCCCGAGGATCTCGCGGGAGCAGCGCGCCGCGCCGCAGGCGTTCTCCGGCTCGTTGTAGAAGAACGCGACCGGGCGCCGCAGGATCGGCCAGTCCCACGGCCACGACTGGTACGGGTGGTGGTCGTCCAGCCCGGCGTGGAAACCGAAGATCTGCTTGTGGTAGGACCACAGGTCCGGCAGGGCCTCGAACGGCCGCCACAGGGCGACGTCGGCCACCTCGCCGCGTCCCCAGCCGCCCGGTTTGAAGATCCATCCCCACCAGGTCGCCAGATAGGTGATCAGCGCCACCACGACGAGCTGGACGAACGCGGGAACCGCCTCCAGCAGCATCGTCCCGGCGAACGGCGCCGGCACCCCCGCCGCCCGGCGGGCCCCGTAGTCCCACACGACGACCATCAGCCCGAACGCGGCGATGTAGAACAGGCCCGTCCACTTCGTGGCGCAGGCGAGCCCGAGGCAGATCCCCGCGCCGAACCGCCAGCCGTGCACGAGGAACGGCCCGTACGGGGAACGGTTCCCGCCCTCGATCCGCTCGGCGAGGATGCGCCGGGACCGGTCCCGGTCGTTCACCAGGCACGCGAACCCGGCGAGGATCCAGAACATCACGAAGATGTCCAGCAGCGCCGCGCGGCTCGTCACGAAGTGCAGGCCGTCCAGCGCCAGCAGCAGCCCGGCCGCGCAGCCGAGCAGCGTCGAGCCGGTCATCCGGCGCGCGACCCGGCACAGGATCAGCACCGACAGCGTGCCGACGAGGGCGGGGACGAACCGCCAGCCGAACGGCGTCGCCCCGAACATCCACTCGCCGAGCGCGATCATCCACTTGCCGAACGGCGGGTGGGCGACGAACGCGGGGCCGTCCCCCCAGATCCGGGCGTTCGGGTCCGCGATGAGCAGCTTGTCGGCGTTCTCGACGGTGTTGTGCTCCCAGCCGAACCGGAGCAGGGCGAGCGCGTCCTTGGCGTAGTACGTCTCGTCGAAGACGACTTCTTTCGGCGTCCCGAGCCGGTCGAACCGCAGATAGCCCGCGAACAGCGTCACCAGGAGCGGGCCGATCCACGACAGCAGGGGATGGCCCGGGATCGCGGGCGCGAGCCACTCCCGGAGCGAGGGCGGCCTGCGTCGCGACCCAACGGCCGGGGCGGGGACCAGATCCGTTGTCGCCATGGGGGGAGCCTATTGCAGTGCCCTGGAAACCGAGTCCCGCCCCGGAGGCCGAGGACGGCGGAAGCCCGCGTCCGGCGCTCATGGCCCCGGCTCCGAGGACGTCCCGGCGCGGGCGCCCGGATGGGAGAATGCGCGGGTGACGGGGAGGCTGGTGCTTGCGGCGGCGCCCATCGGGCGGCCGGAGGACGCGTCGGCCCGGCTGCGGGCCGCGCTCGCGGACGCGCCGGTCATCGCCGCGGAGGACACCCGGCGGCTGCGGCGGCTCGCGGGCGACCTCGGAGTGGAGCTCACCGCCCGCGTCGTTTCGTACTACGAGGGGAACGAGAAGGCACGGGCGGACGAGCTGCTGGGGGAGCTGCTGTCCGGGCGGGACGTCCTCGTCATCACCGACGCGGGCATGCCCGGCGTGTCCGACCCCGGCTACCGGCTGGTCCGCGCGGCGATCGACGAGGGCGTGCCGGTCTCGGTGCTGCCCGGACCGTCGGCCGTCACGGCGGCGCTCGCGGTGTCGGGACTGCCCACGGACCGGTTCTGCTTCGAGGGGTTCCCGCCGCGCAGGCCGGGGGAGCGGGCCCGGCGGCTGGCCGCGCTCGCGGGCGAGCCCCGGACGATGGTGTTCTTCGAGTCGCCGCGGCGGCTGGCCGCCACCCTCGCGGCGATGGCGGAGGCGTTCGGCGCGGACCGTCCCGCCGCCGTCTGCCGGGAGCTGACCAAGACCTACGAGGAGGTCCGCCGGGGGACGCTCGCGGAGCTCGCCGCGTGGGCCGACGAGGGCGTCCTCGGCGAGGTCACGCTGGTGGTCGGCGGGGCGCCCGAGCGGCGGGGGACGGCGGACCCGGCCGAGCTGGCCGCCGCCGTCGCGGCCCGGGTGGACGCCGGAACGCCCCGCAAGCAGGCCATCGCGGACGTCGCCGCGGAGAACGGCGTCCCCAAGCGCGTCGTCTACGACGCCGTCGTGCGGGCGAAGAGGTAACCCCGCCGGGACCGTACGTTAGCGAGTACTGTCCGTGTCTCTATCAATGCATGCCGTTAACTCCGGGAATAAGCCGTTTTGGCGTGATGAACGGCGGACCGAGGGGGTGCCGGTCATGCGGGACACGTGGTCAAGCCACGAGACGTGGACCTTCGAGTGCCTCAACTGCTCGACGACCTGGACCGAGGAGCTCGAGGTCCGGCACTGTTATGACGGCCACGGCAACGAGGGCGTCGTCTACGAGCGGGACGGGCAGCCGTGCACGACGCCCTGGCTGGACCGGTGCTGCCGCGCCTGCCAGAGCCAGAGCGTCAGGGCGCTGGCGGGACGTCCGGGAGCCCACGCCGAGGTTCCCAGGCCGCGGAGCGGTCAGGACGTGAAGATGGTGTTCCACCTGCGCCGCATGCACGCCTGGTAGCCGCGCGCCCGCCCTTCGCTCCTTCCGGCGGCTCTTTCCCGGCGGTCACTTGCCGGCGACCTGCGGGACCTTCGGCTCGGTCTGCTCGGCGGGAACCTCCGGCGGCGCGGCGGGCGCCTCGGATCCGCGCCGCAGCCGCCGCCCCCAGCCCGCGACCGCGGCCCGGACCTCCGGAGTGAACGCCATCCCGGCCGCCAGCGCCGCCAGCGGGACGGCGGGCAGCACGTACCGGTAGTCGAACTCGGCGGTGGCGGCGGGCGCCAGAAGCAGCCCGGTCGCGAGCGTCCACGGCAGCAGCGCCTGCCCGCCGAAGCGGCGCCACAGCGGGACGAGCCCGGCCAGGCCGACGAGCAGGATGACGCCGACCATCGTCCCGCGCAGGTAGAAGACGTCCTGGTAGCCGCGGGCGACGCCGCCGAACGGCTCGACGACGCGGGTCTCGGCGTCGCCGCGCTCGTAGGCCTTCGCCTCGGCGGACGCGGTCGAGTTGGCGTCCATCTTCCAGTCGGGCAGCGTCCGGGTCGGCTTCTCGCGGAACTCGTACTGGGAGTAGGTCGCGGCGTCGGGGAAGACGGTGCGCTCCCATCGGAACACCCGGAAGAAGTCGTACGCGACCACCCGCAGGTAGTCGCCGGGCTGGGAGGTGATGGCCCGCTTGGCGAAGTCGTTGCCGAGGGCGTTGTTGTCCGGGCCGAAACGGGTGCCGGTGTAGCGGTTCAGCGGGGACTGGGCGTTCCAGATGCCGTCCTGCGAGTTCGGCAGCCGGTTCGCCGGCTCCGTGCACAGCGGGTACTCGCGGACCGGCAGGTCCTTCATGCGGTGGCAGTCGGCGAACTTGTAGACCCGGGCGTACAGGAAGATCCCGTTGCTCTCGGTGATGGCGAACTTGCCGTTCTCGACCTTGTACCAGCCCATGTAGGCCACCACGGGCAGCAGGCAGGCGGCCAGCGTCGCCGCGAGCACCTTCCAGCCGCTGCGGCGGATGAGCAGGTACACCAGGACGCCGAACAGCACCGGCATCCCGACCGAGCGGGTCAGCCACGCCATGCCCACGATCAGCCCGACGGCCGCCGCGACCTTCCAGGTCGGACGGTCGCGCCACAGCAGCAGCGTGACCGCGCTCACCACCAGGAAGGTGAACATCGTGTCCGACAGCACCAGGTGTTCGAGCTGGAGCTGGTAGGCGTCGAGCAGGACGGGCGCGGCGGCGAGCGCGGCGCCCCAGCCGGGCAGCCCGAACCTGCGCCGCAGCAGCGCGTAGATCATCACGCCCATGGCCAGGCCCATGAGGTGCTGGAGGGCGGCGACCAGGGCGAAGCTGTGGAACGGCTTGAGCAGCAGGAGGAAGAAGGCGTAGCCGTCGGGGCGCAGCGGGTGCGGGTACGGCTCGGTCGCGACGTGCAGGTAGTCGAAGCTGTCGTTGAAGTACATGACCGGCTGGTAGCCGAGCATGACGACGACCCGCAGCAGCGTCGCGGTGGCGATGATCACACTGAAGGCCGGGTGCCGGCGGGCCAGAGACCACGCCTCGCGGGCGTACTCCGGCACCGATGCCCGGGCCGACGCCGACCCGCCGTCCGCACCGCTTTTCGGATCATCCGAAACGACGTGGCCGGAATCGCCGGCGGTGGTCGTCCCCCCGGGCGCGCCGGCGGCCGCGGCCGCGGCGGATCCGCCCCCCGTGTCGCCCGCCTGCGCGGTGTCGTCCCCCGCGGCTCCCGCGGCGCTGTCCCGCGTGGTGCCCGGCGCCGTGCCGAGCGCGGTGCCCTGCGGCGATTCGCCCGCCACTGCCGCACCTCCCCTGTGGTGTCCGGCCCCCGGTCCGGTGGCACTGCGTTCTCCGGCGCGCGTCACGGCCGACCCGACCCTTCCGGGCCTCCGTGCCCGTATGCTTGACGTCCTAGCCTGCCGCCCGCGACCGTCGCGGTGAGGGTTTTTCGGTTGCAAGTGGGCAACACGATACGGGTGCTCTTGACGAGAGCGGCCATCATGACCCGTTCGCGGCAGGCATCATGAACTCGACGGGCCGCACCGCGGAACAAAGAGATTAGCGGAAAACACCGCATACGGTCACCAGGGGTAACGAAGGAGATCGCGTGGAACTCTCCGTAGTGATGCCGTGCCTGAACGAGGCCGAGACGGTCGAGACCTGCGTCAGGAAGGCGATCGGCTTCATCGAGGACAACGGCATCGACGGCGAGGTCGTCATCGCTGACAACGGCAGCACCGACGGCAGCCAGCAGCTCGCACGCCGCGCGGGCGCCCGTGTCGTGCCCGTGGTCGACAAGGGGTACGGCAACGCGCTGATGGGCGGCATCGCCGCCGCGCGCGGCAAGTACGTCGTCATGGGAGACGCCGACGACTCCTACGACTTCACCGCCCTCGGACCGTTCCTGGACGAGCTGCGCGACGGCGCCGACCTCGTCATGGGCAACCGCTTCAAGGGAGGCATCGCCGACGGGGCCATGCCTCCGCTGCACCGCTACCTCGGCAACCCGGTGCTCAGCTTCATCGGGCGGCTGTTCTTCGGCAGCAAGATCGGCGACTTCCACTGCGGGCTGCGCGCCTTCAACAAGGAGTCGATCATGCGGCTCGGCCTGCAGACCGGCGGCATGGAGTTCGCCAGCGAGATGGTCGTCAAGGCGACCCTGCAGGGCTACGACATCCGCGAGGTGCCGACGACCCTGTCCCCGGACGGCCGCAGCCGGGCCCCGCACCTGAACACCTGGCGCGACGGGTGGCGTCATCTGCGCTTCCTCCTTCTCTACAGCCCGCGCTGGCTCTTCCTCATCCCCGGTCTCGTCTTCATGACGCTCGGACTCGTCGCCGGGATCGCGCTGTCGACCGGCCCGGTCACGGTCGGGGACGTCGCGTTCGACGTCGACACCCTCGTCGGAGCGGGCGCCGCGCTGGTCATCGGCTTCCAGGCGGTGTTGTTCGCGCTGCTGACGAAGGTGTACGCGATGCAGGAGGGATTCCTGCCGCACGACCGCCGCGTCCAGAGGCTCATCGACTGGTGGAGCCTCGAACGCGGCCTGCTGATCGGCGGGCTGCTCGCGGCCGCGGGTCTCGCCGGTCTCATCGCCTCGCTGCTGCACTGGCGGGTCAACAGCTTCGGCGAGCTCAACCCGCGTCACTCGCTGCGCATGGTCGTCCCCGCAGCGACCGCGTTCGTGATGAGCTTCCAGGCCATCTTCGCCTCGCTGTTCGTCAGCATCCTCGGCATCCGCCGCCGCCAGCACCCGCCGGTCGCCGACCCGGCCGAGGAGGCCGCCGGCGTCGTGGACGCCGCGGCGCACAAGGTCGCCCGGGGCGAGACCGGCGACGCGCAGGCCGAGGAGGCCGAGGAGAACGCCGCGGACGGCGACAAGGCCCGGGCCGGCGAGCGCGACGGCACGAAGGCCGAGGCGACGAGGGCCGGGGCGACGAGGGCCGGGGCGACGGCTTCCTCCACGAAGAAGACCCGCGCCAAGAAGGCTCGCGACGAGAAGCGCGACGAGAAGGTCGCCGCCGGGAAGGCGGGCTCCGAGGCGTCCGAAGACGACGACTAGGGCGCCGGTCCCGGGAACGGGCCGATGCGAACGCCGCGGGGCCGTCGCGCGTTCTCGGAATGGCGGCCGGGGGCGGGACCCGGCCGTGACAGGCCAGGCCCGTGAGGGATCTTCGTGTCGGAGAGCCGTACGCAGATGAGCACGCGCACACCGGCGGACGCCGGTCCCCCCTCACCGGTCGCCTCGCCCCGCCCCGCCGAGCCCGCCGGCCGTCCCGGCGCTCCCCCCGCGCACCCGGACCGCCGCCGCTGGATCCTGCTCTTCGGCCTCGGCTGGCTCGCCCAGGTCGCCGTGCGGCTCTGGCTGAGCTCCGGGCAGACGGTGCCGGTGGCCACGCCCGACGAGTCCGGCTACCTGTTCGCCGCCCGCATCC
>DATCLF010000340.1:0-10148 GCA_036564055.1 Spirillospora sp.
GCCAACATGCCGCCCCGGCCGGGCGGTCCGCGTCCGAGCCCGATGAACATGCCGGCCTCGCGGCCCACGGCCCCGGGGCGCGGCGGTCCGGGCGGCGGCGGCCGTCCCGGCGGCGGCCGTCCCGGCGGCGGCGGCCGTCCGGGCGGCGGCGGCCGTGCCGGTGCGGGCTTCGGCGGCCGCGGTGGCGGCGGCCGCTCCGGCGGCTTCGGTCCCCGTCCCGGCGGCGGCGGCCGCGGTCGCGGCGGCACGCAGGGCGCGTTCGGACGTCCCGGTGGCCGTCCCGCCCGGGGGCGCAAGTCCAAGCGGGCGCGCCGCCAGGAGTTCGAGAACATGCAGGCGCCCGTCGTCGGCGGCATCTCGGCTCCGCGCGGCAACGGCAAGACGATCCGGCTGCCGCAGGGCGCGTCGCTGACCGACTTCGCCGAGAAGATCGGCGCCAACCCGGCGTCGCTCGTCGCGATCATGATGCATCTCGGCAAGATGGTCACCGCGACGCAGTCGGTCGACGCCGAGGACCTGCAGGCCCTCGGGCTCGAGCTGGACTTCGACGTCCAGGTCGTCAGCCCCGAGGACGAGGACCGCGAGCTGCTCGAGTCGTTCGACATCGAGTACGGCGAGGACGAGGGCGACGAGGACAAGCTCGTGCCCCGGCCGCCGGTGGTCACCGTCATGGGCCACGTCGACCACGGTAAGACAAAGCTGCTGGACGCCATCCGCCACGCCAACGTGCAGGCGGGCGAGGCCGGGGGCATCACCCAGCACATCGGCGCCTACCAGGTCGAGACCGAGGTCGACGGCGAGAACCGCAGGATCACCTTCATCGACACCCCGGGTCACGAGGCGTTCACCGCCATGCGCGCCCGCGGTGCCGACACCACCGACCTGGTGGTGCTGGTGGTCGCCGCCGACGACGGCGTCAAGCCGCAGACCACCGAGGCGATCGACCACGCCACCGCGGCCGGGGTACCGATCGTCGTCGCGGTCAACAAGATCGACGTCGAGGGCGCGGACCCGAACCGGGTCCGGGCGCAGCTCACCGAGTACGGGCTCGTCGCCGAGGAGTTCGGCGGGTCGACCCTGTTCGTGGACGTGTCGGCCAAGCTGGGCCAGAACATCGACGAGCTGCTCGAGGCGATCATCCTGACCGCCGACGCCGAGCTCGACCTCAAGGCGAACCCCGACATGCCCGCCCAGGGCACGGCCATCGAGGCCCACCTGGACAGGGGCCGGGGCGCCGTGGCGACCGTGCTGGTGCAGCGCGGCACGCTGCGGGTCGGCGACTCGATCGTCTGCGGTGTCGCCAGCGGCCGCGTCCGGGCGATGCTCGACGAGAACGGCAACAACGTCACCGAGGCGGGCCCGTCCCGTCCGGTGATGGTGCTCGGCCTCGCGACCGTGCCGTCCGCCGGCGACAACTTCCTCGTCGTCGACGACGACCGGGTCGCCCGGCAGATCGCCGACAAGCGGATCGCGCGCAAGCGCAACGCCGAGCTGCTCCGCAGCCGCAAGAGCAGCTCCCTGGAAGAACTGTTCAAGGACTTCCAGGAGGGCAAGCGCAACGAGCTGCTGCTCATCCTCAAGGGCGACGTGTCCGGTTCGGTCGAGGCGCTGGAGGACGCCCTCCTCAAGATCGACGTGGGCGACGAGGTCGGCCTGCGGATCATCCGCCGCGGCGTCGGCGCGATCACGCAGGACGACGTCAACCTGGCGCTCGCGTCCGAGGAGGGCGCGGTCATCATCGGCTTCAACGTGCGGCCGGAGCGCAACGCACAGGAGCTGGCCGACCGCGAGGGCGTCGACATCCGGTACTACTCGGTCATCTACCAGGCGATCGAGGAGATCGAGGCGGCCCTCAAGGGCATGCTCAAGCCGGAGTTCGAGGAGGTCCAGCTCGGCACCGCCGAGATCCGGGAGATCTTCAAGGTCCCGCGGGTCGGCAACATCGCCGGGTCGATGGTCACCTCGGGCGTCATCCAGCGCAACGCCAAGGCCCGTCTCGTCCGCGACGGCGTCGTGGTCGCCGACAACCTCTCGGTGGCGTCGCTGCGGCGCTTCAAGGACGACGCGACCGAGGTCCGCGAGGGCTTCGAGTGCGGTATCGGCCTGGGCTACAACGACATCAAGATCGGCGATGTCATCGAGTGCTTCGAGATGCGGGAAAAGCCCCGCACCTGAGGCGCTCACGACTCCGGTCCGTCCGCGCGGCCCCGGTTTCGCCGGGCCGCGCGGACGGCCGCGCCGGTTTCGTGCCCGTGCGCGACGCACGTGATCGTTTAATCGGGTGACACGACGCCAGGCGGATCTTCTAGCCTGGCGTCTGCCATGTCCGGCCCGTTCCCGCCGGTCGTCCGTCCGGTCCTCCGGCGGGGGGCGGCGGTCACGGGCCGGGAACACGGCCGGTGACGACCGTCGTTCCATCTTCCGAGGATCCCGAGGTGATCGGCCAGGTGTACGTGGGTGCGCTGACGCTCGACCTGCTGCTGGGGGACGTCCGTTCGCTGAAGCAGAAGCGGTCCGTCCTGAGGCCCATCATCGCCGAGGTGCAGAAGCGCTTCCCCGGGGTGGCCGTCGCCGAGACCGGCGGCAACGACCTGTACCGCAGGGCGGAGATCGGGGTCGCGGTGGTGTCGGGCACCGCCTCCAACTGCACCCGGGTGCTCGAGCAGTGCGAGCGGCTGGTCGCCGGGCGGCCCGAAATCGAACTGCTGTCCGCGCGGCAGCGGCTTTTCAATGATGAGGACTGAAGCGGCGGGACGGGCCCCACAATGGCCGCAGGCCGGATCGGACCGTCCGGTCCTCACATGACCAGAGAAAGGGAGTGCGATCATGGTGGACGCTGCTCGGGCGCGCAAGCTCGCCGACCGCATCCAGCAGATCGTGGCCGAGATGCTCGAGAGGCGGATCAAGGATCCGCGGCTCGGCTTCGTGACCGTGACGGACGCCCGCATCACCAACGACCTGCGCGACGCGACCGTGTACTACACGGTGTACGGGTCGGACGGCGAGCGTGCCGAGACGGCCGCGGCCCTGGAGAGCGCCAAGGGTGTCATCCGGTCCGAGGTGGGCAGGCAGACCGGTGTCCGGCACACGCCCAGCATCACCTTCGTCATGGACTCCCTGATGGAGAACGCCGCCCACATCGACGACCTGCTCGCCAAGGCCCGCGCCCGTGACGCCGAGGTGGCCAGGGCGGCGCAGGGCGCGTCCCCCGCCGGCGACGCCAACCCCTACCGGACGTCCGGGGCCGGCAGGGACGACGAGGACGACGACGAAGACCTCGACGAAGGCGAGGACGAGGACGACGAGGACTTCGACGGCCGCGACGTCGCGGGGAACGGTGAGAACGGCCGCCCCGGGCGCCCGTCGTCGTGAGCGGCACGGAGGGGCGCACCGACGCGCCGGGCACCTGCTGGGCCACGGGATGGGTCCTGCAGGACGCGGGCGGCCACCCCGCGGGCGGTCATGACGTCGTTCCGCGCGGCGGACACGGCCCGGGCGTCCGGTCCGGGCCGGCCGTGACGCCCGAGCCGGTGGCCCCGGCCGAGCGCCCCGCGTCCGCGGAACCCGCGCGGCCGGAGCGTCCGGCGAGGCGGGTGCGCCGCGGCGACCTCGAATGGGACCGGGCCGTCGCGCTCATCCGGGAGGCGGAGGAGGTCTGCCTCGCCTGCCACGTGGTCCCGGACGGCGACGCGCTCGGTTCCATGCTCGCGTTGGCGCAGGCGCTGGGCGCCCTCGGCAAACGGTGCCTGGCGTCGTTCGGCGAGCCGTTCGCCGTGCCGGCGATCCTGCGGTTCCTGCCCGGCCAGGAGTTCCTCGTCGAGCCCGGCAAGATCCCGGCCGAACCGGAACTGATGATCTCCCTGGACGCGGCGGGACGGGCCCGGCTCGGCACCCTCGCCGAACCCGCCGCCCGCGCCGGCGCCCTCATCGTCGTCGACCACCACGCCTCCAACACCGGGTTCGGCGGCGTGCGGATCGTCGACCCGGACGCCGCCGCGACGGCGGTCCTGGTGGAGGAGCTGATCCGCCGGCTCGGCGTCCCGCTGGACCGCGATATCGCCCAGGGCCTGTACGCGGGGCTGGCGAGCGACACCGGCTCGTTCAAGTACCCGTGCACGACCCCCGAGGTCCACAACCTGGCGGGACGCCTGCTGAACGCCGGCGTCCGGCCCGATGCCGTCAGCCGGGAACTGTGGGACCGGGCGCCGTTCGGTTACCTGCAGGTTCTGGCGGGTGCGCTGGCGCGGGCCCGGCTGGAGCGCGACGCGGCGGGAGGACGCGGCCTGGTGTGGACGACGGTCGCCCGCGCCGACCGCGACGCCCGCGACGTCACCTACGACCAGCTCGAGGGGGTCATCGACCAGCTCAGGCGCACCGACGAGGCCGAGGTCGCGGTCGTGTTCAAGGAGACCGACCGGGGCGAGTGGTACGTCTCCACCCGGTCCAAGGGCTCGATCGACGTCGGCCGCGCCTGCGTCGAGCTCGGCGGGGGCGGGCACCGGACCGCCGCCGCGTTCACGATGGGCGGCGAGCCCGCCCGCATCATCGACCGGTTGCGGGCCGTGCTGCGCGTCCCCGGCGACCTGGACGGCCCGGCCGACCCCGGGGGCGTGAACTGACCGGCGTGACCGGTGCGGCGACCTGACCGACGAACCGGCCCGGATGACCCGGCCGGGAAGACCGACCTTTGCGGAGCGCGTGTGGAGACTTCGGACAACTCGGGGCTCGTCATCGTGGACAAGCCCGCCGGCATGACGTCGCACGACGTGGTCGGCCGGATGCGGCGGCTGGCGGGGACGCGGCGCGTCGGGCACGCCGGGACGCTGGACCCGATGGCGACCGGCGTCCTCGTCGTCGGCGTCGGCAAGGCCACGCGCCTGCTCGGGCTCCTCGCGCTCACCGAGAAGGCGTACGACGCCACGATCAGGCTGGGCCAGTCCACGAACACCGACGACGCCGAGGGCGAGATCACCGCGACCGCGTCCGCCGCGCACGTCACCGACGAGGCGCTGCACGCCGGCGTGGCCGAGCTGACCGGCGACATCCGGCAGGTCCCGCCGCAGGTCAGCGCGATCAAGGTGAACGGGGAACGCGCCTACAAGAAGGCCCGCAAGGGCGAGGACGTCGCCCTTGCCGCCCGGCCGGTGACCGTTCACGCGTTCACGGTCACCGGCGTCCGGCGCGACGGCGACGTGATCGACGTGGACGCGTCCATCACCTGCTCGTCCGGCACCTACATCCGCGCGCTCGCGCGCGACCTCGGCGCGTCCCTCGGCTGCGGAGGGCACCTGACGGCGCTGCGCCGCACCCGGGTCGGTCCGTACGACCTCGGCATGGCCCGGACGCTCGACCAGCTCGCCGAGCGGTTCGACGTCCTGCCGATGGCCGAGGCGGTCGCCGCGGTGTTCCCGCGGCGGGACGTGTCCGTCGACGAGGCACGCAAGGTCGCGCACGGGGGCCGTCTGCCGGCGGCCGGGCTCGGTCCCGGCCCGGTGGGCATCTTCGCGCCGGACGGGACGCTTCTGGCCCTGGTCGAGGAGAAGGGCGGCGTCGCCAAGCCGCTCGCCGTCTTCGCCTCCTGACCCTCCCCGGGCCACTGGAACACCGAAAGCGCGGCCCGACGGCATCTCGGGCGACACCGTGCCCCGGCGGCCGTGGCGAGCGTCACCGCCGCGCGCGGCGCCGTCCGAACCTACGGTCCCGTAACCTACGTATCCGTAGGTTGTTCGGGTAGGAGGTGTCCGTGACCACTGTCAACGACCGTGCCCCGGTGGCGTCGCCCACCCGTCCCCGGCTGCGCGGCTGGCTGCACATCGGCGCGTTCCCGGCGGTCCTCGTCGCGGGGCTCGTGCTGGTCGCGCTCGGGCCGAGCGTGCAGGCGCGGCTCGCGTCGGCGGTGTACGTGGCGACATCGGGGATGCTCTTCGGAATCTCGGGGACCTACCACCGGCAGACCTCGCACCGGGTCGTCGAGATCCTGCGCCGCTTCGACCACGCCAACATCTTCCTGATCATCGCCGGGACCTACACGCCGTTCGCCGTCCTCGCGCTCGACGGCGGCGTGCGCGTCGCCGTCCTGGCCACCGTGTGGACGGGCGCCGTCGCCGGTGTCGTCTTCCGGACGGTGTGGGTCGGGGCGCCGCGGGCCCTCTACGTGACCCTCTACATCGGCCTGGGCTGGGTCGCCGTCCTCTTTCTGCCGCAGCTCCTCGCGGGCGCGGGCGTCGCCGCCTGCCTGATGGTCGCGCTCGGGGGGATCTGCTACAGCGTCGGGGGAGTGGTGTACGGGCTGCGCCGCCCGAACCCGTCGCCGGACTGGTTCGGGTTCCACGAGGTCTTCCACGCCTGCACGCTCGCGGCCTACGTCCTGCAGTACATCGCGGTGTCACTGGTCGTCTACCAGTCCGGCTGACACCCTGACCCTGAGGAGGCCGGGCCCCTGGGTGCAACGCCGCCCACTCCCGCATGGCACCCTTAGGACGACAGAAGAAACCCGGAAGGCACGTCCTACGCAGGGAGACGATGGTGCGCCGCTGGAATGGCCTCGACGAGGTTCCCGCAGACTGGGGCCGTTCAGTGATCACGATCGGCGTGTTCGACGGCGTCCACCGTGGCCACCAGCGGATCGTGGGACGCGCCGTGGAGGAGGCCCGCCGCCGCGGCCTGCGCTCGGTGGTGATCACCTTCGACCCGCATCCCGACGAGGTCGTCCGGCCCGGGACCCATCCGCCGCTGCTCGCCGGCACCGGGCGCCGCATCGAGCTGCTGGAGGGGCTCGGCACGGACGCGGTCCTGGTCGTGCCCTTCACGCTCGAGCTGTCGAAGATGCCGCCGGACGAGTTCGTCCAGTCGGTTCTGGTCGACCGTCTTCACACGGCCCACGTCATCGTCGGCGAGGACTTCCGGTTCGGGCACAAGGCCAAGGGGGACGTCGCGCTGCTCCGGGAACTCGGCGACAAGTACGACTTCACCGCCGAGGGCGTGCCGCTGGTGGCCAACGGCGACACGATCTCCTCCACCTACATCCGCGAACGGCTCGAGGCGGGCGAGGTCGAGGCGGCGGCGCGGGCGCTCGGCCGGCCGCACCGGGTGGAGGGCGTCGTCGTGCGCGGCCATCAGCGGGGGCGCGCGCTCGGTTTCCCCACCGCCAACCTGGAGGCGCCGCCGCAGACCGCGATCCCCGCCGACGGCGTCTACGCCGGCTGGCTGGTCTGCGACTCCGACCGCTATCCGGGCTTCCGCTGGCCGGCCGCGATCTCCGTCGGCACCAACCCGACGTTCGAGGGCGTGGCGCGGACCGTCGAGGCGTACGCGCTGGACCGCGACGACCTCGACCTCTACGGCGAGCACATGGCCGTCGACTTCGCCGCCCGCGTCCGCGACATGCTGAAGTTCGACTCGGTCGACGCCCTCGTCGAGCAGATGCACCGGGACGTCGCCCGCACCCGCGAGATCACGTCCTGAGCCCCGGGCGCCGCGTCCCGGGCCGCAGGTCCGGGCTCGACCTGCACTCCGCGCAGCATGGTACGGTGAAGAGTCGCCGGGAAGGGTCCCGGCGCGGCTGGCTGCACCCTCATGCGGCCCGCCACCTCCGAACACGCGCCATGCGGACCGCCCGCATCGACGGGCATCGGATCTGCGGGTGACGATTTCATCGAAGGAGCCTCGTGTCGCTCGACACCGCCACCAAGAACAAGATCATCGCTGAGTTCGCGACCAGTGAGGGTGACACCGGATCGCCGGAGGTCCAGGTCGCGCTGCTGACACGCCGTATCAACGACCTGACCGAGCACCTGAAGGAGCACAAGCACGACCACCACAGCCGCCGCGGCCTGCTGCTGCTGGTCGGCCGTCGTCGCCGTCTCCTGAAGTACCTCGCCAAGAAGGACATCAACCGTTACCGGCAGCTCATCGAGCGCCTCGGCCTGCGCCGCTAGACGGTGAGGGGAGTGGCCCGCGGGGCCACTCCCTTCGTTTTGCCGGAGGTCCGCAGGGGCCGTCCGGCCACGCCGGGCCCGGCCGGACGGGCCGGGCCCGGCGTACCGGCCGCCCGGTCGCCAGGCCGCGGTCCGGCCGGATAACTGGAGACAAGCCTCGCGGACACCGCTGGTGCGGGCCGGTCCTCGGTAGTGGCTTCCGGATCCCTTCCGCCGCATCGGCGAGACCCGGGATCCGGGTGCTTCGATCGAAGACCGGCAGCGTACGAGACCAACGGGAAACGGCCGCGAGGACCGACATGGAACCCTGAGGAGGTTTCCCGTGACAGAATCCGTGCGCATGGACGGTGCCCACACCACCGAGGCCGTGATCGACAACGGCTCGTTCGGCACCCGCACCGTCCGTTTCGAGACCGGCCGCCTGGCCCGCCAGGCCGCCGGGTCCGCCGTCGCCTACCTCGACGACGAGACGATGGTCCTGTCGGCCACGACCGTGTCGAAGAAGCCCAAGGAGAACCTGGACTTCTTCCCCCTGACCGTGGACGTCGAGGAGCGGATGTACGCGGCCGGGCGCATCCCCGGCTCGTTCTTCCGCCGCGAGGGCCGCCCGTCCGAGGACGCGATCCTCACCTGCCGGCTGATCGACAGGCCGCTGCGCCCGTCGTTCGCCAAGGGGCTGCGCAACGAGATCCAGATCGTCGAGACGATCCTGGCGCTGCACCCCGAGCACCTGTACGACGTCGTGGCGATCAACGCCGCCTCGATGTCCACGCAGCTCGCCGGGCTGCCGTTCTCCGGCCCGATCGGCGGCGTGCGCGTCGGACTGATCGACGGGCAGTGGGTCGCCTTCCCGACCTACTCCGAGCTGGAGCGCGCCACCTTCGACATGGTGGTCGCCGGCCGGGTCCTCCCCGACGGCGACGTCGCGATCATGATGGTCGAGGCGGAGTCCACCCGCGACACCCTCCGTCTCGTCAGCGAGGGCGCGCCCGCGCCGACCGAGGAGCGGGTCGCCGAGGGTCTCGAGGCCGCCAAGCCGTTCATCAAGGTGCTGTGCGACGCGCAGAACGAGCTCGCCGCCGTGGCCGGCAAGGAGACCGCCGAGTACCCGCTCTTCCCGGACTACCAGGACGACGTGCTCGAAGCCGTCACCGAGGCCGTCAGCGACGACCTCGCCCAGGCCCTGACGATCGCCGACAAGCAGGAGCGCGAGACCCGGCTGGAGGAGATCAAGGCCGCCGCGGCCGAGAAGCTCGCCGAGACGTTCGAGGGGCGCGAGAAGGAGATCGCCGCCGCCTACCGCGCCGTGACGAAGAAGCTGGTCCGCGAGCGGATCATCCGCGACGGGGTCCGCATCGACGGCCGCGGCCCCAAGGACATCCGCCAGCTCACCGCCGAGGCGCACGTCGTCCCGCGCGTGCACGGCTCGGCGCTGTTCGAGCGCGGCGAGACCCAGATCCTCGGCGTGACGACGCTGAACATGCTCCGCATGGAGCAGATGATCGACACGCTGAACCCCGAGCGCTCCAAGCGCTACATGCACAACTACAACTTCCCGCCGTACTCGACCGGTGAGGTCGGCCGGGTCGGCTCGCCCAAGCGCCGCGAGATCGGGCACGGCGCGCTCGCCGAGCGCGCGCTGCTGCCGGTGCTGCCGTCCCGCGAGGAGTTCCCCTACGCGATCCGGCAGGTCTCGGAGGCCATCGGGTCCAACGGCTCGACCTCGATGGGGTCGGTCTGCGCGTCGACCATGTCGCTGCTGGACGCGGGCGTCCCGCTCAAGGAGATGGTGGCGGGCATCGCGATGGGCCTGATCAACGAGGGCGACCAGTACGTCACCCTCACCGACATCCTCGGCGCCGAGGACGCGTTCGGCGACATGGACTTCAAGGTCGCCGGCACCCGCGACCTGATCACCGCCCTGCAGCTCGACACCAAGCTCGACGGCATCCCCGCCGCGGTGCTGGCCTCCGCGCTGCGGCAGGCCAAGAGCGCCCGGCTGGCGATCCTCGACGTCATGCAGGAGGCCATCGGCGCGCCCGCCGAGATGAGCCCGAACGCGCCGCGGATCATCACCATCAAGGTCCCGGTCGACAAGATCGGTGAGGTCATCGGCCCCAAGGGCAAGATGATCAACTCGATCCAGGACGACACCGGCGCCGACATCACGATCGAGGACGACGGCACGATCTACGTCGGGGCCACCGACGG
>DATCLF010000341.1:0-5123 GCA_036564055.1 Spirillospora sp.
GTGCTGGCCCTGGTCGAACTCGTGATGGTCCAGGCCGGTCACGCGCCGTCCGGCGGCATCGACGGTGACGCCCACCTCGCGCAGGACGCGCCGGTCGTCCCAGTCGCGGACCTTGGGGCCGAGCACCGCCATGTTGGGGTCGGTGTCGGCGGTCCGCAGAAGCTGGGCGAGCGCGTCCGGGGCGGGCGCGCAGTCGTCGTGCAGCAGCCAGATCCATTCGGTGCGGGCCTGGTGCTCGCGGGACGACCGCTGGGTGGGGATCGTCCCCGGCTCGCCGCCGGGGACGGGAGAGGCGGAGACGGGAGCGGAGGCGGGGACGGGGGCCGACGCCGCCTCCTGGCGCAGGGCCTCGGCGACGGCCTCGCCGAAACCGGTCGTGCGGGGCAGGGTGAGGATCGCGGGGCGGCCGACGACCTCGGCGAGCACCGCGGGCCCGCGGTCGCGGCTGCCGGTGTCCACGGTCAGGAGGCGCTGCGCGGGACGCGTCTGCGTCAGCAGCGCCTTCAGCGTCTCCGGAAGCCACCGCGCACCGTCGTGGGCGACGAGGACGGCCGTGACGACATGGCGATCGAGAGTGGGGGCCAAGGGTCGCTCGATCTGTGGGACAACGGGTTCGTGGCTGGTCGTGCGACTGATTCGTGGCTGAAACGGCGGCAGCCGCGCCGACCCCTGGGTCGACACGGCTGCCTACTGTACGCGCGGCCGCCCCGCACGGGCTCCGGATCGCCGAGATCCGAATGCGCGACCGGCCCGGCCGAGCCTCCCCCCGCCCGAGGCCCCGCACTCCGGCCGGTGCTAGACGGCCTGGCGCTTGAGCTTGCGGCGTTCCCGCTCGGAGAGCCCTCCCCAGATGCCGAATCGTTCGTCATGCTGAAGTGCGTACTCCAGGCACTCCGTACGCACCTCGCACGCCCGGCACACCTTCTTGGCCTCGCGAGTGGAACCGCCCTTCTCCGGAAAAAACGCCTCCGGGTCCGTCTGCGCGCACAGTGCGCGCTCCTGCCAGCCCAGCTCTTCACCGTCTGTGCCGTGCGCCAGCGGGATGACCACCTCGCTCACAGCGCACCTCCCTGCCCGTGGAACCCCCTGGTCGTTGCCTTCCCTCCGGTTCCTTCCCCCGAGAAGGCAACGAAACTACACCGACGAAATTACACGCGTGTAGCGCCGGTTCCGTCAAGCCGGAGAGCTTTCCGGGGAGACTTAATGCGTTATGCCGGGACAACCGGGATGACCCACAGATGAAGATCAGTTAATGCGCCGGTCACCGCCGGAGCGGAAGGCTCACTGCGGGGGCGGAGGACGATTGTCGCGGTACCAGTCACCGCCTTCGTCGGAGCGCTGCTCGCCGCCGGGCTGGGGGCCCTGTTCCTGCCCGGCGCCGGAACCGCCGTACGCGCGGGTCCACTCGCCCATGTCCTCGTCGGCGGCGCCCTCGCCCTGCTGTCCCTGCTGGGGCTGCTGACCCTGCTGGGGCTGCTGGGGCTGCTGACCCTGCTGGTAGCCGGCGCCCTGGCCGTACTGCTGGTAGTACTGCTGCTGGCCGTAGGGCTGCTGCTGGCCGAACTGCTGGCCGTACTGCTGCTGGCCGGCCTGCTGCCCCTCGGCGCCGGGCTGCTGACCGAACTGCTGGTACTGCTGGTATTGCTGGCCGTACTGCTGCCCCTGCTGGTAGCCGTAGTAGCCCTGCTGCATCTGCGGCTGACCCGGCTGCGGCTGCGCCGGCCTCATCCCCTGGAACACGGTGAACGCGTACCAGATGCCGATGCCCACCACGGCGAGCTTCCCGGCGCCGACGAGGAACGCCGACAGCTTCGCGATCGCGTCGGCGGACTGGGACTCGGCGAGCATCCCGCCGAGCCAGCAGACGATCCCGAACAGGGCGACGCCGGCGAGGACCGCGAGGGACCCGATCGTGATGTTCTTGGCCTGCGGCGTGGCCTGCCCGCCCCAGGTCGTGAGGACGACGGCGAGGACGAGAAGACCGACGATCTCGACCTGGAAGAAGATTCCGTCGCGCGTTTCGAGCAGGGCGCTGAGGGTGAAAGGACCGTCCTGCGCCAGTAGAGAGACGATGCCCGCGAGCAATTGCACGCCCGCTGATGCGAGCAGTACCCAGGCGGCCGGTTCGCGCAGTCGCTGGACGGCTTCCTTGTTCACGGCGACATCTCCAGACCGAGGCAATGCGATGACACGCCAAAGCTTGGCATAGAATCCCCCGCCGACCCCAAACTGGCACGCCAGGACCGTGCCGTCCGGCGCCGCGCGGGCCGCGGATACGCTGATCCCATGAGGATCGTCGTGCTGGCGGGCGGCATCGGCGGGGCCCGTTTCCTGCGCGGGCTGCGCGCCGCGGCCCCCGATGCGGAGGTCACCGTCATCGGCAACACCGGTGACGACATCTCCCTGTTCGGGCTGCGGATATGCCCCGACCTCGACACCGTGATGTACACGCTCGGCGGCGGCATCAACGAGGACCAGGGCTGGGGCCGGGCCGGCGAGACGTTCACGCTCAAGGAGGAGCTCGCCGCCTACGAGGTCGGGCCGAGCTGGTTCGGGCTCGGCGACCGCGACTTCGCGACGCACATCGTCCGGACGCAGATGCTGTCGGCCGGGTACCCGCTGTCGGCGGTGACCGAGGCGCTGTGCACGCGGTGGAAGCCGGGCGTCCGGCTGATCCCGATGACCGACGACCAGGTCGAGACGCACGTGGTCATCGAGGACGAGCGGGGACGCCGCGCCATCCACTTCCAGGAGTGGTGGGTGCGGCTGCGCGCGTCCGTGCCCGCCCTGTCGATCGCGGCGGTCGGCGCGGAGGACGCCAAGCCCGCGCCGGGCGTGCTTCCGGCGATCGAGGAGGCCGACGTGGTGCTCTTCCCGCCGTCCAACCCGGTCGTCAGCATCGGCACGATCCTCGCGATCCCCGGGATCCGGGACGCCGTCGCGTCCCGGACCGTGGTCGGCGTCTCCCCGATCATCGGCGACGCGCCCGTGCGCGGCATGGCGGACGCCTGCCTGACCGCGATCGGCGCGGAGACCTCGGCCCGCGCGGTCGCCGAGCTGTACGGGCCCGACCTGCTCGACGGGTGGCTGGTCGACGAGTCCGACGCCCACACGCGGGTGGAGGGCATCGAGGTGAGGGCGCGGCCCCTGCTGATGAGCGACCCGGAGGCGACGGCCGCCATCGCCCGCGCCGCCCTCGACCTCGCGCTGGAGCTGAAGCGGGCGGGGGACGCCGGATGAGGATCGAGGTTCTCGGGGTGCCGGGGCTGCCGGAGGTCGCGGAGGGCGACGACATCGCGGCGCTCATCCCGGAGGGGACGGTCCGCGACGGCGACGTCGTCGTGGTCACCTCGAAGATCGTCAGCAAGGCGGAGGGCCGGATCCTCGTCGCCGCCGACCGGGAGAGCGCGATCGAGGCCGAGACCGTGCGGGTGGTGGCGCGCAGGCGGCACGCCCGGGGCGAGACGCGGATCGTGGAGACGCGGCAGGGGCTCGTCCTCGCCGCGGCGGGGGTGGACGCGTCCAACACGAAGCCGGGAACGGTGCTGCTGCTGCCGGAGGACCCCGACGCCTCGGCCCGCCGCATCCGGGCCGGGCTGCGCGAGCGGACCGGCGCGCGGGTCGCCGTCATCGTCTCCGACACGCTCGGGCGGCCCTGGCGCGAGGGCCTGACCGACGCGGCGATCGGCGTCGCGGGCCTGCAGCCGCTCAACGACCTGCGCGGGCGCGACGACGCCTACGGCAACCGGCTGGACGCCACGGTCACCGCCGTGGCCGACGAGATCGCCGCGGCCGCGGAGCTGGTCAAGGGAAAGCTGGACGGGGTCCCGGTCGCGGTCGTGCGCGGCCTGTCCCACCTGGTCACCGAGGAGGACGGGCCGGGCGCGCGGGCGCTGGTCCGCCCGCCGGAGGAGGACCTGTTCCGCTACGGCTCGTCGGAGGTGCTGCGGGCGCGG
The DNA here is from genome assembly GCA_036564055.1 of Spirillospora sp. GTDB lineage: Bacteria > Actinomycetota > Actinomycetes > Streptosporangiales > Streptosporangiaceae > Spirillospora. The sequence continues at coordinate 3,957 of DATCLF010000341.1, forward strand.
CGCACGATCCGCGAGTTCACCGCCGACCCGGTCGACCCGGAGGCGGTGCGCCGCGCGGTCGCCGCCGCGATCACCGCGCCGGCGCCGCACCACACGACGCCGTGGCGTTTCGTCCTGCTGGAGTCGCCGGAGTCGCGGACGCGGCTGCTGGACGCGATGCGCGACGCGTGGGAGGCCGACCTGCGCCGCGACGGCTTCTCCGACGCGTCGATCGCCCGGCGGCTGCGGCGCGGCGAGGTGCTGCGGCGCGCGCCGTACCTCGTCGTCCCGTGCCTGGTCATGGACGGCTCGCACGACTACCCCGACGAGCGGCGGTCCCGCGCCGAACGGGAGATGTTCGTCGTCGCGGCGGGCGCGGGCGTGCAGAACCTCCTCGTGGCGCTGGCGGTCGAGGGGCTCGGTTCCTGCTGGGTGTCGAGCACGATGTTCTGCCGCGACGTCGTCCGCGAGGTGCTCGGCCTGCCGGACGACTGGGACCCGATGGGCGCCGTCGGCGTCGGGCATCCGGCCGCGCCGCCGCGGGAGCGTCCCCCGCGGAGCCCGGAGGCGTTCATCGAGGTCCGGTGACGCGGAGCCGGGAAAAGGGCGTCAGGGAATAGGACACGCCTGCCCGGAGCTGTTCTCCGTGCGGGCGCGCTTCTGGGGCGAGGCCAGGGTCGTCCCCGTCCAGCGGGCTCGTTTCGGCGACCCCGCCGACGTCCGGATTATGACGATTGGCATAGAGTGCCTGCATGGACGCCACGAGCTCCGCGCTTCGCCGGGCACTGGCCCGCGCGCGTGACGGCAAGACACTGGATCGATCCGAGGCGACGACACTGCTGCAGGCCCGCGGGGCCCGGCTCGACGACCTGCTCGCCCACGCGGCCCGCGTCCGGGACGCCGGTCTGGAGGCCGCCGGCCGCCCGGGCGTCATCACCTACAGCCGCAAGGTGTTCATCCCCCTGACCCGCCTGTGCCGGGACCGATGCGGCTACTGCACGTTCGCGACCGTCCCCCACCGGCTGGAGGCGCCCTATCTGAGCCCCGACGAGGTCCTGGAGATCGCTCGGCGGGGCGCGGAGATGGGCTGCAAGGAGGCTCTGTTCACGCTGGGGGACCGTCCCGAGGACCGGTGGAGGCAGGCCCGGGAGTGGCTCGACGCGCACGGTTACGACGACACCCTCTCCT
>DATCLF010000342.1:0-9044 GCA_036564055.1 Spirillospora sp.
CGCTGGCGCTGTCGATCGTGGTGGCGCTGCTGTCGGCCCGCAAGCCGAACGGCCTGTTCGACCGGCTGAGCATGCTGGTCAGCGTCACCGGGCTGTCCATGGCGAACTACGTGCTCGCGCTGATGCTGGTCCTGGTGTTCGCCGTGCAGATCCCGCTGTTCCCCGCCATCGGGTTCGTCCCGCTGGGCGACGGCATCCTGGCGAACCTGCACTCGGTCGCGCTGCCCTGCCTCGCGATGGGGGCGCACCTGTTCTGCTACTACACCCGGTTCCTGCGGGGCGACCTCGTCGACCAGATGCAGAGCCAGGACTACGTGATCACCGCCAAGGCCAAGGGCGTGCGCCCGTGGAAGGTGCTCACGCGGCACGCGTTCCGCAACTCGTCCTACGGGCTGATCGCGGTGGTCGGCCTGCACGCCGGCACCATGATCGGCGCCACCGTGATCGTCGAGCAGATCTTCGCGCTGCCGGGCCTCGGGCAGCTGCTGCTGCAGGCGATCAACGCGCGGGACGCCGTCGTCGTGCAGGCCATCGTCCTGCTGTTCGCCGTGTCGGCCGTGCTGGCGAACCTGGCCGCCGACCTGCTCCACGCCGTCCTCGACCCAAGGATCCGCCATGGCAGTAGCTGACGCCGTCCCGTCCGGCGGCATGGCCGGTGCGCGCCGGGCCCGGCCGCGCCGCGCCTGGGCGGCGAACCTCGCAGTGATCATCCCCGGCGGGGTCATCGCGCTGGTGACCCTCGCCTGCTTCCTCGGGCCGCTGGTCCTGCCGATCCCGAAACCGATCGGCGGCGACATCCTGGAGGCCCAGCTCCCCGCGTTCTCGCCGGGCCACCCGCTCGGCACCGACGCCAGCGGCAACGACGTGCTGTCCCGGCTGCTGTACGGCGGGCGCAGCTCGCTGATCGTGGCGGTCGCGGTGAACGTGCTCGGCCTCGCGGTCGGCGGCACCCTCGGCGCGCTGTCGGCCTACGCCGGCGGCGTCGTCGACACGATCATCATGCGGGTGCTGGACGTGTTCATCGCGTTCCCGTCGCTGGTGCTGATCCTGGCCGTGGCCCAGAGCCTCGGCCCGAGCCGCACCAACTCGATCCTGGCGCTGGCGTTCTTCGCCGTCCCCGCGTTCGCACGGGTGTCGCGGGCCGCGACGCTGAGCCTGCGGGAACTGCCGTTCATGCAGGCGGCCCAGCTGTGCGGCACGCGCACCTGGCGGGTCCTGCTGCGCCACATCGCCCCCAACATCACCCCGCAGCTGATCACGTTCGGGATGCTCGGCATGGGCCTGGTGATCGTCCTGGAGGGGGCGCTCAGCTTCCTCGGGCTCGGCATCCCGCTGCCCCGGCCGAGCTGGGGAAACATGATCTCCGAGGGGCAGGAGAGCCTCGGCGCGACGCCGATGCTCGTCGTGTGGCCCAGCGTGATGCTCTTCATCACGGTGCTGGCGTTCAACCTGTTCGGCGAGGCACTGCGCTCGCGTTGGAGCTCGCGATGACCGATTTCACCGAACCCCTCACCGCCTCCTCCCCGGACCCCGCCGCGAGCCGCGACGGCGCGGGCGCGGACCGGGCGCTGCTGGAGGTCCGGGACCTGCGCGTGACCTTCACCCGCGGCGGACGCCGCGTCCACGCCGTCAACGGCCTGTCCTACCGGCTCCGCGCCGGGGAGATGCTCGCGATCATCGGCGAGTCCGGCTCCGGCAAGACCGTCGCGTCCCGCACGCTGATGGGCCTGCTGCCGCCCAGCGCCCAGGTGTCCGGATCCGTCCTGTTCGACGGCACCGAACTGGTCGGCCTGCCCGAGGACGAGATCCGGCCGCTGCGCGGCGCGGAGATCGCCATGGTGTTCCAGGACCCCGCGCGGTCCCTCAACCCCACCATGAAGATCGGCAAGCAGATCACCGAGGCCGTCCGCGAACGCGGCGGGGTCACCCGCGCCGAGGCGAAGGAACGCGCGATCGAGCTGCTGCGCCTGGTGCACCTGCCGGCGCCCGAACGCCGCTTCCACGAGTACCCCCATCAGCTCTCGGGCGGCATGCGCCAGCGCGTCGTCATCGCCATCGCGCTGGCCGGCGAGCCGCGGCTGCTGATCGCCGACGAGGCCACCACCGCGCTGGACGTCACCACCCAGGCGCAGATCATGGCGCTGCTGCTGGAGCTGCAGGACCGGCTCGGCATGGCCGTCATCATGATCAGCCACGACCTGGCGCTCGCCGCGAGCTACGCCCAGCACGTCGTGGTCATGTACGCCGGCCGCGCGGTGGAGTACGCCACCGCCGGGCAACTGTTCGCCGGGGTGCGCATGCCCTACACGCGGGCGCTGCTCGGCGCCATCCCCCGGCTGGAGCGGCCCCCGCACTCGCCGATGCCGGTGATCTCGGGCCAGCCGCCCGACCCGGCCGCGCTGCCCGAGGGCTGCCCCTTCCGGCCGCGCTGCGACGTGGCCACCGACGAGTGCGGCGACGCGCCGCCGTTCCTCGAACACGAACCCGGCCACTGGTGGGCCTGCTGGCACGGCGGCGCCGTCCCGTCCGCGGACGCGACCGACACCGGCACCACCGCCCACGGGTCACCCCGGAGCAGCGGCGGCGGACACGGCCCGGACGACGCGCACGACAAGACCGCCGCGGGGACCACGGCGAGGACGGAGTGAGGCGATGACGCCGACGAAGGAGGCGGAACACACCCGGCGGCCGGCGCCCGGCGAGCCGCTGCTGGAAGTGCGCGACGTCGTCCAGGAGTTCGCCGTGCGCGGCCCCGGCGGCGTGAAAGGCGCCGTGGTGCACGCGGTGTCGGGCGTGTCCCTGGACCTCGCGGCGGGCGAGACCCTCGGCATCGTCGGGGAGACCGGATCGGGCAAGTCCACCCTGGCCAGGTCGATCCTGCAGGCGCCCCGCCCGAAGTCGGGCGAGGTGCGGTTCCTCGGCACCGACCTGATGAAGCTGCGGGGCCGCGGCCTCGCCCGGGCGCGCCGCGACATGCAGATGGTCTACCAGGACCCCTACGGCTCCCTGAACCCCCGATGGCGGGTCACCGACGTGGTCGAGGAACCCCTGGTCGGGTACGGGGTGCGGCCCGCGTCCAGACGACGCGAACGCGTCAGGGAGCTGCTCGACCTGGTCGGCCTCGACCCCTCGGTGTACGGCGCGCGCCGCCCCCACGAGATGTCCGGCGGGCAGTGCCAGCGGGTGGCGATCGCCCGCGCCATCGCCCTCGACCCCGCGCTGATCATCTGCGACGAGGCGGTGGCGTCCCTCGACGTGCTGATCCAGGCGCAGGTGCTCAACCTGTTCGAGCGGCTGCGGACCGAGCTCGGCCTGTCGTACCTGTTCATCTCGCACGACCTGGCCCTGGTCAAACAGATCAGCGACCGGGTGGCGGTCATGCACCTCGGGCAGATCGCCGAGGTCGGGCCGTCCGAGGACCTGTACCGGGCGCCGCTGCACCCCTACACCTCCGCGCTGATGGACTCGGTCCCCGGCCTCGACCCGGACACCGGGCGGGTGCGCCGCCCCGCCGCGCCGTCCGGGGAGCCGCCCTCCCCGATCGACCCGCCGAGCGGCTGCCGGTTCCGCACCCGCTGCCCGTTCGCCGGGGAACGCTGCGCCGCGGAGAAACCGCCGCTGCGCGAAATCGCACCGGGACGACAGGTCGCCTGCCATTTTCCGCTGAACGAACCCGCCGGCGATCCACCCGCCCCGCGCGTGGCTTCCGTGTCATGAAAGAAGTATCGCTCGGGTGCCGCCCGTATCGGCATAGTGAAAACACCGGCGTTCGGATCGACGGAACGGGGCAGAGATGAGAATGATCACGCGCGCCGCGATACTGCGGACGCCAGGCACGCCCTGGGAGATCACCGACATCGAACTCGACGACCCGAAGGAAAACGAGGTCCGCGTCAAATTCATGGCGGCCGGTCTCTGCCATTCCGATGATCACATCCAGAAGGGCGACGCGCCCATGCGGATGCCCGTCGTGGGAGGTCACGAGGGCGCCGGGATCGTCGACGCCGTCGGCCCCGGGGTGACCCGGGTCGCCGTCGGCGATCATGTCGTCTGCTCGTTCATTCCCGCCTGCGGCGCCTGCCGGTACTGCTCGACCGGACGTCAGAATCTGTGCGACGCGGGATTGAACGCCTCCACCGGAATGTTCCCCGACGGCACCTTCCGTTTCCACCTGGACGGCGAGGACCTCGGCGGGCTGTGCGTGCTGGGAACCTTTTCCCAGTACGCCGTCCTCCACGAGAACTCGGTCATCGGCATTTCCTCCGACATTCCCTTCGACGTGGCCGCGCTCGTGGCGTGCGCGGTGCCCACCGGATGGGGGTCGGCGGTCTACGCCGCCGGGGTCCGCGCCGGCGACACCGTGGTGATCTACGGCTGCGGCGGGGTCGGCGCCAACGCCGTGCAGGGCGCCCGGTTCGCCGGAGCGAAGAACGTGGTCGTGGTCGACCCCGTGCCGTTCAAACGGGAGATGGCCGAGGTCTTCGGCGCGACCCACACCTTCGCCGACGCCGACAAGGCCCACGACTTCGTCGTCGAGACCACCTGGGGCGAGCTCGCCGACCACGCGATCATCACGGTCGGCCTCCTCGACGACGAGGTCGTCGACAACGCCCTCCAGGTCGTCGGCAAGAGCGGCCAGGTCACCGTCACCGCGGTCGGCCCCGGCGCGCTCAACGCGCCCACCGGCGCGCTCATCGGCTACCAGCGGCGGGTCCAGGGCGCGATCTACGGCGCCTGCAACCCGCTCTACGACGTCCCCCGCCTGCTCGGGCTCTACCGGTCCGGGGCCCTCAAGCTCGACGAGCTCATCACCCGCCGTTACCGGCTCGACGAGGTCGACGAGGGCTACCGGGACATGCTCGACGGCAGGAACCTGCGCGGAGTGATCATCCATGAGCACTGAGCGGCCCGTACCGCTCGCGACCATCCGGGAGAGGCCATGACGACCGTCCTCACCGACCGCACCGGAGACGCCCTCCGGGTCGACGGCGCCCATCTGATCGGAGGGGAGTGGGTCCCCGCCGTGGGCGGCGAGACCATCGAGGTGATCGACCCCTCGACCGGCGAGACGCTGGGCGAGGTGCCGCGCGGCGGCTCCGCCGACGTCGACGCCGCCGTCCGGGCCGCCGCCGACGCGTTCCCCGCCTGGCGGGACACCAGCGCCACCCGCCGCGCCGAGCTGATCGCCCGCTGGGCCGCCCTGATCGACGAGCACGAGACCGAGCTCGACCGGCTCGAGTCCCGCGAGGTCGGCCGCCCCCACTGGGGCCCGCTCCCGATGGCCCGGCAGCTCACGTTCGTCGCCGGCCAGGCCGACAAGGTGCTCGGCACCACCATGCCGACCCAGACCCCCGACGTCATCGGCCTGACGCTGCGCGAACCGTACGGGGTGGTCGGCGTCATCATCCCGTGGAACGCCCCCGGCCCGATGTTCGCGAGCGAGGTCGGCGCGGCCATCGCGGCGGGCAACACCGTCGTGGTCAAACCCGCCGAGGACGCCCCGCTCACCCCGCTCGCCCTGGCCGGGCTCGCGATGGAGGCCGGCATCCCGCCCGGCGTGGTCAACGTCGTGACCGGCTACGGCCCGGAGGCCGGCGCCGCCGTCCCCGCCCACCCGCGGGTCCGCCGGATGAGCTTCACCGGCTCGCCCGAGACCGGGTCGCTGGTGATGGAGGCGTGCGCGAAGAACCTCACGCCCCTGCACCTGGAGCTCGGCGGCAAGTCCCCGCAGGTCATCCTCGACGACGCCGACCTCGACGCCGCGATCCCCGCGATCGTCGCCGGCATCACCCTCAACACCGGGCAGATCTGCGCCGCCGGATCCCGCGTCGTGGTGGACCGTTCCCTGCACGCCGAGACGGTCCGCCGCCTGGCCGAGCGGATGAAGACGGTCACGGTCGGGCCCTGGCACCGGAAGGTGCAGATGGGCCCCCTGATCAACGCCGAGCAGCACGAACGGGTGCTCAACTACGTGCGCATCGGGCAGGAGGAGGGCGCCGAGCTCGTCCTCGGCGGGGGCGTCCCGGAGGGCGAGGAGTTCGAACGCGGCTTCTTCGTCGAAGCGACCCTGTTCGACCGGGTCGAGCCCGGCATGCGCATCGCCCGCGAGGAGATCTTCGGGCCGGTGCTGTCGGTGCTGCCGGTCGACGGCGACGACGAGGCCCTGGCCGTGGCCAACGACACCGACTACGGGCTCGTCGCCTCGGTGTGGACCCGCGACGTCGGCCGTGCCGTGCGGATGTCGCGCGGGCTGCAGGCCGGCCAGGTCGCCGTGAACGCCGCCATGCGCCCGGGAGTGATCGGCGCGCCGTTCGGCGGCTACAAGCGCAGCGGCTTCGGCCGCACCATGAGCGCCGACGCGGTCCGCGACTACACGCAGGTGAAGGCGGTGTCGCTGCGTGGCGCGCGCTGAGGCGTCCCCCGGCGTCCCGGGCTCGGGGACCGCGTGGCGGGCCGACCGCGAGGGCGTGCGGGTCCGGGTGCTGATGGAGCCCCGCCACGGCGCCCGGTACGAGGAGATCCGCGCGCTCGCCCTCGCCGTCGAACGAGCCGGGTTCGACGCGTTCTTCCGCTCCGACCACCTGTTCGGCGTCGACCCGGAGGACCGCGCCTACCGGCCGACCGACTGCTGGACCACCCTCGGCGGCCTCGCCCGCGACACCGAACGGGTGCGCCTCGGCGCGCTGATGGGCGCCGCGACGTTCCGCCAGCCCGGCCTGCTGGCCACCATCGTCGCGTCGGTCGACGACATGAGCGGCGGACGGGTCGAGCTCGGCCTCGGCACCGGCTGGTACGCCCGTGAGCACGCCGCGTTCGGCATCCCGTTCCCCGGCGTCGGCGAGCGGTTCGACCGCTTCGAGGAGCAGCTCGCGATCATCACCGGGCTGTGGACGACCCCCCGGGACGACCCGGAGGGGTTCTCCTTCGACGGCGCGCACTACCGCGTGGAGGCCAACCACTCGCCGCCGCGTCCCGTCCAGTCGCCCCACCCGCCGATCCTCGTCGGCGGCACCGGCCCCCGGCGCACACCCGCGATCGCCGCCCGGTACGCGAGCGAGTTCAACACGGCGCTCGGCGGCGACCTGCGGGAACGTTTCGCCGCTTTCACCCGGGCCTGCGAGGCGATCGGCCGCGACCCCGCCGAGCCGGGACGCTCGTCGGTCCTGCCCGTCGCCTGCGCGACCACGCCCGCCGAGGTCGAACGCCGCGCCGCCGTCATCGGCTCGCGGTTCATCCGGGAGAACGCGGCGATCGGGTCGCCCGCGCTGGTCACCGACCGGATCGCCGCGCTCGCCGAGCTCGGCGCCGACACGGTCTACCTGCACATCTACGACATCCACGACCTGGACCACATCGGGCTGCTCGGCGAGGAGGTTCTGCCGCATGCCCCGTCCATGAAGGTCGCCGAGCCGTGAGCGCACGCACAGAAACAGGGGGACCGATGAGCCTCACCACGCACGCCGCGATCGCCCGGGGCCCCCACAAGGGCTGGGAACTGGTCGACCTGCGGCTCGACCCGCCGAAGGCGCACGAGGTCCGGATCCGGTTCCACGCCTCGGGGCTGTGCCGCTCCGACGCCCACATCACCGAGGGCAACGCACCGGTCCGGTTCCCGATCGTCGGCGGGCACGAGGGCGCGGGGGTGGTCGAGTCGGCGGGCCCCGACGTCCGCCGCGTCAAACCGGGCGACCGGGTCGTCTGCTCCTACATCCCCGCCTGCGGCGCGTGCCGGCCGTGCTCCACCGGCCACCAGAACATGTGCGTCAAGGGCCTCAACGCCGGCACCGGCATGTTCCTCGACGGCACGTTCCGCTTCCACCTCGGTGACGAGGACCTCGGCGGGTTCTGCACGCTGGGCACGTTCTCCCGGTACGCGGTGGTGTCGGAGTGGGCGTGCATCCCGCTGCCCGACGACATCCCGTTCGAGATCGGCGCGCTCGTCGGGTGCGGCGTCCCCACCGGATGGGGCTCGGCGGTCTACGCCGCGGGGGTCCGCGCCGGCGACACCGTGGTCGTCTTCGGCGCGGGCGGCGTCGGCAGCAACACGGTCCAGGGCGCCCGGTACGCGGGGGCCAAGAACGTGATCGTGGTGGACCCGGTGGACTTCAAGCGCGAGACGGCGCTGCGGGTCTTCGGCGCCACCCACGCGTTCGCCGACGCCGAGAAGGCGCACGAGTTCGTCGTCGAGACCACCTGGGGACAGCTCGCCGACCACGTCATCTGCACCCCCGGCGTGCTCACCGCCGACATCGTCGACGCCGCGGTGAACATGACCGGCAAGGGCGGCAAGGTCACGGTCGTCGCGGTCGGCAAGGCCGGCGAGAACACGCTGCACTTCCCCGCGGGACGGCTGATCGGCTACCAGCGGCAGGTGCGCGGCGCGCTGTTCGGCGACTGCAACCCGCTCTACGACGTGCCGAAGCTGCTCGGGCTCTACCGCGCGGGCGATCTCAGGCTCGACGAGCTGATCACCCGCCGCTACCGGCTCGACGAGATCAACGACGCCTACCGCGACCTCGACGAAGGCAGGAACATCCGCGGAGTCGTCGTCCACGACCACTGACCCACGACCACGGAGAAGAGGTAGACCTGCGGCCGCCCGCAGGGGGTTTCAACGCAGCGCCACATCAGTCCCGGAAGGAACTTCTGTGAGCAGACCCGCTTTCGTCGCGGCCGACGACGAGGAAGCCGTGACCGCCGCGCTCCGTGCGCAGCTCGAACGGCTTCCCGGACGGTCCCCGTTCTACGCCGACCTGTTCGCCGCGCACGGGGTCGACGCCTCGGCCCTGAAAACCCTCGACGACCTGCGGAAGCTGCCGTTCACCGACAAGGAGCAGCTCCGCGAGTCGCAGGCGGCGGCGCCGCCGCTCGGCCGCCACGCGGGCGTCGACATGAGCCAGGTGATCCGCGTCCACGCCTCCACCGGCACGACCGGCAGACCGAGCTGGGTCGGCGTCACCCGCAAGGACTCCGAGGCGTGGACGGAGATGGTGGCCCGCGCGTTCCGGACCATGGGGGCCGAACCCGACGACGTCGTGCTGCAC